>JBILYO010000030.1:0-15224 GCA_044377685.1 Polynucleobacter sp. | reverse complement strand
GAGCCACTAGCAAATTTAGATCCACCCCATCAAGCAGATTGGCTGATCTGGCAAAAGGAATTGCTTGACCAAGGAAAAACTGTTGTGACCGTCTTACATGAAATCCAGTTCGCACTAAAAGCAGACCATCTGGTGATGATTCAGCAAGGAAAATTGTATTTTCAGGGCGCCAGTAAGGATCCAGCAACCCATCAGGCCCTGATAGCATTATTTGATGGCCGGATTCATCTGGAAAAGCTTGGCAATGAGTGGATTTGCCTGCCCATCTAAACCCCTTGCAGAAAACCACTTCTTCCAACATTTCCTGAGGCTACAATGCCAGTATGAACGAACTAAACCAATTTTCCCTGGGCGATAACAGCGCTGACCTAGATGCCGTCAATGCATCTGTCAAACGCTTATCCGAAAAAGTTCAGCTCATTACTGAAGCAGTTAAGGAACTTCATCAAAACCGCACTCAACTGCAAGGTAAAATTGAAGATGCGCAAAAACGCATACAACATATTTTGAGTCGTCTGCCCGATCAGGGTGATGGACGCCAGCTGAATCTACTGAATGAAGTAACTCCACCCAATACTCCAGAGGATGATAGTGAGCCAACAACGCATTGAAGTAACTCTCGCCGGCCAAAAGATTACCCTGTCTACTAGTACAGAACATGAGCCACTATTGCGTGCAGCTTGCGTTTTAGTTGATGAACAAATCAAATTAGCGATTAATGGTGGCAATCGGAGTATTGAGCGCGCCAGTATGATGGCAGCACTAAAAATTGCAGGGGATCTGATTAAACTCCAAAGTACACCATCGCCATCCAGTGCGTCCTCTAAGGTTAATAGCGACGAAGTTGCTCGCCTTCAAGCAGAAATTCACGCATTAGAAGATCAAGTAGATAGCTTGATGCAATCCCTTTCCCTGCCTGGTTCGCCAAGGCCAATAGTTCCTTGAACCGATGCGCAAGCATCCGGAACGATCTTTACCTTGCGGGCGTGAGCGTTTCGAAGATTCACAGTGTCAGCCTCGAGCTGGTCACTCCCTGAATCTCTTAATGCACCCAAAGCAGAGTAGCCGTTCCACCATGAACCTTAGGGTTCAGGATGACGGCCTAGCGGCTAAGGCGGGGAATTCATGTTACTAAGCGATATTGTGATGCTGCTGTTGTGCGGCGGCATCACCGGGTTTTTAGCCGGCCTACTCGGTATTGGCGGTGGCATGATTTTGGTGCCCTTCATGATTCTGGTTTTCAACCATCTGCATTTTGATCAAAGCATCATCGTTCACATGGCAATTGCTTCGGGCATGGCTACCATTCTCTTTACGACTACTTCAGCCATTTGGGCACATCACAAGCACGGCTCAATCGACTGGTCTTTAGTGAAATCATTTAGTCCGGGCTTGGTGATTGGCAGTCTAGTGGGCGGTAGCGAAATTTTTGAAGCGCTCAATACTTCATGGCTCTCACTCTTCTTTGCAATCTTTATTGTCTATTCTTCAATTCAAATGATTATCAATAAAAAACCTAAGCCCGGTAGAGAGTTGCCGGGTTCATTGGGTTTATTTTCCTTTGGAACATTCGCAGGCGCTTTATCGAGCTTGGTTGGCGCAGGCGGCGCATTCGTTACAGTTCCTTTCATGCTCTGGTGTAATGTCAAACCCCATGTCGCCATGGCCAGCTCATCAGGCCTTGGGTTTCCAATTGCAGTAGCGGCCACGATTGGTTATATGTTTGGCAGTTGGGGTAATCCCAATCTTCCACCAGGCTCCTTAGGGTTTATTTACCTACCTGCAGTAGCTTGCATTGTCGCTGTCAGCATCTTTACGGCTCCCTTAGGCGCCAAGATGGCACGCAAACTGAATGTTGCTCAGTTAAAGCGCATTTTTGGTGTGATGCTCATTTTCCTTGCGGTCTTCATGTTTAACGAGAGCCGCAAAGCATTTGGTTTCTAAATACGATTACTTCGTATATTGCTGGCGCAGGATATTCTTTTGTACTTTTCCCATCGCATTTCGAGGTAAGTCTGAAACGATTTCTAAACGCTTCGGAATCTTGAAGTTGGCGATCTGAGATTTCAAGGTTGCAATCATCGCCTCAGCATTGAGCGCTACACCTGCTTTTGGTACAACTACCGCCATCACCGCTTCACCAAAGTCAGGATGTGGAATACCAATTACAGCACTCTCATCAACACCATCCATATCATCGATGAAACTTTCGATTTCTTTTGGATACACGTTATATCCACCAGAAATAATCAGGTCTTTACTGCGCCCCACAATACAGAGATAATCTTTTGGCGCTTTACCACCATTTGCATCGCCACCCCAGCGACCAACATCACCAGTTTTGAACCAACCATCTTTAGTAAATTCTTCTGCAGTTTTCTCTGGCATCCGCCAGTAACCCTTAAAGACATTCGGGCCTTTTACTTCAATATTGCCGATTTCATCAACGCCACAGGGTTTGATGTTGTCATTGACCACGCGTACCTTAACGCCAGGCAGTGGCAAACCCACTGAGCCACCTATTCGATTACCTTTGTAAGGATTAGAAACCAGCATGATGGTTTCACTCATGCCATAACGCTCCAGAATCGGCTCGCCAATCACTTGCTTAAAAGTATTAAATGTTTCAGTTAGTAATGGCGCAGAACCAGAAATAAATAAACGCATATTGCGTGCTACCTGCTTGGTAAAACCTTTATCAGCCAATAGGCGTACATAGAAAGTGGGTACGCCCATCATTACCGTTGAAGCTGGCATATGTTTAATCAGTTGAGCAGTATCTAGGCGTGGTAACCAAATCATTTTGCTGCCATTAATCAATGCACCATGGGCTGCGACAAATAAACCATGGACATGAAAGATGGGGAGCGCGTGCAGGAGCACATCCCCCTTTTTCCAAGCCCAAAACTTTTGCAATACCTGAGCATTGCTGCCCAAATTTTGATGAGTCAGCATGGCACCTTTGCTGCGTCCTGTTGTGCCAGACGTATACAAAATGGCAGCTAGGTCATCATCTTTTGCGGGAACCGTTTTAAATTGATCGCTTAGATGTGCGGCACGATCTAGGAGGGTGCCTTTACGATCCTCATCTAAAGTAAACACCTGTTTAGTACCTGCTTTAAAGGCTACTTTTGAGACCCATGAAAAATTCTTACTACTGCAAACAAGCACTGCAGGTTCAGCATTTTCAATAAAGTATTGGATCTCAGCTGCTTGATAAGCGGTATTCAGGGGGAGATAAACATACCCTGCGCGAATGGTTGCCAAGTACAAGAAAAGCGCTTCAGGTGATTTTTCCACCTGAACCGCAATCCTTGAACCAGCAGGAAGTTTAAGGCTCTTCAGCAGGTTGGCCAGCTTTGCAGTGGCCCGCTCTAAATCACTCCATGAGTAGTACAAACCATCGTGTGTTTCTAGAGCACATGCTTTCTTATCTCTTGGAAAACCTTTTTCCAATAGTGAATACAAATTCATTAGAGCCTCAAAATCAAAAAATACTATTTATTAGTCAAGCGTTGCGCCTGACTTTTTCACCACAGCACTCCAGCGAGCAATATCTGCACTCACTAGCTTACCGAAAGCATCACCGGTCAAGTTAGGTGTATCTGAACCGTTCTTTTCCCAAATTGCTTTCATTTTTGGAGTATTTAGGGCCTTTTGGACTTCTACAATCATCTTATCGACGATCGGTTTTGGAGTACCAGCAGGCGCAAAAAGAGAGTACCAAGTTGAAACAAGATAGTCAGGTAATCCAGCCTCTTGGAATGTCGGAACATTTGGGATAGCAGAGCTACGCTTGTTTGAGGCTACGGCGATTGCCACCAATTTACCCGCATTAATTTGAGGAGCAGAAGTTGCTAGACCATCAAATTCAAGATCAATTTGCCCTGCCAGTAAATCATTCATTGCTGGGCCAGCACCCCGATATGGAATATGCGTAATAAAGGTGCCTGTCTGAATTTTATATAGCTCGCCAGCAAGGTGATGCACAGTACCACTACCAGCGCTTGCATAATTATATTTGCCTGGATTTTTTTTCATTAATTGCTCAAATTCTTTTGCATTACGAGCACTGACACGGCTAGGGTTCACTACCAATACTTGTGGCACGTTCGCTATCATCGCGACTGGGATGAAATTCTTCTCCAGATCGTAGTCCAAATTTTTATACATAGACGGTGCAATCGTGTGATGCGAAGCCCCAACAAACCAGGTATAGCCATCAGGGGCAGCTTTTGCTGCAACAGAAGCACCTACCGTGCCACCAGCACCACCTCGGTTATCGATGAGAACCTGCTTGCCGAGTTGCTCAGTCAATTGAGCTGCCAAAGGTCTTGCAAAGGCGTCTGTCCCACCACCAGCTGGAAATGGGTTAAGAAAAGTAATTGATTTAGTAGGCCACTCTTGGGCGAATGCAATTAATGGGCTTGCGCATAGTATTACTAGTACGTTCTTGAGCAATCCCTTTAGGTTTACTTGCTTAGTCATATCTGTCTCCTCCATTTGCCATTTTTATTGGCTTGTTTATTTACTGCGGGTTATATAAAGCTAATCTAGACTTCGTTTATTTTACGTCTTAAAGGCACCTCAACTCCCAAACTTATCCATACAGCATTTATGGCGTCATTAAACGCCCTACTGCGCGAGAATAATCAACTTCTCCCTGGGTAAAACGCTCATGGTTCTCCTCCACTGAAGAAAGATCATATAAATAATTCACCATTAGTGAAGCAGATTGGCGCAAACCCTTACGGGAGAGGTCGCCAGCCCAATTGATTTGATGCAATCTGGCGCCATTACTCAAGTGAAACTTAGCCACAGGGTTACCATTTCTTCTGGCCGAACCCAGGCCCAAATAAATACTAGCTAAGCATAACAAGGCTGATTTTTCTTTTTTGCTTGCATTATCAGGATGCCAACCAGCATTTAAACGCTCAGGCCAAGAGTGATGGTTCAGGTCCATCGCTTCTAAGGCCTGATCTCGCGCAGTCCGAATCGCAGGCTTAAGTTGTGCGCCTGATTTTTGATCACTGATATCAGCACCAGCAGCGATCCAATCCATAAATCCGGGAATAGGGGAAAGTGTGACAAAGGTTTTTAAACTAGGGAACTCCGCATGCAATTGCTCTGCAACGCGCTTGATTAAAAAATTACCCATCGATACACCACGTAAACCAGGCTCGCAGTTACTAATTGAATAAAAAGCTGCAACTTTATATTGAGATGCTTGATGCATGGTCTCTGCCTTTTTATCAACCAAGGGCATGACGACTGCTGGAATTTCAGGCAACAGCGCAACCTCAACGAATATCAGGGGTTCATGGGGTAATTGCGGATGAAAAAAAGCGAAACATCTGCGATCAGGCTGGAGCCTTCGGCGCAAGTCATCCCAACCGTCAATAGCATGCACCGCCTCATGTTGAATTAACTTTTCCAAGACCTCTGCTGGTGACTTCCAATCCACCCGGTGCATTTTTAGAAAGCCGGGATTAAACCAAGAAGATAGTAAGTGGCGTAAATCAAAATCAACCGCTGTTAACTCAGGCTGCTTATCTAATAATTGCAATAAGTCTCGACGCATTTCTACTAAAGCTGCTGTGCCATCACTTGCCCGATTTAGACGACGAAATAATTCCTGCCTTAGAGGTTCAGCAACGCGCTGTAACGTAATATAATTTCGTGCATTTGCTTCTACTGAAAAATGTTGTGCGGCAGTCATCACTGCTGCTGGATCAGGATTGAGCTTTTCAAATAAAAAGGTAAAAAATTTGATATGCTGATCTTTAGCTAACTTACGATAGTTATGAATCACCTCATCTGCCATGCTGACAGCATTCGATTCTCCTCGCTCAGAAATGAGGCGATTGACAGCCCCAGTGAGGCGCGAAAAATAGCGGGCTTTTGCAAGCTTCTCAAGCATGAAACTCTTTCAAAGAACAAGGTTGGTGATCTCTCATTTAGCAAAACCAATGTATCGCCCTGAAGACATCAAATCAATTAAGAGAAATGTCTTATTATTAACTTTAAGTTAACTATTAGACTATAAAAGAAAAATAGCTCATCAATTATTGCGATGCATCATGCGGGCTTCAGCCGCCAGAGCCAAGATATTCGGATTGAATTCATTAGCCTCGAGGTACATCAAAGCAATATGCTGAGTCACCTCATATTTAGGTAATAAAGGGGTGAAGATAATTGCATCCCCCATCAGCGCCTTCACCCTCCCTGGCAACAATGATTTGCCCAGGTCACCAGAGACCATATTCATGAGTGAAAAAATATCTCCCACTTTCATGACAACTTGTGGCTTAAAGCCTGCTAATTTAAAAGCATCATAAAAACCAGCAGTGGTTGCAAAACCATCCTGTAAGGTAAGGAACTTTTCATTTTGATAGTCAGCCAAATCAATATTGACCTCCTTAGGCTTACTCAACTTAGAAGAAGCAAAGTAAAGTTGGTCATCGAATAAAGAAACTATCTGAACTCCCGCTGGTAGATCACCCGCTGGCGTAGCGATGACAACAGCATCAACACTTCCCTCAGATAGCTTTTTCAAGAGCTCTTCGTTTGAGCCCAAGTGAAGATCAATATCTAAATCTGGTCTACGAATTTTAGTGCCCATAATCATGCGTGGGATGATGTTAGCGGTTAAGGAGTACATCGAACCTAAACGGATTTGGCCTGTATCTATTCCGGCCTTTGCTCTTGTCTTTTTCAGTACACGCTCTATATCACCGAGTATGTCTACGCTCATCTCTGATAAATACAGTGCGGCAGGTAATGCTTTTAATTGACGCCCTTCTTTTATAAATAAGGGACATCCCACTCCATTTTCTAAAGAGTGAAGTGCTTTATGAATACTCACTGAACTCAAATGCAGTTCATCTGCAGTTTTTGCAAGACTTCCAGTCCTTACAAATGAACAGAGTATTTCTAACTTACGGAGTGTGACTTCTTCATTCAACATAGAAAGGAACCTTTATCCCCTAAATACTGATGCTGTCTTGGATTTAAAAATAGTCAGGAGATAAATACCAAAAATAATCATGGGAATACATAGCCATTGACCCATTGAGAGCCCAAGCCCCAAGAGTCCCAGAAAAGCATCAGGCTCGCGGGCATATTCAGCCATAAAGCGAAAAATTCCATAGCCCAGTAAGAAGAAACCAGAAACTTGTCCAACACGGCGAGGTTTACCTGAGTAGATCCACAACGCAATGCCTAGCAGTACACCTTCACCAAGGAACTGGTAAACCTGCGAAGGGTGCCTTGGTATGGAGTCAACCATGGGAAACACCATTGCCCAAGGCAGGTCTGTTGGCCTACCCCAAAGCTCACCATTAATGAAGTTTCCAAGACGCCCGAAAGCCAAACCAAATGGCACTAAAGGGGCAACTAAATCACTCACTACAAAGAAAGTAGTTTTGCGCCGATGCGCAAACCAATATAGCGCTAGTAGCACGCCCAATAGACCGCCGTGGAAAGACATTCCGCCTTCCCATATTTTCAGAATATCTAAAGGATGTGCCAGATAATGCCCTGGCATATAAAAGAGGGTATAGCCGATTCGACCACCCAACACTACCCCCAATACTCCAGCAAATAGTAGATCTTCTAGATCTTTATAATTCCAAGCTAATGCTTGATAGCGCGGCGCCCGAATGCGCAATCTGCCTAACAATAAAAATTGCGCAAAGGCTAAGAGATACATCACCCCATACCAATGAATTGCAAAAGATCCGAATCGGATTGCTGCTGGATCAATCTCTGGATGAATCAACATTAAGAGCTCTTAGATTGATCAAAGTTATGCAGCTCGTGACCTAATTCTCGATATGCTTTATAACGCTCGCGCCCTGCCAGTCGCTCTGCTTCATTGACTGTAACAAGTTCAATAATTCTAGGAAAACGCGCCACTAAGGCAGGTACATCTTGGGGCATGCGCATACCTAAATGAATCATGACATCTGCATGCGGAATCTGATTTAAGACTGGAGAAGCAAAATCATCAGTCAGCACAATAGGCGTTTCAGTAGCGGCTTCATCATCAATAAAGCAATGGGGTAAAAAATCCGTAGTGCTAAAGGTCCACAGCAACTCATCCAATTTTTTAAGATCCGCCTTTTCTCCCACCATCACAATTTGTCGAACCGGCTGACCGCTAGGCGTATCACTCCAAATACGCCGAGTGAGACGACATGCATATTGGAGCTTGTCAGCGACGTTGCTGTGAAAATCGATCCGCGCCATGATGATTTAACTAAGCACCTTATCCCAGACTTAGCTTTGTTCAATCAAGTAATTGAGGAGTAAAGGAACTGGACGCCCAGTAGACCCTTTTGCTGCGCCACTTTTCCAAGCTGTGCCGGCAATATCCAAATGTGCCCAATGATATTTCTCTGTAAAACGAGATAAAAAACAAGCAGCAGTCACACTGCCAGCAGGACGGCCACCAATGTTAGCAACATCCGCAAAATTAGACTTGAGTTGCTCGTGGTAAGCAGCATCTAAAGGTAAACGCCATACGGTATCTAAGGACGCTTTACCTGCTTTGGTTAAAGCGTTCACTAGATCCTCATTGTCAGAAAATAATCCGCTGTGCACATGGCCCAAGGCAATAATGCAAGCCCCAGTCAAGGTAGCAACATCAATCACTGCCTTTGGTTTAAAGCGCTCCACATAAGTTAAAGCATCACACAAAATCAAGCGACCTTCAGCATCAGTATTGAGAACCTCTATGGTCTGACCTGACATGCTTTTCACGATATCACCGGGTCGAGTTGCGCTACCTGAAGGCATGTTCTCGCAAGTCGGGACCACACCAATCACATTCTTCTTTAACTTCATTAAGGCCGCTGCATACATTGTGCCAATGACTGAAGCGGCGCCACACATGTCGTATTTCATCTCATCCATAGCCTCGCCAGGCTTGAGAGAAATGCCACCGGTATCAAATGTGATGCCCTTACCAACCAACACAATAGGGGCTTCACCAGTTTTACCGCCTTGATGGCGCATCACGATAAATTGCGGCGGGGTATCTGAACCTTTAGCAACAGATAAAAAAGAACCCATACCCAATGCTTCAATTTGCTTTAGACCTAATACTTCAACCTTGAGACTCACTTTCTTAGAAAGTCCTTGCGCAGCTTTTCCTAAATAGGTTGGTGTACAAATATTGGGTGGGAGATTTCCCAAGTCTTTTGCCAAATTCATACCTTCAACCATGGCAGTACCTTGAGCAACAGCTTCTTTTAATTCTTTACTACAAGCATCGTTACCAGCAAACACTAAATGCTTAAATGTATCCGGGTGATCTTTGGCTTTAAATTTCATAGCAGGCTGACGAACGCCAAATCGATAAGCTTGATCGCCTGCATACTGAATCGTCAAACGCACTTCATCAGTTATGAAACTTCCCTGATGCATCAGTGAAAAACTAGGGACGAACCAAATAGCATTTTCAATCGCATTGCCACTAAGCACCTTTAATGCGGCACGCGCAATCTTGGAGTACGAGATCAAGGTACGCTCGCTAGCAAGATGCAGATCTCCTAAACCCACCAACAAAACGCGTTTTGCCTTAACCCCGTTCGTAACCCATGTTTTTTCAGACCTAAGAACACAAATAGAGGCTTGCTTGGAATCTAGATCACCCACCACATTGGCATGGTTCACTGAACCACCTAATAATTGATCAAGCTCTGCCAAAAAACCAGACTTGGCTTTGGTGGCCTTACTTCCCCCAAAACCATCTAGATCTACCTTTGAATAAGCCAAGATCAGGCAATCGGTGCTTTGAGCCAATAGGCTTTTCAGGCTAGATTTAAGAGATTTTTGGCTTCCCAGGTCCGCTTGAGGGAAAATCTTAGTACTAAATTGAATGGTCATAATTTATTGCGTTATCAATAGGTAAATTCAAGGGGATAAAGAGATGTTTATCCATTATCCTCCGACATGAAGAGCAACTTCCGTATCAGCACTAATATAAGCCATTTATCAGCACCAAATCCTACCAAAGCCCAAGATAATCGCACCTTATGATTTTTAAAAAAGCCCTTCGCCGAGAACTCAGTTTCACCACTGGCGGAGTCTTTTTGGTGCTGGTCACCATCATGATTACCTCCCTAGTGATTCGCATCTTGGGGTATGCGGCTAATGGCGCAGTCAACCCAGAAGACGCGATCGTTTTAATCGCCCTTGCGACTTTAGGGTATTTGGCCGTCATATTAACCGTCTCACTATTTGTAGCCACTTTAATTGTTTTGGTGCGATGGTACAAAGATTCAGAAATGATTGTATGGTTTGCTAGCGGTCTGAGCGTAACCAGCCTGATGCGCCCAATTCTTCAGTTTGCTATTCCCATCATCATCATCATTGCTTTATTAGCGCTCTTTGTTTGGCCCTGGGCTAATCGAGAATCTACGCTCATTAGTCAGCGCTTTCAGCAACGTGACGATATCTCCATGGTAACTGCCGGTCAATTTAAAGAATCGGCTAAAGCTGAGCGGGTCTTTTTTATTGAAGAGTTGGATATCGATAAAAGTGAAGTAAAAAATATATTTGTGGCAGATAACAAAAATGGGCGCCTTAGTATTGCTGTTGCCTCTAAAGGCTATATCCAAAATGGTGAAGATGGTGAGAAATCGATTGTTCTAAACAATGGTCGCCGCTATGAAGGCAATCCTAACGAGCCTAACTTTAGGATTCTAGAGTTTAACGAATACACCACTAAAATCCGCAGCAAGAATGCTCTAGCGCCTGCGCCGCGAGATCGAGAAAAGACGATCACCGAGCTTTTGAATGATCCAAACCCCAAAGCTGAAAACCCAAATCGAGCCGAACTTTTGTGGCGTATTGGTCTACCTTTGATGGCTCTGGGTTTAGTTTTAATTGCTATTCCACTGGCCTATGTCAATCCAAGATTAGGTAGCTATACAGCCATGTTCTATGCGGTATTGATTTACCTGATCTATAGCAACCTGCTGAACTTGACTCAGAACTTTGTTGCACAAGGTAAAGTGAATGTATTCATAGGTATTTGGCCAATCCACTTACTAGCGCTCATTATTGCCGCTATCTTGATTCGTAATCGTATCAACCCCTCTATTAAGTGGTGGCGTCGACAATTACCTGCTCCTACGCTTGGAAAAAATAAAGCCTGAACATGAAACTTTTTTTTCCCTATATCTTCGAACGGTATTTAGCTAAGCAAATTTACGCTACTTTTGGCTTTATTTTGTTTGCTTTAGTGGCTTTATTTTTATTCTTTGACATCTTAAGTGAGCTTGGCTCAGTCCAAGGGCAATATACCCTTCCTTTAGTATTACTTCATGTCCTTCTAAAGGCACCAAGTCGCATCTCAGAAATTATTCCCATCGCTACCTTAATCGGCAGTATTTATGTATTTTCAATGCTAGCAAGTCAATCCGAATTTACAATTTTACGGATCGCTGGATTAGATGTGAAACGTGGATTGATTACCCTTGCCAAAATAGCCGTACCACTCATTTTGCTAACTTTGGTCATGAGCGAATATATAGGCCCTTACTCTGAAGCAAAATCTGATCAAATCCGCATGAAGGCTTTAGGCTCCTCTTTCTCGTCGCAATTTAAAACTGGTGTCTGGGTAAAAGATCGACTACGTGATCAAAATGGCACTGGCCCTATTCGACCCGGTGTGCGTTATGTGAACGTTGGGAAAATTGATAAAGATAATGAAATTCGCAATATTCGAATGTATGAGTTTGATGATGTCTTTCACTTACTCTCTATTAGAAACGCCGCTTCGGGGCACTTTGATGAATCGGGCACTTGGGTTCTGAACGACGTTACTGAAACTCACTTTACAGAAACTAAGTACTCTGATCCATTGGATCCTGCTTTCACAGCTGAAACGCAAAAGCACACAAAAGTCACCTTGGAATCTGATATAACCCCACAGATTCTCAATGTGTTGCTTGTTACTCCAGAAAAAATGTCGATCCTCAGTTTAGGACGCTTCATTACCCACTTACAAGACAACAAACAAGACATTCAACGTCACTCGATCGCTTTTTGGAAAAAAGTGGTTTACCCATTCATTATTTATGTGATGCTCGCTTTGGCATTGCCGTTTGCTTATCTTAAAGTACGCGCTGGCAGCATTGGTATTAAAGTATTCGGCGGCATTATGCTCGGGATGGGTTTTCAACTCTTCAACTCACTGTTCTCCAATGTTGGACTCTTAGGTTCATGGCCTGCGCCCATTACAGCTCTGGTACCGCCACTATTATTTTTATTCCTGGCCCTAGCAGGACTTCGAAGGGTTTCTAAGGCTTAAGACCTAAAATTCATTTAGAATTAGTTTCCTATATCGCTCTTGATATATAGATAGGAATCTAGATGAATCTCCACCAATTTCGCTTTGTGAGAGAAGCGGTTAGACAAAACTTCAACCTCACCTCAGCCGCAAAAGCACTTTTTACTTCCCAACCAGGAGTCTCCAAAGCCATTATTGAACTAGAGGACGAGTTAGGCGTAGAAATATTCCGTCGTCATGGCAAGCGCATTCGCTCTCTTACCGAACCAGGAAAACGTATTTTGAGTTCAATTGAACGGATTCTGGATGAAGTAGAAACCCTCAAGCGAGTAGGAAAAGACTTTGCTAGCCAAGATCAAGGCAATTTTGTCATCGCAACAACCCATACCCAGGCCCGCTACGCACTGCCTAAAGTCCTCACAGAATTTACCAAGCGCTTTCCAAAAGTACGTGTGAGTATTCAACAAGGTAGCCCGGGCCAAATTGCTGAGCTTCTCATGCATGATCACGCTGACATTGCGATTGCCACTGAAGGTATTGCTAATACTCCGGGTGTACTCGCTTTGCCAGGATATCAATGGCAGCACGTTCTAATGGTTCCATTAAGTCACCCTCTCCTCAATCAAACCACTATCACCTTAGAGGAGATTGCTAAGTATCCAATCATCACATACGACAAAGCATTTGCTGGTCGAAGTAAGATTGATGCAGCCTTTGCGCAACGCAGTTTAAGTCCAGACATTATTCTTGAAGCGATCGATGCCGATGTTATTAAAACCTATGTAGAAGTCGGCATGGGTGTAGGCATTGTTGCTGGACTTGCATACGACGCTGATAAAGATCGCAATCTGAGGGTAATTCCAGTAGGCCACTTATTTGGTAATAACGTTACCCACCTTGGAGTAAAACAAGGCGCTTATCTTCGCTCCTTTGTTTACACCTTCATTGAACTATTCTCGCCAACGCTCACTAAGAAAATGGTTGAACAGGCAATGAATAATAAATCAGAGACCTACGAAATTTAGAATTTTGGGTCTTGTGCAGAGGTATTAAACCAATGGTTTAATACCTCTAATTATTGTAGTTACATTTATTTATTGATATTTTTAATTAATGTAACTACAATAATTACAATGAAATATTTCTTTGATCCAGCTAAAGATGAGTCTAATATTAATAAACATGGAATATCACTTTGTGAGGCAAAGCTACTAGAGTGGGATGTAGCATTAAGCTGGATTGATATTAGAAAAGATTATGGTGAAGTGCGCTACGTATCGCTGGTAGCAATGAAACATCGTTTGTATTGCGTGGTTTATGTTGATATAAAACTTAGCAGAAAGATTATTAGCCTTAGAAAAGCAAACCTCCGGGAGATTGATAAATATGAAGAAGAAATTGATTAGGCCAAGCGTAAAAGAAGATACAGCCATTACCAAGGCTGCAAAATCTGACCCAGACTCTCGTCCACTTACTAATAAGGAGTGGGCCAAAGTAAAGCCAAATTTAATTCGTGGACGCGGTAGACCATTAGGTAGCGGGAGCAAAGAACAAGTCACACTAAGAATTGATAGTGACACGCTAGCTTTTTATAAGTCCAAGGGAAGCGGTTGGCAGACATTTATCAACCAACTACTGGGTGAAATCAAAAAAGAATCGAGATCTATCAAGCTAGTTGAAAAAAAAGTTAACAGCGGCAATCTACTCTCAACTAAATCTAGAGTGACTACCTAGAAAACATAGCCATGCTGAATGAGGGCATGATTCAATCTTGGTGCCTCGGGGCGGACTCGAACCGCCACGCCTTGCGGCACCGGATTTTGAGTCCGGCACGTCTACCAATTCCATCACCGAGGCAGGTGTTTGCAGTGGAAATTCTGCTAACTTACTTACTTTGCACTGCTAAGACATGAGAGTGTAACAAAAAATGGGTAGCAATCTGCTACCTTTGCTCTAGAACCCCTTAAAATGAGGTCTTCTAGCCAAATTATTAAAAGGACTCACCCTCATGGCCGGCCACTCAAAATGGGCCAATATTCAGCACCGCAAAGGTCGTCAAGACGAAAAACGTGGCAAGATTTGGACCAAACTCATTAAAGAAATTACTGTTGCTGCCAAATTAGGTGGTGGTGATCTCACTACCAACCCACGTTTACGTTTAGCGGTTGATAAAGCCAAAGATTCCAACATGCCTAACGATAATGTGCAAAGAGCGATTCAGCGTGGCACAGGATCACTTGAAGGTGTTAACTACGAAGAAATTCGTTACGAGGGTTATGGTATCAATGGTGCAGCAGTCATTGTGGATTGTTTAACTGATAACCGAACTCGCACTGTCGCTGAAGTGCGCCATGCTTTTAATAAAAATGGTGGCAACATGGGTACTGAGGGTTCAGTTGCTTTCTTATTCAAGCACTGCGGGCAAATGCTATTTGCTCCCGGTACAAATGAAAATCAACTAATGGAAGTTGCCTTGGATGCTGGCGCTGATGATGTGATTGCCCATGATGACGGCTCACTAGAAGTACTAACCCCCGTTCCTGATTTCAGTAAAGTACAAGATGCGATTGCTAAATCCGGGTTGAAGGCTGAAATTGCTACAGTAGCGATGCGTCCTGAAACTGAGATTACTTTAGAGGGCGATCAAGTAGAGAGTATGCAAAAATTATTAGATGCCCTAGAAAACTTAGATGACGTTCAAGAAGTCTTTACGAATGCCACCCTTTAATCCTTCATCAGCCTCTCTATTATGAAAATTCTACTAATTGGATCTGGCGGACGGGAACACGCTCTTGCCTGGAAGCTTGCCCAATCTTCTCAAGTACAAACTGTATTTGTGGCCCCAGGCAATGGCGGTACTGCTACAGCCAAACAATCAACAGCGGGTATTGAAAATCTTCCCATTACTGACTTACAAGAGCTA
>JBILYO010000034.1:0-14615 GCA_044377685.1 Polynucleobacter sp. | reverse complement strand
TGCATTTAATCAAGCCCTATCTCAGCCTGAGGTTATCACTGCCCTTGGCAAGCAAGGTATTCCAATTAAGGGTTCCACCCCTGAAGCTTTAGCTCTGTTAATTAAAACGCAACTGGAGGACTATTCAAGAGTTCTACGTGCCGCAGGAATAGAGCCTGAATAGACCCCAATTATTTGTTAATCTGTTTGACTCGCATTTTATTTACATCGACATCACATATACACAACATATAAAGTTGTGCTAAAAATCCTTGACCATATGGATTTGCTGCGCTTAAATAACGTGGATTAGGGCTGCCCACATTTACAATCAAAGGTCCTCGTTGCTGGTGATGCATAGTACCATCGCGATAATCAAAATGATTTTTTAAAACGGCCTCCAAAGCAGAAAATCCGGCGCTTGCATAACTTTTATCTAGAAGCCCAAGCTGATATCCCTTTACAAAACCATAACCAATCATCACTGTTGCGCTAGTATCTACGGCAGAATACGGATCATCAACCGTGCAACGCCAGAACCCATTATCTTGTAATATTTTCAAAGATTTGCAGGTTTGTGAAAACTGCTTTTTTAATTTCTCCGGTACTTTATCAATTACCTCGAGTGTATCAACCACGCCTGCTAGCCACCAGCCATTAGCTCGACCCCAAACTGTACCGTCAATCCAAATAT
This sequence comes from Polynucleobacter sp., assembly GCA_044377685.1. Taxonomy (GTDB): domain Bacteria; phylum Pseudomonadota; class Gammaproteobacteria; order Burkholderiales; family Burkholderiaceae; genus Polynucleobacter. Next base: position 13,942 of record JBILYO010000034.1, on the reverse strand, counting down.
CCGTTTTGCAATAACTATCTTTAACATCAACAGCGGCATTAATAATGTGGCGAACTAAGCCATTTTTTTCTGCCAATAGCTCATGCATTCTCATCAAGTCATTTAGCGCCATTTTTTCTTCTCCCATAATAGCAAGAGAAGGAGAAACCATATAGGCGGTATCTGCAAAAATCCATCCCTGGGTGCTTGGTGCAGTCGAAAAAATAGGTGCTCCTGCTACCTCAACTCTCTCCCGTAAATAAATTTTTAATGCATCACGCGCCTCTTTAATATAACCAGCTAATACAAGAGGACGAATTCGGGACATTGAATCACTAATATTTGGATGAGCAACAATACGGCCAAGAGGTTTAGCACTTCGAGGGATATTACCTTTACCCTTTAAAGTATTTTCTAATTGTTTGCGCAACATATCATCCCAACCAGAAAGATGCATTCCATTTAGCATTGCAGCATGTTTTCCGCCCGTATCAATCGGCTCTTTTAAACCACGCTCTAAAATTTTTCTAACAATTAATTCAGCCATTTAAATCTCCTTTAATAAAGGTTAAAAACGAATAGTACTGAGTCTAATAAGCCCTTATCTTCCAATAAATTTTGGTACTCTCTTTACAATAAATGCATCGGCACCCTCTTTATAATCATTTGTTTGCAATAGATTACGTGCTTGATTTTCTGAAAGAGATAACCCTTCTGCAATAGAAATACCAATAGAACGTAAGATTGTTTCTTTAGTGGCCTGAACTGCTAAAGGGGCATTACTTGCAATTTTCTCAGCCAATTTAATTGCTGTATTTAGTAGCTCATCCTTAGCAACTATTTTATTTACCAGCCCAATTCGATATGCCTCTGCTGCATTAATCGCATCACCAGTTAACAATAGTTCCATAGCCCTTCCAAGTCCAATAATTTGAGGTAAAAGAACCATGCCACCACTTGCGGCAGCAATTCCCCTAGTAACCTCGGGAAATCCGAAAGTAGCATCTTCACTGGCCAAACGAATATCAGAATTTAAAGCAAGCTCTAAACCCCCACCTCTAATATTTCCTTGCAATACAGAGATAATAGGTTTATTAAAATTGGAAGGTGGAATGTAATTTAATTTACGACGCTCACCCGGAAGCCCCTCATATTTTTTTGCAAGATCTAACTCCTCAGGCGTGATTTCAATTTTAATTTCTTCACGATATCCAAATCCTGGATTTGTATATTTCAGATCCATACCAGAACAAAAACTAGGACCATCTCCGTAAAGAACAATAGCCCTTACGTCACGATTCAACTGGATCTCTGGCCAGAGATCTGCAAGCGTACGAATCATTAATGGACTTAAAGCATTATGCCGATCTGAACGACTCAGGCATACAAGAGCAATGTGATTTTCTATAGAAAATTTAATCGGGGTACTCAACTGGTATCTCCTTCTTTTTGGATCAATAATTTATGCTAAGAGTGCCTCGCCTCGAGTTAGAACTGACTTATTACTGCTGTCAACCTCCGAACAAAACCATATCTTCTTATCTTTACGCCACATCTTTGTAAGTAAAGTTTCACCAGGAATTACAGGCTTGGCAAAACGAGCGGACATTTCTATTAATTGCTCTGGCTGTGTTGGACAGAATGCCTGGATTAAAGCCCAATTAGCCAAGCCAAAACTCATCCTTCCATGAAGAATCGGCCGAGAAAATCCCGCTTTAAGTGCATGTTTGGGGTCAGCATGCAAGGGATTGAAATCTCCACTTAACCGATAAAGTAGCGCTGCTTGTGGCAATGTGCTAATGCTGATTTGTGCATCAGGCAATCCACTGGGAAACTCATATTCTTTTTGATCATCAGAATCACCGCCGCAACCGCCATCACCCCGGGCCATTGAAGCAGAGGTCACCGTGCAGATTAAACTTTGATCCTTTTTATCAATCAATTGATTTTCAGAACGCAATAAAGCGCCTACAGATATGCCTTTATCTATTACGGCTGTGATTTTTGTTTTTCCAATTACCGTCCCGCTGACCGGAAGAGGGCGGTGCATTACAAAGCCCTGTTCCGCATGTACTACTTTTACAGGGTCTACGGTTGTACCGGCTTCCCAATACCACAATGGTGGATAGGCAAGTACCACAGACATCGCAGGTAGGGTACGAAGACGATCTTCTAGAATAAACTGCAACTGATTTTCATCGAGAGGATCTTGACCAATGCCTATACCCAGGGCATAAAGAATCGAATCTTTGGCAGAATACGTTCTCTCAATATCTTTAATCTTCCATTTTTTTAAGGTTTCGTAATGTAATGTCATAAACCAAACCCTTTTTCAGCAGAATGTAGCTCTGCACTTCCACCCTTTAGAACAATGGCGTCTCTTAAACTCACGACTCCCTCAAAGTACACCGAGTTATGATTTAACCAAATCCTAAAATCGATTGCATCGCCAGGGAAAACAGGTGCGGAAAAAAAAGTATTGATTGACTTTAAACGTCTCGGATTTGAATCGCAGCAAGTTTCCAAAATGGCCTTGGTTGCCATTCCGTAAGTACATAAGCCATGCAAGATAGGCCTATTAAATCCTGCTTTAAGAGCCACTAAGGGGTCTGCATGAATAGGGTTGAAGTCTCCATGCAGTCTAAATATCAGAGCTAATTGCGGTAGTGTTGTGTAGTGCCTAACGAAATCTGGCGGACGCGTTGGGCGCTCCTTAATTTGCCGATGCCCATCTTCATATTTTGCACCACCACACCCACCATCGCCCCGACAAAACATCGATGCCTCTATAGTTGCAAGCAAATCTCCAGATTTAGTCTCATAAAGATTTCGCTCGAACCACACAATGGCACCGCGATTAGGGCCCTTATCTTCAATTCCTGTAACTTTCAAAACACTACCGACCTCGGTTGCTACTGGCAATATCTTATATAAGTGGATCCCTTGAAATCCATGAACCGCTAAAGTTGGATTAATGCCGACTTTGGCGCGATATAGCCAACCCCAAGGAGACGCCAGTATCGTTGCCATGCTTGGTACAGCTTTTAGCTGTCTTTCATAAACGAAACAAAGTTCATTTTCGTCTATAGGATTACTACCGTAACCCAAACTCAATCCATACAGGATAGTATCTTGAATAGAATAACGTTGAATGATCTCTGGCTCTTGCCAAGCTATCAGTTTTTCATAATCAAGAGCCATATACTAAAACTAGTAAGTTAGCCTAGAAAATACAATGCCATCATTCTTTTTTACTGCTGTAAAACTGCAAATCATATCGCTTGAAGTATCGGGAAAATCAGTTCGATAATGTCCACTTCGAGTTTCTTCGCGCTGAAGACAAGCATGCAAAATAAGTATGCCTGTAGTAATTAGATTTCGAGTACTCATGCCTACAACCAGATTTTCAGGGGTTAGAGCAAGCGTATCTTCGAGCTCTCTTTGGGTTGAAATTAAATATTCCAGAGCGGCTTTCATAGAAACAGCATTTTTTTCAATTAAACAATCCTTTTGCATTATTTTTTGAACACTAGAAGAAATTTCTTTAATTGATCTTGAATGCCCATCACGATTCCGATGTAAGGCTGCCCCAATAAAGTCGAGTGCCTCATTTAATGTATGTGGTTCACCGGGCTTTGTTACTTTTGCTCTTTTTGCAGCAGCAATACCGCTTCGATTTCCAAAGACTTGTCCTTCTGCTAAAGAATTCCCTCCGGGTCTATCAGGACCCCTAACCCCTCCAGCCAATTCACCAATCACAAATAAGCCAGGAATACTACTTTGGGCGTCAGAGTCCATCATCCTCACTCCACCATTCATGCATTGAAAAGCTAAACCAATCTCCAAAGGGTCTTTATCGGGATTCAGCCCATGGGATGACATCCAACGATATGTATTAGGCATACCATTGGCAATTTTTTCTATTGGAATATGTGCGAAGGAGAGATAAACACCGCCACGCTCCGTACCGCGACCCTCATTAATCTCCCGAGTAATAGCAATTTCTATAAAGCGCGAATCATTAATGGTGGTGAAAGGAAATACTTTTTGATCATATACATTATCTAAATCAACACCACCAGGGATATACTTAGATATAAACTCTTCATGTTGATTGTTTAATAATTTAGGATGTAAACCAAAACAGGAACCGCTAAATAGTTGTACATAGGGATGAATCAAGGCTGGACCCACTTGATGAAATTCCATATTCACTAGAGTAGCGCCATGACGATAGCAAATAGCCTGTCCGTCCCCAGTCATTTCTGCAGTTGAAACTTGCTGCTGGAAAGCACCATGAGCCCCTCCAGTCCCCAAAATAACTGCAGGAGCTTCGTAATGAATTAATTGTTGACGCGAAGTATCGTAGCAAAGCGCGCCAGTAATGACGCCATCTCGATCACAAATAATATCTAACAACGCTACATTTTCATCAACCTGAACACCAAGACGAATAAGCTCATCTGTAATAGCCGTTACAAAAGCTTTGCCAGTCTTTCCCTTTACCCCAACTGCCCTAGCATAGCTACCAAAATCACTTTTTATTAACTTGAACTCCCCAGCATTGCTACGATCAAGAGGGACACCTAAATCAATTAAATCACGGACTCGATCAGGTGCATCTTCGGCCAAAATACGAACTAATTTAGGATCAATAAAACCTTTGCCAGCTCTCATGGTATCTTCGTAATGGATTTCAACGCCATCAGCTTTATCCCCAAAACCAGCGGCACCCATACTCATAATTTCACTTGCGCCATGAACCGTACTTCCGCCAGATTTTAAAGGCGCTTTTGTGACCAGCCTAACCTTTGCGCCTTGTTGAGCGGCAGACAATGCAGCTCTTGAAGCTGCACCACCACCTCCAATAACAAGAACATCTGTTTTTACTTTAATTAATTCAAGGGGCAAAGAATTCATCGCAGACCTTTTTAAATTATTTATTTTTAGGTGAAAAAATAATGCCCTCTTTCAAATAGCTATCTATTTGTTTTGGGTCAAAGCCAATCTCTCCAAGAATCTCAATTGAATGCTCTCCTAATTGGGGCGCCCCAAAACGAATAGCTGGGTCGACTGATTTCATTCGTATTGGACTTCGTAATAAGCGAGTTTTACCTGCAACTGAATGGAAATGCTCAACTACATTACCACGCTGAATTACTTGTTCACTATTAGTCGCCTCTTCAATATTGAGTACCGGCGCTATACAAACATCCTTATCTTTCAATAAGCTAAACCATTCATCCCGGGTTTTTGTTAGAAAGATTTTAGTTAAATCAGTACGAATTTTTTCTTGGGTTTCATTATCGGCATACTGCAACTCAAGCCAATCATTGCGCCCCAAGCTAATGCATAAGTTCCGATAGAAGTGATCCTCTATTGCTGCAATTGTGATCCACTTACCATCCTTAGTGGCATAAATATCAGACCAAGGATATTTACCGTTATGTCTTTCTTCCCCCCTAGATGGCGGCTGACCCCCGCCTAAGTATGTGCTTAATCCTGTAATAGCCAATGAAAAAGCACTATCAAATAGTGAAATATCGATATATTCGCCTTCTCCATTAGTCTCAGAGTTACGGAGGGCCATCAATATAGCAATCGTTACCATATGGGCTGCAGTAATATCTGCCAATTGCGGACCAGATAAACTTGGCTCCCCGCCACTTCGTCCGATCAAACTTAATACACCCGCAAGCGAAAGATAATTAGGATCATGCGCAACCAAGTCCCGATATGGAGCCTCTTGCCCAAACCCCGACAAAGAGCAATAAACAATACTCGAATTTACGGCTTTTATTGATTCATAATCAATACCAAGCCGCTTCACCACTCCTGGCCGAAATTGCTCGAAAACTACATGAGATTGACTAGCTAATTCAAGAAAAATTTCCTTACCTTTGGCAGTTTTTAAGTCTATTGCCAGCCCACGTTTATTCCGATTTAGCTGCAAATGTCGCGAAGCAATTCCGCCTATTTTTGGTTCTGTAAAACGAAAGTTATCGCCAGCCTTAGTATCTTCTACTTTAATAACTTCCGCACCAAAATCAGCCAATGCTTGGGTTGCCAAGGGTCCTGGTAGTTGCCTTGATAAATCGAGGATGCGAATGCCGGTAAGTGGTAATCGTTTTTCCATAATCCTTCAGTGCCGATACCCAAGTAAATATTCAGCAATCAAGGTGCGATGAATTTCATTTGATCCCTCAATGGTTTGCATAAATTTAGCGTCGCGCCAGATGCGTCCAATCTCATACTCATCGGAACAACCATAAGCACCATGTATTTGCATAGCATCTTCAGCGGCCCTCATTAAGACATCACTGGCATACATCTTGGCCATCGAAGATTCAACACGCGCACGTTGACCAAGATCTTTCTCTAAGGCAGTCTGTAAAACCAATAAACGAGCAGTTTCATAGCCAACCTTCATGTCAGTAATTTTAGATTGGATTAATTGACGCTTACCAATTGCTTCACCAAACGTGGATCGATTCTGCGCATACTCAATCGATAAATCTAAACATGCCTTAGTCATACCTACACAACGAGATGCAACCCCAAGCCTACCGTTTTCAACCGAGGACATAGCTACCTTGAAACCCTCACCCTCGGCGCCCAAGCGATTTGAAATTGGTACACGCACATCTACCATATTCATTTCACCAGTTTCCATAGGGCGAAAGCCAATTTTATTTTTAAAAGGAGTTCGAGTAATCCCCGGCCAATCCGGCTCTAATATAAAAGCAGTAATTTCTCTTCGATCTTTACCAGTATCAACCGTGGCAAAAGTTAAGATCCATTTACAGGATTCAATCATAGAAATCCATATCTTGCTACCATTCAAGATATAGTAATCACCTTTTCTCTCGGCGCTTGCTTTCATAGATGCGACATCAGAACCAGTATGTGTTTCTGTTAAAGCAAATGCAACTGGGCCATCGCCCTTTGCTAGAGGAACTAAATATTTTTGTTTTTGCTCTTCGTTACCAAATTTAAAGACACTGATACCGCCAACCCCACTAGCCCATGAGGCTGAAGCAGCCATTGATTGGCATGCTTGAGCTAATTCCATAATAATGAGCGAATAGGTAACATGATCAAGCCCGAGCCCTCCATATTCTTCAGGAACTACACCCCCCGTTAATCCTAAGGAGGCTAATTCTTTATACAGATCCATTGGAAAGTATTCTTCACGATCATACATTCGCACCCTAGGTCGAATGCGTTGTTGCGCAAATTTTCTGGTGGTTTCTAGTATTGCAGATTGCTCTGAAGTAATTTGAAAATCCATCTTAATCCTAACTTTCCAAAATAAAAAATGATTAAAAATTAGTAGCTAAGCGCCTTTAGATCTAGATCTCGCACTTTTACACCCTCAGCAATTAGCGCAAACAGAGCTGCAAGAAAAGCTTGCCCATAAGCATTTCCAGCATCAAGATAACGAGGATTCTGGCTTGGGATATTCACAACCATCGGACCAAATTGCTGGTGCTTTAGGATGCCTGTATCAAACTCAACATGCTCTCGAAGAACCGACTCCAAAGCTTTTACCGATGCATGATGCTGAGCGATATCCCCCAAACCTAGCTGATATGCTTTTGCGAAGGCATAGGCAATCATGACTGTTGCACTGGTATCAATTGGTGCATAAGGGTCATCGATCGTAGATCTAAAAAATCCATGATCCTGACACTCGATCAATCTTCGAGCAGTCTTTTGATACATCGCAACTAATTCGCTATCCCATTCGGATGGCGGTATCACTTCGAAGGAATCAACTACACCTGCGACCCACCATGCGCTAGCGCGTCCCCATGCTGTTCCATCAATCCATAAATCAATTTTGATGTAACTCTCTTCAACAGGAACAGAAGCATTAAAAACATGCCTTAATAGCCCATCTTCTTGAGAAAGAATCCGATGAAATCCTTTCAACTCACTAATGGCAAATGAAAAGTTTCCCATAATTGCCTGTGATGGCGCCACCATATAGGCTGTATCAGCAAACACCCAACCTGCCGTACTTCTTGCAGTGGTATGTTGAGTGACGCCACCCGAAACCACCCTTTGTACATGGAACTCTTTGTTTGCTTTTGTAGCATCTTCTATGTACCTAGCCAATACTAAAGGCCTAATACGTGATGAACTATCAGCAATATTGGGATGTGTGATTACCGGAGTATCAAGCACTTCTTTAATTTTTTCATGAAACCAATCATGAAACCCAGTCAAATACATTGCATTGAGTAAACCAGAATGCTTTCCTCCTGTATCAACACGATCCCAGCCCCGCTCAAGAATTTTTTTTACGAATTGACTAGTCATATAAGGTATTTAAATTAGTTTTTCCAAGGAGATGTAGAGTCTAAATTTAATTTAGCAGCATTAAAAATTTTCGGATTCATAATACTTAATTGAGGACTGACCGAAAACGAAAATGCTACTACTTGCTTAATATCTCGATCCAAATCAATGCCTGGAGCGATTTCAATTAATTCAAGGCCACTTTTTTGTAATTGGAAAACCCCCCGTTCAGTGATGTAAAGGACTTTTTGACCTTTTGCAAAAGCAGTAGGCCCGTGAAAATTAATTTGCGAAACATGGTCAATAAATTTTTTACTCCGACCTTCCTGAAGAATGTGAATAGAAGGTTCTGAGCTATCCCTTATATCTATTTTTAATCCCCCTGCGGTCAGAGTCCCACAAAACAAAATTATTTTTGTTCGATGAGCAATATCCAGAAAGCCTCCAGGCCCGCGAATCATTCCAGAAAAGTGCCCAACATTCACATTACCTTCCTTGTCAACTTCCGCAAATCCCAGCACAGTAAGATCAAGTCCGCCACCATGATAGAAATCGAAGATTTCTGTTGAATCAATAATTGATGTAGGGTTGTAATGCGCGCCAAAAGCGCCAGAATTATTCATTGTGCCTATTGCTGGAACCCCTCCAATTGCACCATGCTCCAAGCTAAAAATAATCTTATCGATTACACCCTCTTCGAGCGCAACGGGGGGAATTCCCGTCCCAATACCCACTCCTAAATTGACAACCTGATTAGGCTTCATTTCTAATAAGGCACGTCTAGCAATAATTTTTCGCTCGTCAAACTCTAAAAATGGATAATCAATTTTTCGATTACGATATTCGCCAGACAGCAAGGGATCATAATCTCCTAAACGAGATTGAATACTTTGCGGATCAACTACTACCGCATCAACCAACATTCCAGGAACCTCAACCATACGGGGATGCAAAGTGCCGCGATCGGTTAAGTATTTCACCTGAGCAATAACTTTGCCGCCACTATTTCGCGCAGCCATTGCCATTGCCTTCACTGCAATACTGACTGGCTCCTGTGCCAAACTAATATTGCCATCAGGATCTGCAACAGTGCCTCGAATGATTGCTGCATGAATTGGAAATGCCTTATAAAAAAGATAGGGCTCGCCATCTAACTCTATACGCCGCACTAAGGTAGATGGTGGGGTTGCCGAATTTGACGCTGGTGATCCTGCATTAATGGCCTCCGGATCTACATAGGTATTCAAGCCAACTTGCGTGAAAAATCCAGGCGATCCAGCGGCAGTTTCACGAACTAATCGATACAAGCACCCCATAGGGTAGCTATATATTTCAATTTCACCCTTTTCAGCCATGCTTACAAAAGCTGGGGAATCTCCGCGATTAAAGGTAGCGCCATATACGCGTCGCAACATCCCAGGTTGCCCCAAGTGATCCATCCCAGTTCCAGGTGTCCAGCCTGGACGATTGGGTGTCATTAGCGTTAAATTTCCAGGGGAGCCAGTCTCTCTAAACCGATCACCAAGTGCACGAATTACTGCCTCGGGCGTCACTAGAGAAATGAGACCGCCTATTGCAACAGTATCGCCTGTAGAGATCATCTCTACAGCGTCCCTGGCAGACATCACTTTACTCATCCCACCCCCTTTTTTAATACAAACTTTATGCTTCCGTTTATATTGATAGTTTATGAGAGATATGTCAACAAAATATTGCAATATCTACCAAAAACCCTCCAAATCCTTGGCTAACGAGCAGGTGCAAGGGAGAGATTGATACCCCTTTTCTTCAAGCCGGCATACTCAGACTTTGCTAAACCAGCATCAGTAATAACTTCGCTGAACTTCTTTAAGTCAGCAACCTCACAGAATCCAGGACCGCCAAATTTATAGGAATCAATCAGCAAAATAGAAACTCGCGCCGACCCCATTAGCAGACGTTTATGGCTAGCGCTTTCAACTCTGCTATCCGTCAAAATACCTGAACTAGCATTCTGAGCGCCAATAAAAGCGATGTCGGCATGTAATTGACGAAAAAAAATGTCTCCTGGATCCCCGGTGAACATATAAGTACCCGGTCTTTTAGTGCCACCCGGCATAATTAAGCGTACATTCGGGGCATCTGCCAAGATTTCTGCAATTTTTATATTATTTGTAATCGCAACAATTCTTAACTTAGAAGCGACCACCAAACGCGCAACTTCTAAAACCGTAGTGCTGCTATCAAAAATTACGCTATCACCATCTCGCAATCTCGTAATCGCAATTCTGGCAATCATTTTTTTTGCTTTTTGAATGTGATCTTCGGTAGAGATAATTTTATTTGTAGATTGGGCTTTCTCTTTACTCAGATCGTCCGGTTCTGCATGCCCGACTCTTGAGTTCATCAACATCGCACCGCCATGGGTTCTCTTCAAAAGACCCTTTTCGGCCATTTCGTCCAAATCTCGCCGAACGGTTGAAAAGGATGCCCCAATGCGCTCGCTAAGCTGAAACAATGTAGCAGCTCGTTGCTCATATAGAACGTCTAGAATAAAATTTTGACGCTGTGCAGGGAGTAATTTGTCTCGCACTAATTCTTTTGTCTGTCTTTTTGCCATAAATTCCACTAATTGAAATGCTAAGATGAATATCTTATGTTACGCACCGAAATAAAATTCAATATAAATTAAGCAATTAGTATCATATTAACTCTATATACCCCAACAAAACATGTCGAATCCGATCAATCAATCTTCGCCCAAAAACAGTAAGTCAGAATCACAAAGTATATATGCTCAATATCGTTGCTACTGGGATCTAGCTGCTCCTTTTATCAAAACTGAAACTGGCAATACCTGGTCCTATGGAGAAATGGACAAGATTACTGCAAGTATGAGTCGAAAATTAATTACAAGCGGGCTTGGAATTGGGGATCGCTTGTTTTGCCTAATAGAACGCTCTCCATGGAACCTGTTCCTCTACTTATCCTGCCTTCGGGCTGGGATTATCTATATTCCGTTTAATCCAGATGCTAAAGAAGCAGAATTGGAGCCAGTCATAGCAGACATAAAGCCTCACGCGTTCATATGCAGCTCAAATACAAAAACAATCCTAAAAAAACTACTCCCAAGTACACCAAGCCATACTCTAGAAACTGATGGTAGCGGAACTATAAATTCCATAATTGAAATAGATACTGAAGCAGATCTTGCAGTGACACCTCATGATATTGCTTCAATTATTTTTACATCAGGCACGACTGGACGTCCGAAAGGCGCAATGATGCCTCATGGTTTATTTAGCTTCAAAGGTAAAGCACTTAGTGATGCAATGGGTTGGTCAAAAGCAGATTGTCTATTACATGTCATGCCACTGCATCATGCTCATGGTCTTTTTATGGCATTTCATACTGTGCTGGCTTCCGGAGCATCAATACTTTTGCAAAATAAGTTTATAGCCAAAGAGACTGTTAATTTACTAAACCAGTGCACCGTATTTTCTGGAGTGCCTACCATGTATAGCCGCATGCTGGAATGTCAAAATCTGAAAGAGGTGAGCACAAAGATTCGTTTGTTTATTGCTGCATCTGCCGCTTTACCTCCAGACATCTTTCACAAATTTAAGGCCCACACCAATCATGAGATTGCTGAAGGTTGGGGTATGTCTGAAACTACCAGTAATTCTATGAGTCCATTAACAGGGATTCGCAAAGCAGGTAGTGCAGGTATCCCACTACCGGGAATTGATATCAAAATAATCAGTCCTTCTGGAGAAACGCTTGGAGTTAATGAAGTAGGACAGCTTGCTTTACGTCTCCCGATCCACTTTAAAGGTTACTGGCAGAGGCCGCAAGAGGAGCAACCTCAATATTTAAATGGCTTTCAGGTAACTCATGATTTAGGTCGTTTTGATGAAGATGGATATTTATTTATTTCGGGTAGGTTAAGTGATGTAATTATTAGCGGTGGATACAATATTTATCCTCGTGAAGTAGAGGGCGTAATTGAAAAATTAAACTATGTAGAAAAGGCTGTAGTTTTTGGTATTCCACATCAAGAGTTTGGCGAAGCAGTAGTAGTAGCCATTAAACCAACTGCCGGAAATACCATTACTAATGATCATTTATTGAGCCATCTAAAAGAGCATTTCGCAAGCTACAAAATTCCAAAAGCAATCTTTATCCTAGATGAATTTCCCTTAACCGAGCTTGGAAAGGTAAAACGTGGAGCTTTATTTGATAAATACAAAACTCATTTTATACATTAGAGGCCAATACAGATTCTTTTAAGGTTATTCAAATAGGTTTTTGGCAACAATATTTCTCTGAATTTCATTCGTCCCGCCAAATATCTGAAATAACTTAGCCTCGCGAAAATGTCGCTGCATAGGAAACTCCATTGAGTAGCCATTGGCTCCCATAATTTGGATCCCATTAGTCGCGATTTGCATATATGCATCGCCAGCAAAATACTTAGCCTGCGAAGATTCACGAACACAATCAATACCCTCATCCAAAAGACGTGCCGCACGGTAAGTTAACATCCGACTAGCATCCACAAGGGTTTGCATATCTGATAACTTATGGGATATTGCTTGAAACGCAGTTAATGATCTCCCAAACTGATTGCGGTCGGCAGCATACTGCCCCGCCTGAATGACAGCAGCTTGGGCTGCCCCTGTACAAATCGCTGCTAATGCAATACGTTCTTTAGAAAGCACTGTCATAAGCTGGCTCCAGCCTAGATGTAAATCTCCCACCAAATTTATTTTGGGGACTTTAACATCAACGAAATTGATTTCACAAGTTCGTATCATATGGCCGCCGAGCAAATTAATTGGGTTAACCTGCACACCGACTGCATCACGAGGAATTAGTAACAAGCTAATTCCCTCATGCTTTCCCTGGCCTTTTTCAGTTCTACAAGCAGTCAAGATGTAGTCAGCTGTAAGTGCCCCCGAAATCCACATTTTTGTACCATTTACGATGAAAAATTCATCATTAGGTATTGCCGAGGTCGTTAAAGCAGCAGCGTCAGAGCCGGAACCATTTTCACTGAGTGCAAAAGCAAAAGAAACTTTTCCTTCTGCCAGAAGAGGCAGTAAATTTTCCTGGGTAGCCTGATTAGCAAGCAATACTAGGGCGCCCCCAACCATATTGACATTGATATTCCAGTAGCGTGCTAGTGATGCACTGTGGTAACCAATGATTTCTAGCATGGCAACCATATCCATATAGTCGCCGATTCCACCAAATTCTTCAGGGAGCGTAATTGCAAACCAACCCTGATTACTAATAGCCTTTATTAGTTCATGAGGAAAAATTTTATTTTCGTCACATTCCCTTAAAAATTCAGGAGTGGCATTTTTTTCTAAAAATCGATGAACTGATTCTCTAAATTCAAACTGCTCATCTGAGAGATAAGGTCTTAGATCATTCCGATCTAATAGTGGGTTCTTATAAAAAACCTGTTTACTCAACAGCAGCCCCCGATATCTTGACAAGCTCCGCCCATTTACCAGTCTCTTTTTGAATAAAGCTTTTGAAATCTGCAACTGAATTAGGGGCAGGAACTGAACCTTGATCTGCTAATTTCTTTTGCAGTTCTGGATCTTGCAACGCCTTACTAATCGCAGCGTTAATTCGGTTAATCTGATCAGGGGGAGCATTTGCCGTTGTC
>JBILYO010000155.1:0-5190 GCA_044377685.1 Polynucleobacter sp. | reverse complement strand
GCAATTGTGCCAAAGAATAAAAATGGCTCTTGCAATACCAAACCAATACATTTCCGGTAATCGGCAATACCGATACTGCGAATGTCGCGCCCATCTAGTGATATCGATCCAGAGCTTACGTCGTAGAAACGACAAATTAAGTTCACCACCGTACTCTTGCCTGATCCGCTATGGCCGACTAAGCCAATCATCTCACCCGGAGCGATATCTAGATCAATGCCTTTGGTAACGGCACGGTTACCATAACGAAATCCTACGCTGCGCATTGAGATACGCCCCTTTACTTCACCTAGAGGAGCAGGATTAATTGGCTCGGGAACACTAGAAACGTGGTCCAAGATGTCAAATATACGTTTAGCCCCTGCTGCAGCTTTTTGAGTATGCGACACAATTCGGCTCATGGAATCTAAGCGCACATAGAAACGGCCAATATAAGCAAGGAAGGCAATCAAGACACCAACGGTCACTTTTTGATGGGCAACTTGCCATATGCCAAATCCCCAAACAACCAATAAACCAGTCTCTGTTAAGAGCGTCACTGTAGGAGAGAACAAACCCCAGACACGATTCACCCGATCATTAATTTGAAGATTATGTTGATTGGAATCAACAAAACGTTTTAGTTCGCGATCTTCCTGTGCGAACGCTTTTACTACTCGAATACCTGGAATCGTATCAGCCAAGATATTCGTTACCTCAGACCAAATGCGATCAATTTTTTCAAAGCCATAACGTAATTTGTCACGCACTACATGAATCATCCAAATAATAAATGGCAATGGCGCTAAGGTGACCAAAGCTAAGAGCGGATCAATTGAAAACAAAATTGCTGCTGTCATCGTAATCATTAATACATCTGTCAAAAAATCTAATGCATAGAGCGAAAGGAAGATGCAGATACGATCAGTCTCAGCACCAATTCGTGCAATCAAATCACCAGTTCGTTTGCCACCAAAGTACTCCAATGAGAGCTTGAGCAAATGTTCAAAAGTCGTATTACGAAGATCTGCACCAATACGCTCACTAACTAATGCTAACAAATAGGTTTTCCACCAACCCAAACCCCATGCAACGATCGCCGCGCCAAATAACGCAAAGAGATACAAGCTCGCCAAATGAAAATCAATCGGATTACCGCGCTCGTAAGGAATTAGTACGTGATCCATTAACGGCATAGTGAGATAAGGGGGTATGAGCGTGGCGCCAGTTGATAAAAACGTCAATACAAAGCCAAGCAGTAGTTGTTTTTTATACGGGCGCGCAAAACGCCATAACCTAAATAAGGTCCAAGTAGAAGCAGGAACATCAACCTCAGGATCACATGTTGGACACGCATCTGAGTTAGCAGGTTTCGGACTTAAACAAACTGGACAAACTTGCTGATCGTATTGGCTAAGTTCCTGTTGATCTTCCTGATGAGTTCGAGTCAATTGCCTAAAGCTGGATTGAAGCCGTAAAACTTGTGGGTTCACTGCTAAGGTGAAATGCCAGACTCTCAGCAAACGCTCAGCTAACTCTAACTTTAAGTGCCCCACCCCAGCATGATCGCCATGAGCCAGATGTTCGCCTTGGCTCAAAGCCCAACTCTCTAACTGGACTCCGTCAGTCCAGAATAAGGCCTTCTCAGTCAATAGGAGTAAGCTTTTTTCAAAACGAAGCTCTGCATCCAAATCCAACTCAACCCAGGCGAGCGCTGCTTCAAGGTCAGGAACTCGCGCTTCCATTGCTTCCAATGCTGCTTGCCAGTAATTAGGCAATATCGGGGCAAAAGGTAGGATTTCTGGCTTCATTGACCCTAAAAGTATAGTGGAGCTGGGTTTTTTAGATTTATTCCTTCTGTCAACTTTAGAGGCTTGAAAACCGTTAAATTGTGAAAGATGTCTTATTTATGTATTTTTGCTGATTTTGTGGATTTTCAATAACAACTAGAAACTGAGAGACTGTCTGATGCGTCCCCGCCAACTTAGGTGCTGACGCTCGCAATACCTTACATGCCCCAATTACTAGACAAATCGATAGAGATCCTGAGTGTTAAGCATTTGAAGGGTCCTAATATGTGGACCTACTATCCAGTCATCGAGGTTTGGATTGATATTGGTGACCTAGAAGATTACCCTTCCAACCTCATTCCCGGTTTCTATGATCGCTTAGTTAAAGCACTTCCAAGTCTGCAAGAACATCGCTGCAGCTATGGTGAAGCCGGTGGCTTTCTAAGGCGTGTTGAAGAAGGCACATGGCCAGGACACATACTCGAACATCTAACCTTGGAACTGCAAAATCTAGCAGGTATTCCAGGAGGCTTTGGTAAAGCGCGCGATGGAGACCGTCGTGGCGTCTACAAAGTAATGGTCAGCGCTAATAATGAGGAAGTCACCCTGACTGCCCTCAAATATGCTCGCGACCTCTATCTTGTATTAGCTCAAGATACTAAAGATCCTGTTGCAGAAGTAAAAGAGATTGTTGAAAAGTTGCGTGATCTTAGCGATGATTTATTACTAGGGCCGAGCACGGCTTGCATCGTCAATGCAGCTGAAGAGCGCGGAATTCCGTCTATTCGTCTTTCAGAGGGCAATTTAGTTCAGTTAGGTTACGGTGCAAAACAGCGCCGTATTTGGACTGCTGAAACCGATCAAACTAGCGCAATTGCTGAAACCATCTCTAGAGATAAAGATCTCACTAAGAGTCTACTAGCTAGCGCTGGTGTCCCGACCCCTGAAGGAAGAACGGTTACTAGCCCAGAAGATGCTTGGGAAGCCGCACAGGAAATCGGGCTTCCGGTGGTAGTCAAACCGATCGACGGCAATCATGGACGTGGTGTATTCATTAATCTTTACACCCAAAAAGAAATTGAATCAGCCTATGCGGTTGCAATTGATGAGGGTAGTGAAGTTCTGGTAGAGCGCCATATTGTTGGCGACGAACATCGTTTATTAGTCGTTGGTAATAAATTGGTTGCAGCAGCTAAAGGTGAAACTGTTTGGGTTACTGGCGATGGCAAACATACTATTCTGGAATTGATCAAAATTCAAATTAATTCGGATCCACGTCGCGGAACATCTGAAGAGCATCCTTTAAATCCTGTACGTATAGACTCGGCAGTCGAACTTGAACTTGCACGACAAAAACTGACTGGCCAGAGTATTCCCCCATCAGATCAGAAGGTGCTCATTCAAAGTAATGGCAATGTAGCCTTTGATGTCACCGACTTAGTACATCCAGACGTTGCTAGTCAAGTTGTACTTGCTGCACGTGTAGTAGGTTTAGAAATTGCTGGTATCGATTTAGTTGCACAAGACATTAGTAAGCCACTCGCAGAACAAAATGCAGCGATTGTTGAAGTCAACGCGGGGCCGAGTTTAATATTCCATTTAAAACCAGCCAGCGGCAAAGCTCAGCCCGTTGGTCAGGAGATTGCAAATCACCTCTTCCCACCCGGCGTGGACTATCGCGTTCCTGTAGTGGGCATTTGTGGCGAGAAAGGTAAAACGCCAGTTGCTGAAATGATTGCGCATTTTTTGCGCCTAACCAATCTTTATGTTGGCCTTTCTTGTAGCAAAGGTTTATATTTTGGCTCCCGCGCTGTTCCCAATTCCAATACATCGAATTGGGAAAATGCACGTCGGACATTACTCAATCGTGCAGTCGAGGCAGTAGTGATTGAGAATAACCACCTCTCTATGCTAATTGAGGGTCTAGCTTACGATCGTTGCCAAGTGGGCGTTGTTCTCAACATAGACCCTCAAGCCAACTTTCCGCAATATGCTATCTACGATGAGGACCAAGTGTATAGCATTGTCAGAACACAAATTGATGTCGTATTGCCCACTGGTGTTGGCGTGCTAAATGCCGATGATCCGATGGTAGTTCAAATGGCAGAACTGTGTGATGGTGAGATTATCTTCTTCACTGCAAATCCTCAGTCTGAGGCAGTCAATACTCATCTGCAAAAAGGTGGGCGTTCAGTATTGGTTGGCAAACAACAAATTACCCTGCGCTCAGGAAAACTTGATCAAAAAAGTATTCCTGTACCCCGTTACTCTGAGCCTGATGCTGCCTCTCCTTGGAAAGCCATGAATTTGGGTGCCGCCATTGCCGCTGCTTGGGCGCTTGATATACCATTCAATGTTATTGAAGCAGGTGTCGAAACATTCGTCACTGACACAAACATTGCAACAGGGGCTTAATTGGAAATCACTCGTATCCGAATGTTGCGCGGCCCGAATCTATGGAGCCGCCATACTGCCTTAGAAGCAATCGTATCTTGTGAGGATTCTGAACGCTCGATTGACTCCATCCCTCAGTTTGAAAATAAAATACGTGAACGCTTCCCACAACTTGGCAGCATGCGTCGTGGTGGCCACAATGAAATACTATCGCTGGCACATGCTCTGGAACATGCAGCTCTTGGATTACAAGCACAAGCTGGGTGCCCAGTAACCTTTAGCCGTACTGTGCAAACGGTAGATAATGGCGTATACCAAGTTGTAGTGGAATATATTGAAGAAGTGGTTGGTCGTATGGCCTTCGACTTTAGTTTTGCACTGATTCAAGCAACGCTGAATGATGCTCCGTTTGATTTAGCTGCTGCCCTTTCTGAACTAGAGGCCTTATATGAAGACGTCCGACTAGGTCCTAGCACGGGATCGATTGTGGACGCAGCAGTACAACGCAATATTCCCTATCGCCGCATGACTGAAGGCAGCATGGTGCAATTTGGCTGGGGTAGTAAACAAAAGCGCATTCAAGCGGCAGAGACTAGTGATACGAGCGCGATTGCCGAGGCCATTGCTCAAGATAAAGAGCTCACTAAAAATTTACTGGCTGCAGTTGGAGTATCTGTTCCTATTGGTGAGGTGGTGACCAATGCAGATGATGCCTGGCGTGCTGCACAAAAAATTGGCGGTCCGGTTGTACTCAAACCAAAAGATGGTAATCAGGGGAAAGGTGTTGTCGCTAATATTCACACTGAAGAGAAAGTTCGTGCAGGGTTTTTAGTAACACAAGCCTTTGGCCGTGAAGCGATCGTAGAACGTTATCTTCCCGGCGCTGACTACCGTTTATTGGTAGTAGGCAATCGTCTTTCTGCTGCAGCTCGTCGCGAGCCGGCACAAGTTGTTGGAGATGGAACTCATACGGTTGCACAGCTGGTTGAAATAGAGAATAAAAACCCATTACGTGGAGATGGTCACG
>JBILYO010000029.1:0-15507 GCA_044377685.1 Polynucleobacter sp. | reverse complement strand
CCTGAATAGTCAAACTCACAAGCTTGGCCAATCACAATGGGGCCAGCACCAATAATGAGAATGCTCTGAATATCGCTACGCTTAGGCATTATTTGCCCCCTTTTTTGCCAGCTTTCGTAGCATTCATTAGCTCCACAAAACGATCAAATAAATAAGCTATGTCATGAGGGCCAGGTGAGGCTTCAGGATGCCCTTGGAAACACAGTGCAGGCTTATCTTCCCATGCCAAGCCCTGTAATGAGCCATCGAATAGGGATACGTGTGTCACCCGAATATTCTTAGGCAGAGTGCTGGCATCAACTGCAAAGCCATGGTTTTGCGAAGTAATGGCTACCCGCCCGGTATCCACATCCTTTACAGGATGATTTGCTCCGTGATGACCAAACTTCATTTTTAAAGTTTTAGCGCCAGCAGCTAAACCCATGATTTGGTGACCTAAGCAGATGCCAAATGTCGGCAGGCCCTTTTCGATAATTTCTTTGGCAGCAGCAATAGCGTAATCACATGGCTCAGGATCACCAGGGCCATTTGAAAAGAATACTCCATCAGGATTCATTGCCAATACCTCAGCAGCACTTGTTTGGGCTGGAACTACAGTAAGCTCACATCCACGCTCAGTAAGCATGCGCAAAATATTCCGCTTTACACCGAAATCATAGGCAACCACTTTTTTGACTGGCTTGGATGTATCCAAAGTCCGATAAGCAGGCATGCCATTAGCTCCATGTAATTCCCACTCAGCTTCGCGCCACTCATAGGGGGTTTTGGTACTCACTACCTTAGCAAGATCTAAACCAGCCATCCCAGTAAAGGCTTTAGCAAGCTCAAGCGCTCTCTTAGCCAAAACTGCATTGTCATCACCTAATTGGCCGGCAACGATGGCACCAGATTGAGCACCTTTATCACGCAAAATGCGAGTGAGTTTGCGGGTATCAATTCCAGCAATACCTAAAACACCAGCATTGGTGAGATAGTTATCCAAAGTTTCTTGAGAGCGAAAATTTGAAACGCGCTTTGGAAGATCTTTAATAACGAGACCAGCGGCATGAATCTGATCTGATTCAGCATCTTGAGGATTAACACCAACATTACCAATATGGGGGTAAGTCAAGGTCACAATTTGACGCGTATAGCTTGGATCAGTGATGATCTCTTGATATCCAGTTAATGCGGTATTAAATACAACTTCTCCGGTAGTTTCGCCAGAGGCGCCAATGCTTAAACCGGGGAATATCGTGCCGTCGGCCAAAGCCAACACAGCGGGAGGAAAAGAAGGAAGCAAGGGTGACAAACCATCTCCAGTCCCTGCTCCATCCGACGCTCAAAACCCCCAAAAAGACCAACCCGAGGCTTGTTTATGCGGGAGGTGAGTGTCTTTAAGCGCTAGGGTATTTATTTAGTTTCGAATCCTTTGATCATACCAGTTTTGCACCTAAAACCTTGAAAACCCTGCCAATAGGAGCTTAGAGGGGGTACCCATGGTCCTTTAAGAATGGGCGCCCTGCTCGATAAGGGTCTTAATTTGTGCCAAAACAGTTTGATCTTCCATAGTGCTGATATCTCCAGGATCACGTCCTTCCGCAACAGCCTGTAAAGCACGGCGCACAATCTTTCCTGACCTGGTTTTAGGAAGTGCCGTCACTACATAAACACGACTTGGACGAGCAATTCCCCCTAACTGAGAATCTACTGTTTTCATACATTCTTTTTCTAGATTGTCAGTCTTAGAGGAGTCTTTTGGGATAACAAATGCAATCGCTGCTTGACCCTTTAATTTGT
Source organism: Polynucleobacter sp. (assembly GCA_044377685.1). Taxonomy (GTDB): domain Bacteria; phylum Pseudomonadota; class Gammaproteobacteria; order Burkholderiales; family Burkholderiaceae; genus Polynucleobacter. The sequence continues at coordinate 13,728 of JBILYO010000029.1, read as the reverse complement.
CTTCAATACCCACCACAGCCACTTCAGAAATATTTGGATGGCTAGATATACTTTCCTCAATTTCGCGCGTACCGAGTCGATGCCCTGCTACGTTAATCACATCATCTGTACGACCCAATATGAAGAAGTACCCATCCTTATCCTTGATACCCCAGTCAAAGGTAGAGTAAATCAGCTTACCAGGAATGGTTTCCCAATAAGTGCTCACAAAACGCTGATCATCACCCCAAATAGTTTGCATGCAACCCGGAGGTAATGGGCCCTCAATTGCAATCACTCCTTTTTGATCAGCGCCCAACTCTACTGATGTTGCATCATCTAATAACTTCATGTTGTATCCAAACGATGGAACGCCTGGTGAACCAAATTTATGTGGCATGACTTCAACACCACGCTGAATAGCAAGCATCGGCCAGCCAGTCTCAGTTTGCCAATAGTTATCTACGATTGGCTTTTTAATCGCTTCATGAATCCAAGTAGCAGTGGGTTCATCCAATGGCTCACCCGCGAGAAACAAAGCTCTTAAAGTAGAAAGATCATGCTTTGTTAAATATGCTGGGTCTTGCTTCTTCAAGACACGAACAGCTGTTGGTGCCGAGAACATCACAGACACTTTGTACTTTTCAACCAATGCCCACCAGATGCCTGCATCAGGGCGTAACGGCGTACCTTCATACATGATGGTTGCCATGCCATTGAGTAATGGTCCGTAGATGATGTAACTATGACCTACAACCCAACCAATATCCGAGGTGGTGAACATAGTTTCACCAGGCTTACCGCAAAAGATGTGATTCATGCTGGACATCAATGCAACTGCGTATCCGCCTGTGTCGCGTTGAACTCCTTTTGGCTTGCCAGTAGTTCCAGATGTATAGAGGATGTATGAAGGATGAGTTGCATCTACCCACTCAATCGGAATAATCTCATTGAGGTGTTTCTGGCGCTCTGTTGCGTAATCTAAGTCACGACCAGGAACGGCAATGAATTCAGATAAGCCACGATTAACAATCAGAACTTTTTCAGGCTTATAGATTGCTAAAGTAATTGCCTCATCTAGCAGTGGTTTGTATGGAACTGCATTGCCACCACGCATACCAGCCTCTGATGTCACAATCATCTTTGGTTTTGCATCGTCAATACGGGATGCCAGGCTGTGAGAAGCAAAACCACCAAACACCACAGAATGAATTGCACCAATACGAGCACAAGCAAGCATTGCAAAGCAAGCTTCTGCAATCATTGGCATATAAATCAGGACTCGATCACCCTTTTTAATGCCATTGGCTTTGTATATCGCAGCCATACAATTGACTTCTTCGTAGAGCTCTTGGTATGTATACGCCTTCTCTAAATTTGTTTCAGTAGAAACCGCCACCAAAGCGGTTTGATTGGGTCGCTCTTTGATATGACGATCGACTGCGTTGTAGCAAAGATTGGTCAGTCCTCCTTCAAACCATTTTGCAAACGGAGGGTTGTCGTAATTGAGAACCTGATTAAATGGTTTTTCCCAGTGGATGAGCTTCGCCTGCTCACCCCAGAAACCGTCAGGATCTTGAATTGAGTGTTCGTAATGTGCTCTATAGGACATGATCTACCTAAATAAAAGTGACTGAAATTACTGCTTTGCGTTCACCCCTTTGTTGATGGGGTTAGCTGGATTGTTATTTTTCGCAGATTTTGCAAGATCTGTCGATGCGGATTTATGCTGAGATGCAGCAGTATTTTTGGAAGAATTGCCCTTAGCATTCGTTTGATCGGTCTTCTTTGCCTGTTTTACTGGGGCACACTTGTTTTGTTGAGCCCCTTTCGAACCATTTGCGTTATTGGCTGGCTTGACACATTTGTTAGCAGGTGTTGCTGGGGTTGGCTTTTCTAGGCTGAGACTGGCATTTTCAGCCAAAGTTGGAGAAACATCACTGGATACAAGGCTGCTTTTAGGGATTAGAACGGTTGATCCCGCTTTAATCCGCATACCCTTAGGAATGCCATTGATATCCCTCAGGGTATCTGGAGCTACACCCAAGGTTTTAGCAGCCTGATCTAGACTCTCAGTTTTTTTGATTTGAACAGCTGTCCACGATGCAAGTGGCTTAGTGTAGTTTTTTAGATTTTCTTGAAAAATTTCTGCATGAGCAAATGGCAACAAAATTTGTTGATTAGCATTACTTAAAATTACGGGCTTGTTAAATGACGGATTGAGATTATGAAACTCTTCTGATGGAATGTCAGCAAGCTTAATCACTAAGGCCACATCAATATCATTACTAACATCTACTGCTATAAAGTATGGATGATTCTCTAGCTCTGGTAGAACAATTCCATAGGCACTTGGATCTAAAACAATTTGCCGATAAGCCATCAACTTCGGAACGTATTGCCGAGTTTCTTTTGGCATCTTTAGACTTTCATAGTCTGTGGGAAGCCCTGCAGCAATATTGCGTTTTTGGGCCTTCATTACGTTGCCTGTGCCCCAATTGTAGGCAGCTAAAGCAAGCTCCCATGTACCAAACTGCGCATACAAACGCTGCAGATAATCTAATGCTGCATCTGTAGATTGCAAAACATCGCGCCGCTCATCGCGAAATACATTTTGCGTTAAGCGGAAATCCTTTCCAGTAGCGGGCATGAATTGCCACAAACCAACTGCCTTTGCTCTGGATTTAGCATGAGTAACAAAGGCACTCTCTACAAAAGGTAATAAAGCAATTTCTGTTGGCATGTTACGTGCATTGACCTCTTGTACGATATAAAAGAGATAGCGTGAAGAACGCGCCATAGAACGATTCACATAGTCAGGGCGTGCACTTAACCAACGTACTTGTTCGATTTCTAAGGGGTTATTCATAGGCTCCATCTGAAAGCCATCCCGTATACGAATCCATAAATTATCTGAGGGCGCATAAACCTTGCTGACAGATTGCTTCTCCAAATCAACGCGCGCTGCTTTTGATGCCTTAGGATTAACTATTGTGGGCGTATCGGATGACCATTCACCAGGGCTCGCACAACCACTGACTAAGGCGACAAGAGCAATAAGCACATAAATCAGTCGCATTAGAAACGATCTTTCCAGGCTCTGATAGCTGCTAAGACATGCGCTGTGCTGGGTAAATCTTGCTGCCCTGAAATGACTTTGGCAGCTGCAATCACATCAGCTTGATCACATCGCATAAATGGATTCGTGTGAAGCTCTTGACCGATCGTAGTTGGTAAGGTGGGTTTATTTTGTGCACGCAATGCTTGTGCTTTTTCTGACCACTCAATTAATTGATGATTATTGGGCTCCACTGCTAAAGCAAAGCGGATATTAGATAGGGTGTATTCATGAGTGCAATACACCAAGGTGTTCTTTGGTAAAGCGGCAAACTTGGCCAGAGACTGCGTCATTTGAGTGGGCGTCCCCTCGAATAGGCGCCCACAGCCAGAGGCAAATAAAGTATCCCCACATAAGAGTATGGGCTCAGGAATATTCGTCTGCGCATTTGCAAAGTAAGCAATATGATCAAGGGTATGACCTGGAACTTCAAGAACACGCAAGCTGATTCGAGGAGAAATAATATCGAACTTGTCGCCCTCCATCATTGCTTTAGTTCGACCAGGTATTTCATCGTTAGTGGGGCCATAGACAGGAATTGAAGTTCCTAAGGTATCTAATAATTCCAAAATCCCACCAGTATGGTCAGCATGATGATGAGTAACCAGTATTCCGGTAAGGGATAGTTTTTCTTGGGCTAAGTAATCCAAAACTGGGCCTGCATCGCCTGGATCTACAACCAATGCACAATGTCCGTCATGTACACACCAAATGTAATTATCATCAAAGGCAGGTATAGGCCAAACTTGCAATAAAGTATTCTTATCCATACTTCCATGATACCAATCCCACCCGCCCCTACTCAGTCCCCTGCACCCCCATGGAGCTCATGGGAGGGATGGCTACAATCCCCTCCAGGTCAATATGTCTTGCAGTGGGAGCAAACTTGTTTTGATCAGATCGTAGATAACGTTTTTGGCTTTCATGCAGTCCAAGTTGGGCTACCCCAAATGAATTGCTTGCGGGAGAATCGCATGCCCTTGCATGCCATTTTGGTTCATGCTAAGGACAGCATGCCCCCTAACTTATCCCCAAATTGGCATTGCATTGAGGGTGATAGCACTGAACTGCCTTTTGCCAGTGAAAGTATTGATTTGATTGTTTTGCCACACGTTCTGGAATTTGCAGCTGATCCTCACCAAATACTGCGTGAGATTGATCGCGTCCTTCGCCCAGAGGGCCGATTGGTTATCTCTGGATTTAACCCAGCAAGCCTTTGGGGGGCTCGCCAATACATTAGTAGACTCATTGGCAGCCCTTATTTACCGCGTGATGGTCAGTTCATTAGTCTGATCAGAATCAAAGATTGGTTGCAATTACTCAACTTTTCCTTAGATAGAGGCCATTTTGGTTGTTACAAGCTTCCCCTGCAAGGTCAAGGCATCTCCAGAATGGACTACCTGGAGCCGATGGGTAACCGATGGTGGCCTATTTTTGGCGCCATATTCATTGTTTCGGCCATTAAACGCCATCAAGGAATACGTCTTATTGGCAAGGTTCAGACTAGTCTTATCCCCCAAATTGCCCCTTTGAGCCCCGCTGCCGAGAGAAGCAATCTCAAACAAGACCCATTACAGTAGGGCTATGCCACACGCAAAGCACAGCCATCATCTACCGCACATTGTTATTTATACAGATGGTGCATGCAAAGGCAATCCAGGGCCAGGGGGCTGGGGAGTGGTTTTACGCTCTGGAAATCATGAAAAGCAGCTACATGGTGGTGAAAAACACACCACCAACAATCGAATGGAAATGAGTGCTGTGATTTTTGCTTTAAGAGCCCTCAAACAATCTAGCTCTGTAGAGCTCTGGACAGACTCTCAATATGTTCAAAAGGGAGTTACAGAGTGGCTCCAGGGCTGGAAACAACGCGGGTGGAAGACGGCAGCCAAGTCACCGGTCAAAAATGCCGATTTATGGCAAGAATTGGACGCTCTGATTCCAAACCATGAAATTGCGTGGCATTGGGTTAAAGGTCATGCTGGACATCCTGGTAATGAGTTGGCTGATCAACTCGCCAATAAAGGAGTTGAAGAGTTTCTACCCTAGACCGATAGGCTTTGCATAAACTCTTTTTTAACCCCTATGAGAGAATGCACAGGCACTATGAAGCGCAAAAACCCCATTAGAATGCTAAAAATTAAGAAAATGAAGCCGTGTCAAAAATAGAATCTACATTAAACAAATTACCCTCTAAGGTTGCGCAAGTTTTTGGGTATATAAAGTCACGTCTTTGTCTTCTGTGGCAAAAAATTTCACACCGCATACCGACTATCTCTTTTGCTTCGGTAAAGTCTTTTATTTTCGGATTCAAATGGCGCATCTTCATTGTGATCATTATTTTGTACGCAGGTTCAAAAACCTATGATTATTTTTATCCACCAGTCGCTAAGGCCGGAAAAGGTGGGGGACCCACGACAGTAAGCACTATTGTGGTTGAGAAGAAAGATATTCCAATAGTGATTGAAGCCACTGGCACCATGGTTTCAAATGCGATTGTCGATATCAGGCCAATGGTGACAAACACAGTAGCGAAAATTCATGTTAAAGATGGGCAGGAAGTCAAAGCCGGTGATCTTTTATTTACGCTCGATAACCGCAATGACACTGCTAACTATGAAAGACTGAAGGCCCTTGCTGAAGATGCCCAAAAACAATATCTTCGCGCTACTGAACTCGTCAGCAAAAACTTTATTTCTAAAGCCGGTTTAGAAACCTCATTAGCCAATGCTAAGGCTGCTCAGGCGGCAGCCCGCTCAGCCGAAGTACAGTTGTCTTTTGATTCCATTCGCTCTCCTATCGATGGACGTGCTGGAATTGTGAATGTATTCCCTGGATCTCTAGTGCAAGCTAGTAACGTTGTTACGACTGCTACCAGCTCTACTGCAACATCAAGTGTTGGTTCTATGGTGACTATTACTCAACTCAATCCCATTAATGTTCAGTTTGTAATACCTGAGAAGGACATTCCTATTCTGCTTGAAAATCAATTGGATGGAGAGCCTGTGACTGTCAAAGTCACAGTCGGTGATTCTGGCAAGAAAGCGTATGAAGGTAAGGTGCTTGTCATCGATAATCAAGTAGACCCTTCAATTGCAGCGGTCAGAGTCAAGGCACAAATTCCTAATAAGTCCATGAGCATTCTTCCGGGTCAGTTTGCTCGTGTATCTATAGTCGCTAATACCTTAAAGGATGCGCTCTCGGTTCCTTCACAGGCAATTATCATCAATCCAAGAGGAAGAATTGTATATACAGTAGATAGCGAAGGAAAGGCTGTTGCAAAGCCGGTAAAAGTAGTTTACGAATACCAAGGTACTTCTATCGTTACTGGAATTGAAGCGGGCGATAAGGTAGTAGTAGAAGGTAAACAAAATCTACGTCCAGGCGGCAAAGTACGCGAAGCTAAAACTAAAGACGCAGCTCCTCAAAACCCACCTGCGACCGAGAAAAAATGACGCTTTCCGAATTATGTATTCGGCGCCCCGTCATGACGGTACTGCTATCTCTAGCAACCGTTATTGCAGGTGCAGTCGCATATTTCAATATTCCCGTAGCGGCCCTACCAAGTTTTAATACTCCCGTCATTTCAGTCAGCGCATCACTACCGGGCGCCTCTCCAGAGAACATGGCGTCCGCTGTTGCGCTGCCATTAGAAAAAGAATTTTCAACAATTGATGGCATCAAGGTTATCAGCTCCGTCAATTCTTTGGGTAGTACTAGCATTTCCTTGGAATTTAATAACAACCGAGATATTGATAAAGCAGCAGTTGATGTACAGGCAGCACTCTTAAGGGCGCAAAGACGGCTTCCAATTGAAATGACGACTTCACCGTCATACCGCAAAGTCAATCCTGCTGATACGCCTATATTAGTTGTTCGTTTGAGTTCCCCATCAGTGAGTTTGTCCGATTTAAATGACTATGCAGAAAATTTGCTGTCACCAAATCTATCCACCATTAGCGGTGTGGCACAAATTATTGTTTATGGTGCAAAACGTTACGCAGTTCGAGTGCTGGCTCGCCCTGATGCATTGGGTAACCGCAACCTTACTATGGATGATGTGGCCAATGCCATTAATAAGGCGAACTCCAATACCCCGGTAGGTGTTCTTAATGGACCTCGACAATCGATCACAATCTACGCAAACCCTCAATTAGTCAGAGCAGAAGAATTTGGCAATCTCATCATCAGCCAAAAAAATGGTCTGCCTATTTACCTCAAAGATGTTGCTGAAGTGATTGAGAGTTACGAAAACGTCTATACACTAGCGAGCTCTAATGGCGAAAGATCGATTGCAATCGCAGTATTACGACAACCCAATGCAAATACTGTAGAGGTTGTCAAATCAGTTAAAGCATTGTTACCACAACTTCAAAAACAGATGCCTGAATCGATTAAGCTCCAAGTGGCAAATGATCGATCTTTATCCATTATTGAAGCGATTCATGATGTGAATGTCACGCTTGCTTTAACTGTGTTGTTGGTTGTGTTAGTCATCTTCCTATTTTTAAAGCACGCAGCAGCAACCTTAATACCGTCAATTAGCTTACCCATTTCTTTAATTGGCGCATTCTTTTTACTCTACATCATGGGCTATAGCCTTGATAATATTTCGCTGCTTGGTATTACTCTAGCAGTAGGTTTAGTGGTTGACGATGCAATCGTAGTACTAGAGAACATCATGCGTCATATTGAAAATGGTATGGACCCTCTTAAGGCCTCTCTTAAGGGCAGTAAAGAAGTTGGCTTTACCATTATTTCTATTTCGATTTCCTTGATTGCTGTATTTATCCCTCTCTTCTTTATGTCTGGGCCAATTGGCCTGCTCTTCAGAGAATTTGCGGTAGTTGTTTCTTTGGCGATTTTTGTATCAGCCATTGTTTCCTTAACAATAGTGCCAATGTTGTGTAGTCGCTTTCTGCCAAAACCTGGGGTACATGCTAAAGAATTCGCCATTAACAAGCAATTCGATCGCCTCTTCAATTGGACACTCAAAACCTATATTCACTATCTTGATTTGGCATTACACCATCGCAAAATAGTCTTGTTGGGCGCGATCTCTACATTTGCTATTTCAATTGTCTTATTTATGAATAGTCCAAAGGGATTTTTCCCAGAAGAAGATATAGGACAAATTCTGATGACTACCGAAGCTGCAGAGGATATGTCATTTGATTCGATGTTAAAACTTCAGGACCAGGCAGCTGAGATCGTTAGTAAAGATCCAAACGTAGACACCTCAATTTCTATTATCGGTGGCGGTAATAGCTCTGGCAAAAATACTGGACGTATCTTTATTGTTCTGAAACCAAAAAGTGAACGTGCAAAGATGGCTAAGATAATGGAAGATCTAAGAGTCAAATTTAGAGAAATACCGGGGCTTCAGGTGTACATGCGCCCTGTACAAAATTTACAAATTGGTGGTCGAAGCAGTAAGAGTCGCTACCAATTTACCCTACAAAGTGTTGGCTTTGATGGTGTTAATGAGTGGGCCGACAAGCTCATGCAAAAACTGCGTGCCGATCCGATGTTTAGGGACGTTACAAGTGATTCTCAATTAAAAGGCCTGAACGTCAAAATTGATATTAATCGAGAAAAGGCAGCCAGCGCAGGTATTACGATTGCAGATATTCGCTCTGCTTTGTATTCATCCTATGGTGAAAAACAAGTATCAACCATCTACACCCCTGTCAACACTTACTATGTCATTTTAGAAACTGCTAAAGAGGACCGGCAGTATGAAACTGACCTCAATAAAATATTTGTTCGCGGTCGAGCCACTGATAAATTAATTCCCCTTTCTAGCGTTGCAACGTTTACGAGATCGGTCGGTCCTACCGCGGTAAATCATCTAGGACAAATACCTGCGGTGACTCTGTCATTCAACTTAGCGCCCGATGTTTTCCTTGGTGATGCAACCAAGAAAATAGAAGAGTTCACTAAAGAAATTGCTCTACCGCCTTCCATCATTACCAGCTATGGTGGTGATGCAGCGGTCTTTAAAGACAATCAATCTGGACAGGTGATCTTGATTTTGGCAGCTCTTGGAGTGATTTATATTCTTCTCGGAGTGTTATACGAAAGTTATATTCACCCGCTCACCATTTTAGCGGGCTTGCCCTCTGCTGCTATTGGGGCAATATTGGCATTGCGTATTTTTGGCTTTGAATTAACAATCATTGCTTCGATTGGTATTTTGCTGCTGATTGGTATCGTTAAAAAGAATGCAATTCTGATGATCGACTTTGCGCTTGACGCACAGCGTAATCAAGGCATGAGCCCTGAACAAGCAATTAAAGAAGCCTGTATCTTGCGTTTCCGCCCCATTATGATGACAACCATTGCTGCCCTCATGGGCGCCCTGCCGATTGCATTTGGTATTGGTGCAGGAGCAGAGTTGCGCCAACCCTTGGGTATTAGTGTTGCTGGTGGCCTAATCCTTTCGCAATTTGTTACCTTGATTATTACCCCCGTGATTTATCTTTACCTTGATAAATACGCAGGCAAAGGACCAATGGAAATACCACCATCAGTCCTTGAAGGCACCTAATGCGCCAAGTAATTTTAGATACAGAAACAACTGGATTAAATCCCGCTACTGGGGATCGCATTATTGAAATTGGTTGCGTCGAGATGGTTGGACGACGACTTACCGATAGGACATTTCATTACTACGTTAATCCTGAGCGAGACATTGACGCAGGAGCTTTTGCCGTTCATGGCCTCTCCAGAGAATTTCTGTCTGATAAACCCGTCTTTGCTAATATCGTTGAACAATTGATTGAGTTTGTCGATGGCGCAGAAATTGTGATTCATAACGCCGCATTTGACTTGGGGTTCTTGGATAATGAATTCGCTCTTCTAAAGCGCCCACCGTTCCGAAATTTAGCCAGTAAGGTAACTGACACACTGCTTGAGGCTCGTCAGATGTTCCCTGGTAAGCGTAATTCTTTAGATGCACTGTGTGAGCGTTTTTCTATTAGCAATCAACACCGCACACTTCATGGGGCGCTATTAGACGCTCAATTGTTAGCAGAAGTCTATGCATCTATGACGCGTGGTCAAGAAGATCTTTCGATTGATTTGATTGACTATACCGTTGATACAGATTCTGAGGGGAATACAAAATCATTACCCACGACTTTAAAGTTTATTGCAGCAAGTGATGATGAATGTCGGCTACATGAAAAAGTATTAGCAGAAATAGCCACGGCCAGTAAAAAGGACTCCGTATGGAGTCCTATACAAACGGCTAACTAAATAGCTTAGATTGCGGCAGCAATCGCCTTACCTAAATCATCCGTTTTAGCTGAGCCACCCACATCGGGAGTCAAAGGCGCATTACCAGGTCCAGAGGCTAACACTTTTTCAATTGCACTATAAATTGCTTTACCAGCTTCCGGGTAGCCTAGGTGGTCTAGCATCATCGCTCCACTCCATATTTGACCAATCGGGTTAGCAATCATCTTGCCGTATATATCTGGCGCGGATCCGTGTACTGGTTCAAATAAAGATGGGAATTTTCCTTCAGGATTAATACTTCCCGATGGCGCTACCGCAATCGTTCCTGTGCATGCAGGCCCTAAATCAGACAAGATATCTCCAAATAAATTGCTCGCAACAACGACATCAAAACGATCAGGGTTCATCACAAATTGAGCAGCCAAAATATCAATGTGATATTTATCTGTTCGCACATCTGCGAAGTTTTTAGACATCGCCACAACCCGCTCATCCCAATACGGCATGGTAATGGCAATACCATTCGATTTAGTGGCTGAAGTTAAATGTTTTTTAGGGCGGCTTTGCGCTAAGTCAAATGCGTACTGCAAGATGCGATCGACGCCCTGTCTTGTAAAGACAGATTCTTGAATGACGAACTCTCGATCAGTATCAGGAAACATCTTACCGCCCACACTAGAGTATTCACCTTCCGTGTTTTCGCGAACTACGAAGAAGTCAATATCACCCGGTTTACGATTTGCTAAAGGGCAAGGAACTCCGGGCAAGAGGCGAACGGGACGCAAATTGACATACTGATCAAAACCACGACGAAACTGAATCAAGCTACCCCATAAAGATACGTGATCAGGCAAGATATCTGGCATACCGACGGCACCAAAGAAAATCGCGTCGTACTTCATCAAGGTATCAAACCAATCATCGGGCAACATCTTGCCATGCTTTAGATAGTAATCACAACTAGCAAAATCAAAATGGTCGAACTGCATACCAATTCCAAACTTTCGATTGGCCGCCTCTAATGCACGGAGACCCTCAGGCATGACCTCTTTCCCAATGCCATCGCCAGCAATTACAGCAATCTTAGGGTTTTTAAAAATTTTCTTTGCATTCATTACAAAAGGTCTCTCAATCTAGATGTTATTTTTAATGGGAAAATTTTACAGCTAATGAGTTAACTGATAGCTCTACGAATCTCATCAGGCGCTTTTTTAGCTCCCTTGCCAACCGATTCGCTATCGTAATCACTCGTATTTTCAATTGTTTCAGGGGCATCTTCTAGCATGCGGATATGATCTTTTGGACAGATAGGAGCACCGTAACTAGCCCATTTTTTTAACAAAGTGACTTCATATCCGCATTGCCCACATTTAGCCTTGCTTCTGCTCGCATTGCTTGCCCTTGGGGGCGGAAAGATAATCGCTTTATGTGGGTAGGGTCCCAACTCTTGACTGATCATCATCAATTTAACAGTCAGCTCTTCGGTAGCATGGGCCATTCTGGCTGGTCCCTCAAGCCCTACCGTCTGAGCAATCCCTTTGAAATCCTCACCATGACCACTAAAACAATCATCAACGGCATGGCAAAGCTCATGAACTAATGTGTCTAGCAATTGAACTGGATCATCAATTTTAGGTGAAATAAAAATTTCATTGACACCCCCCTCTGAGCGCTGACGTGGCCAGCACTGCCCCAGAGTGGTTCTAGGGCTGCTAGATGCTGGAAATCCACAAGAAACGCGAACCGGTGGAATAGCATACCCAGCCCTAGAGAATACGGGTTCAAGGTGTTTAACGGCATCTTCAAGCCATGCTTCACGGACAGAATGTTGCTTCATTTGAGTAGATTTCTGAGTACTTTAAAAATGTTAAATTGCGATCATACGCCACACTTAGTAGAATAATAGGATGAAAGATCTAGAGAGCCTTAATGCCTCGCAAGCAGCACGCGCACTTGCAAGGCGAGATATCAAAGCAACAGACCTACTGCTTTCCTGTTTGGACCGAATTGGCCAGCGGGAGAGTCTAGTGAAGGCATGGTCAAGCCTTGGCAAAGAAAGTGCCCTAGCACGCGCTAAGGAGCTTGATAAGGGGGCAATTAAAGGCATATTGCATGGGCTACCGATAGGCGTAAAAGACCTGTTTGATACCTATGACTTACCGACTAGCTATGGATCACCCATTTATGCCAATAACTACCCTGCCTCAGATGCGGTTTCTGTTGCCTTAATGCGTGATGCAGGCGGAATTATTCTAGGCAAAACCATCAGTACTGAATTTGCAACATTTAAACCCCCTATCACCCATAACCCTCATCACCTTAAACATACTCCCGGTGGATCATCCAGTGGATCAGCGGCAGCGGTTGCAGACTTTATGGTTCCTTTGGCAACAGGCAGTCAAACCGCCGGTTCTATTATTCGACCCGCATCCTATTGTGGTGTAGTAGGTTATAAACCCAGCTATGGCAAAGTGATGCTTGCTGGTGTTAAAGCTTTATCCCCCTCTTTAGATACCTTGGGCTGCTTTGGCAGAAGTGTTGGGGATGTTGCTCTAGGGGTTGCCGCCATGAGCAATGACCTTTCTCTCGCTGAGATTGATCAGCTTCATAACAAACCACGAGTGGCAATTTGCAAAACTAAGGATTGGTCTTTTGCTAACAAAGAAACTGCTGGCGCTTTAGCCTTAGCGCGCTTTACTGCTGAAGCGATTGCTAAAGGAATGGTTCAAGATATTTCTTTACCGGCAGCCTGCAAAGATCTCACCTTACTGCAAACTCGCATCATGAGTTTTGAGATGGCCCGTGCGCTTATTTTTGAGCGCACACGTTATAGCAAAAAATTAAGTCCTCAACTGTCACAGCAACTTTCTGAAGGTGCCCAAATACCTTACGAACAATATCAAAAAGATTTAATGAAAGCCCAAGCGGCGCGTTTTGCTATTGCGCAACTCTTTGATAATGAGGTTGATATTCTGATTGCTCCTAGTGCTCCTGGCGAAGCTCCACTAGCGAAAGAAGGTACGGGTAACCCAGTATTCTGTCGAGGATGGACTCTATCAGGCCTTCCTTGCATCAACCTTAATGTCAGTAGTGGTCCTAATGGCCTGCCTGTTGGCGTGCAGCTAATTGCAGGACCCGGGAAAGATCGATTCTTATTGAGTGCTGCTAGAGCATTTGCACAAGCATTACCTGATCCCGTTTTAAGAGACCAGGCATAAGACTTTTTTAGTCTAAGGTGATATTGGCTGATTTAATCGCCTTACTCCAATAAGGTAACTCTTTCTTGAGTAATGCATCCATTGCCTGAGGATTGAGATAGCGCAACTCAATGCCAGCAGAATCTCCGCGCTCTTTGACTTCAGGCAAAGCTAAGCTTGTTTTCACAGAAT
>JBILYO010000154.1:0-5206 GCA_044377685.1 Polynucleobacter sp. | reverse complement strand
TACTGCTATCGCATCCAAATCTTTGTCGAAAGATATCATGCGAGCGGATGACGGTAGCTGCTTGAGCAAAGCCTGAGTATGACCACCACGCCCAAAGGTGCCATCGATGAGTAAAATATTTTTTGCTTGGTCTGGCTCTTGAATGAGTGGGCCCCTGATTAGCGCCGTCACCGCCTCGGCCAGCAACACTGGGCGATGAGTTGTGTTCATGGCACCCTGTCATCAAAAATTAAATTGCTTGAGTGCTTCAGGCATGCCTTGCGCAATCGCAGCCTGTTCTTTTGCAGCGTATGTTGCTGCATCCCACAACTCCAGGTGACTACCCATACCGAGCAAGATGACTTCTTTTTCAATATCAGCAGCCGCACGCAATTCTGGGCTCACTAAAATACGGCCAGCACCATCCAGATCGAGATCTACTGCATTGCCAAGAAAAATTCTGCGCCACCAATGTGCATCCATTGGCAATTGCGCAACTCTAGATCTAAAAGTCTCCCACTCTGGTCTTGGAAATAACAGAAGGCATCCATCTGGGTGCTTTGTGAGCGTAATTCGACCCTCACCCTGGACCAATAAGGCGTCACGATGCTTTGCCGGAACCGACATTCGTCCTTTTGCATCTAAATTGAGAGCTGACGCACCTTGAAACACCATTTACCCCACTTTTTCACACTTCCTCCCACTTTAGAGGATCGCTATAAGAGGGTCAAGTGTTTTTGGGTATTTTTTAAGTAATTTCTCTAGTGTTTACAAACACTTAGCGAGATATGTTCATAAAATGGTGATAATAAAATAGCTACTTGAAACAATGGCTTGGAAAATATACTTAAGAATAGGTCTTAGCTCTAAGGCTAGATAATACCCAAATATACTGTATTAAAAAACAGTATTCTTAATAAAAATATAACAAAGAAATTAATCAGAGTTAATTTTTAAATATCAATGTAGATTTAAATTTTGTATGCGGTTGTTGTCATCACCTTTGAGATCATTTGCATGAACTTTTGAATGGGCTCCGGCAACACTGCTCCACCACTTTGAATGGCAGCCTGTCCGTGCTCAATTTCATCGATGCGCATTTGATCCACAATCGCTCGTGAACGATGGTCTTCTAGCGGCAGTTTTTCGAGATGACTCTCTAGGTGATTCTCAACTTGCTTTTCTGTTTCTGCAACAAAACCTAAGCTCCACTTATCACCCGCCAAGCCTGCTGCCAAGCCGATCACAAAGGATCCAGCATACCAAAAAGGATTGAGATAACTAGTATGAGAGCCTAGCTCTTGCAAACGCGTTTCGCACCATGCAAGATGATCCATTTCCTCTTGTCCAGAATGATTCAACATCTCCTTAATTTGTGGATCTCGAGCCACTAATTTTTGAGATTGATAAAGTGCTTGAGCACACACTTCACCCACATGATTTACACGCATTAATCCAGCAGCATGCTTGCGTTCTTGAGCATCTAAAACCGTTTTTGAAGTGGCTTCAGATCCGGGGGTGGGGCGCTGAGAATTCGCTCCGCCAGCAACAGATCGGAGTGCGTTATCGAACTCAATAATGAGGTGATCTATTGGGGACATATACTGATTGGATTAGATTAAAACCTCAGCTTTTGAGCTTTGTTTGGTCTTTAAACCAAGCTCAGCCAAGAGAGCACGGTCTTGTTCTGCCTCTGGATTGCCGGTAGTGAGTAGTTGCTCACCATAGAAAATAGAGTTAGCACCGGCTAGGAAGCACATGGCTTGAACCGCCCTTCCTAACTCTTGACGACCAGCTGATAAACGCACCCTTGCCCGTGGCATCGTAATTCGAGCCACAGCAATCGTCCTAACAAATTCGAAGGGGTCCAAGGGCTTTTGATCGGCTAAAGGGGTTCCCGCAACGGGTACCAAGTGATTAATGGGCACCGACTCAGGGTAAGGACTTAAATTAGCCAAACGCGCTAAAAATGCAGCGCGTTGTTCACGAGATTCGCCCATACCCACTATTCCACCGCAGCATACGGACATACCGGCTGCACGAACATGTGAAATCGTATCTAAACGATCTTGATAGCCACGCGTGGAAATCACAGAGCGGTAAAAATCTTCGCTGGTATCTAGATTGTGGTTATAAAAATCTAGTCCTGCGTCTTGCAAAGCCTGAGCTTGATCCGCTTCTAGCATGCCAAGAGTAGCGCAGGTCTCCAGCCCTAAAGCCTTCACCCCTTTGATCATGGCCGCCACTTTCTCAATATCACGATCCTTAGGTTCGCGCCAGGCAGCACCCATACAGAAACGATTTGAGCCAGCGGCTTTAGCGGCTTTAGCGGCTTCCAAAACCTCTTCAAGACCCATCAACTTCTCAGCCTTGACATCGGTGTCATAACGAGCTGCTTGAGGGCAGTAAGCGCAATCCTCAGGACAGCCGCCGGTCTTGATTGACAAGAGGGTGGCTAATTCCACATCACCCTCAGGAAAGTAAGTCTTATGAGTTTCTTGTGCCTTCAGCATTAAGTCGTTAAAGGGCAAATTAAACAAAGCCTCTATCTGGGCAACTGACCATGATCCAGACGCGTCAAGCTCTTTACGCAAATCCGCCTGGGATTTGATTAGGGTGATGGGTTTTTCTACGGTTTGGGTGTCCAGCATGAGCAAATTCCAGAAAATAGATCGATACAAGACATAAACATAACAGATACAGGTCAAGTTTAGGAAAAACTAGTGGTCAAATACCAAACATGAAGCTTATTTTTGATCTAAATCAAAGATCCCTAGTAGATCGCAGTTTAGCTGCCGTCTGGCATCCCTGCACCCAAATGAAGCAGCATGAATCTTTTCCCCTCATTGCGATCAGCAAAGGAAAGGGGGCTTGGCTTTACGATGACAAAGGCAATCCTTTGCTCGATTGCATCAGCTCCTGGTGGACAAATTTATTCGGTCACGCCAATCCACGGATTAACAAAGCGATTACCGATCAATTAGAAAAAATTGAGCACGTTATGCTCGCAGGTTTTACGCACGCCCCCGTAGTTGAACTGTCAGAAAAATTAGCTGGCCTTACCAATGGAAATTTAGGTCACGTTTTTTACGCCTCTGATGGTGCTTCTGCAGTAGAGATTGCGCTCAAGATGAGTCACCACTACTGGCAACTTCAAGCTAAGCCTCAAAAGAAAAAATTTGTTTGCCTTGAAAATGGCTACCATGGGGAAACTCTAGGCGCACTGGCAGTAACTGATGTTGCCATTTTTCGCAAAGCCTATGGCTCACTGTTGCAAGAGGTATTTACAGCTCCCTCTCCAGATTCACGCAAAGCAAAATCTGGAGAGAGTGCAGATGATGTTGCAAGACATGCAGCACAAGAACTTGAGAAAATTTTCAAAAAAGAGCATCAGCATATTGCAGCTATCATCGTTGAACCACTCGTGCAATGTGCTGGCCAAATGGCCATGTATTCATCTGAATATCTTCGGCTAGTGAGAGCCTTATGCGATCGATATGAGGTCCATTTGATTGCAGATGAAATTGC
Organism: Polynucleobacter sp.; assembly: GCA_044377685.1. Taxonomy (GTDB): domain Bacteria; phylum Pseudomonadota; class Gammaproteobacteria; order Burkholderiales; family Burkholderiaceae; genus Polynucleobacter. The sequence goes on along the minus strand of JBILYO010000154.1, from coordinate 1,699 downwards.
TGTGGGATGTGGTCGAAGCGGTACTTTTTTTGCCTGCGAGCAAGCGCAAATCTGGCCAGATTTCTTAACTCTTTCTAAAGGGATTAGTGGCGGCTACCTCCCGCTCTCCTTATGCTTAACTACAAAGAGCATCTATCAAGCCTTTTATAGCGATCAAACTCAACACGGATTTTTGCACTCCCACTCATACACAGGAAACCCACTTGCGTGTACTGCTGCTCTTGCTTGTTTGGAAATATTTGAAAGTGAAAATGTACTAAATGAAAATAAAGCGCGTGCGCAAGATTTAGCGAATGCTTTTGCTTGGGCAAAGTCAGATTCAAGAGTTGAACATTGGCGTCAACAAGGCATGATTTTGGCATTTGACATCAAACAAGACTATATTAAAAACCTCGCTAGTTTCCCGCGCCAAATGTTTTCTCAATGCATTGATGAGGGTCTACTCATTAGACCAATTGGTAATACTGTCTATGTGATGCCGCCTTATATTTTGTCTACCGAAGAAACATCACAGATGGGTAAAGCCGTAGCATGTGCTTTGGACAAGGTATTGTCATGACAAAATCATTTAATGCTTTGCGTATGGCAGAAACCCAAATTGCCGAGCTCGATTTGCAATTATTAAAGCGCAAGTTGCGCACTAATCATTTGGCCTGTGATACTACATTAAAAGTAGATAACCGCGAACTCAAAGCATTTTGTAGCAATGACTATCTTGGATTAGCCAATCACCCTGCACTCATAGAAGCTCTTGCTGAGGGAGCAAAACGTTATGGTGTTGGTAGCGGAGCCTCTCATCTCATCAGTGGCCACAGTATTGCTCATGAATTACTAGAAAAAAAATTAGCCTCTTTTCAAAGTCGACACATCCCGCAAGCTCGAGCATTATTTTTTAGCACCGGTTACCTTGCTAACCTTGCTGCAATCACTGGCCTTGCAAGACTCGCGCCAGCAGGTCAAGCAAGTATCTATTCAGCAAAACTCAATCATGCATCCTTGATTGATGGTGTTCGTTTAGCCAGCGCGCAAAACAAGGCATCTGTGACATTGTTTGATCATACGCAGCCCGATACTCTCAGAGAGTTATTTAAAAGTGATCAAAAACCATTCAAGCTCATTGTCACTGATGGTGTTTTTAGTATGGATGGTGATCTAGCACCAGTCAAAGCATTACTTCAGATTGCAGAAGAATTCGATGCCCTTCTATTAATTGATGATGCTCATGGATTTGGAGTATTAGGCAAACAAGGCCATGGAATCTTAGAGCAAGAAAACCTGGTCTCTGAGCGCATTGTCTATATTGGCACTTTAGGTAAAGCAGCTGGAGTGAGTGGAGCCTTCATTTGTGCGCATGATTCTTTTATCGAATGGCTGATTCAAAAAGGTCGGCCCTACATTTACAGTACCGCTAGCCCACCTGCCATTGCCCATGCGCTCTTAACTAGTCTTGAGATGATTGAAAGTGAAGAGGGTCAACAGCGACGCACTCATTTAAATCAATTAATTGAAGTTTGGCAAAAGGAAATGATTTTCTCTAGCTGGCAAAAATGTTTCTCAATCACGCCCATACAGCCAGTCATCTTGGGTAGTAATGCAAATGCTCTTTTAGCTGCAAAGCTTTTAGATCATGCTGGATATTGGATTCCTGCAATTCGGCCTCCTACTGTGCCTAAGGAAAGTGCTCGTTTACGCATTACCT
>JBILYO010000153.1:0-5246 GCA_044377685.1 Polynucleobacter sp. | reverse complement strand
TTCTTGAAAAATGAAATTCTTTGGTGAAAATAAGGATTTACCAAAACCTGATTTTAGCTGATCGATCGTGTCAATCTTTTTAGGATAAAGATAAGAATCCATGGCAATGTTGTTGACCCCCTGTTCTTACTGGAAGCTATTTGTTTTGGGCCTTGTGGCCTCAATATTCCTGACGCCTGCTTGGGGGCAAGTAGATTGGCGCTCACAAGTAAAGACATTGCCTACAAGTGAGCTATTACTCCTTGGTGAGCAGCATGATGCGTTAGAGCATCAGGAGCTTGCTAGATTGAGCGTACAGTCTTTAGCATCCAAACAAAAACTCTCAGCTCTATTACTAGAAATGGTGGATGACGGCCTGAATACGAAAGGCATGCCAGTTGACTCAACTGAGAGCGTTGTACGTGAACGCTTAAAGTGGGGTGATGCTGGATGGCCTTGGAGTAGCTATGGCCCAATAGTGATGCAAGCTGTTCGAGTAGGGGTGCCCGTAATTGGCTCTAATTTACCGCAATCAGCGATGAGTGAGGTAATGTCTGATGCCTCTTGGGATGCTAAAGTCCCGAGTGCAGTGCTAAGTGCTCACAAGGAAAGTATGATCAAAGGTCACTGTGGGCTTTTGCCTGCTTCGCAAGTTCCTGCAATGGCACGAATTCAGATTGCCCGTGATGAACGAATGTCTCGAACTGCTCAACAGTGGATGTCTAAAGGAGGGACTGTGTTATTACTTGCAGGTGCAGAGCATGTAAAAAAGGATCGCGGCATACCGCTATTACTTGATCCATCAGCTGCAAGTAAGATGTCAGTGGTGTGGATGCAAGCTTCCACATCAGTAAACCAAGACTCTTCATTTGCTGATGTTAATTGGCTAACACCTCCAGTAGCGCCTAAGGACTACTGTGCTAATTTAGCAAAATCTTTGAAGTAATGAAAATACCAATCTTTGGCTTGGTTTTTTTAGTGCTACTTAAAATGATTGCGTATAAAGCTTTACCTTAGTACGTTTGCGGCAAGCATTTTGGTAATTTGTTCTTCATTGATGCCAATGCTTTTAAGTAAATCATAGGTATGTTCCCCAAGTGTTGGGGTAGTGTCAGTCATTAATTGAGTACCGTTATCTAATGTAAAGCCCAGTCCAGCTGTTTTGATGGTTTTATTGCTCTGTTTAAACGTCATAAAGGGGGCTGTAACATTTAATCCCTGAGAAAGTTCATCTAAGAATTCAGCAAGAGTTCGCACTTTGGCTGCAGGCACACCTACTGCGTTCAATTGAATTTCAAGCTCAACAGCAGACTTTTCTTTTAAAGCATTCTGAATTTTTTGTTTAACAAGATCAGCTTGTCTTGCCACCACAAACCCTTCATTTGTTGCATTAAAGGAGTCAAGATCTAAAAGCGTAGGATCATTGCAAATGGCATCAAGATTTAACTGATGCATCATTTTTTTAAATTGCGTTGGGGTATTAGCAGCTGTAGATAGCCAGCCATCTCTACACTCAAATGTATCAGAAGCTGGGCTTCCGCTATAACCCTTATTACCAAGACGTTTTGAGACTTTCTTATCCGTTAAGTAATCAGTAGTAAAGGGATACATCAGCATTAATGCTGCCTGAACAAGAGAGGTTTCAATGTATTGTCCTAGCCCATATTTTTCTTTTCTGTATATTGCCGAGATGATGGATAGTGCCCCAAGCATTCCTACTGCCACATCAATTACAGGAAAACCAACTTTTGTAGGATTTTTCTCATGCTCAGCTCCTGACATCATCATCATTCCAGTCAGTGCTTGAATCACTTGGTCATAACCTCCCCTGTTAGACCACTCCCCCTTTTGACCATAACCTGAAATAGAGCAATATATTATTTGAGGATTAATTTTTTTGATTGACTCATAGTCTAGGCCATACTTTTTGACAACACCAGGACGGAAATTTTCAATAAAGACATGAGCATTCTTTGCAAGAGTTCGAATTGCTTCTGAACCTTCAGGAGTGCGAATATCTATTGCTAAGGATTTTTTCCCAGCATTCAAGCCAGAAAATGCAGTTGGAATATCAGTTGGCAAAGCCTCTTTATTAGCCCTCATCACATCACCAGACCCTGGCTTTTCTATTTTGATTACTTCTGCGCCTAACTGAGCTAAGTAATACGAGGTAAGGGGTCCGGCTATGACATGGGACATGTCAATGACCCTGATATCCTTTAATGATGCCGTCATGTTTTAGTCTGCACTAATTCCTGTTAAGCGAATAATTTCAGCCCATTTTTTATTTTCACTATTCATGTAGGCAGCAAAGGCCTGTGGGCTCTGGCTAGGCGTAATAATATTTCCAGCATCTTCATATGCAGTTTTTAACGCTGGGGTTGCTAGTGCTTTACTAATGCCTTGAAATAGAATGTTGACCCTATCTTGAGGTGTTTTGACTGGTGCCCACATACCAAACCACGACTCTTGAATAGTGAGATCGTTTTTCATGATTTCATTTAATGTAGGTACATCTGGTAGTTGAGATAGCCGATTTCTGCTGGTGACGGCTAGAGCACGTAACTTCCCACCTTTTACTAGGGGCACTCCAGTACCTGCTATCGGAAATGCAAACTGGGTATCACCACGCAACAATGATGCGGCAATTTCAACGGATCCTTTTAAAGGGATATGTGAGACTTTCAAATTATTGAGCGCCACAAAAGTAGCTCCAGCAATATGAGCTGAGGTGCCAATACCACCCGAACTGTAATTCATTGCTCCTGAGCTGGCTTTTGCAGCATTAATAACGTCTTCTACTTTTTTGTATGGAGAGTCGGCGGCCACAACCATCACTGTTGGCGAAGAATACATATTACTGATCGGAACAAAATCCATCAACGGGTTAATGGATAGTTCGGGCTTCATAATTTTTTGGACCAATTGAATATTGGATCCAAGTAATAGTATGTATCCATCCGCAGCAGATTGCGCCACAAATTGAGTTGCAAGAACCCCGCCAGCCCCAACTTTATTTTCAACAATGATGGTTTGTTTTAATGCTTCACTTAGGTAAGGGGAGACTTGGCGCAATTGGACATCAGGGCCACCTCCCGCTGCATAAGGTGAGATAGTCTTAATAGGCTTATCTGGAAAGTTTGCCTGAGCGATTGATTCTATTGGAAATGCACTAATGATTGGTACTATCTTTAAGAAATCTCGGCGTTTCATATTGATCCTTACGTTTTAAGATATATCAAATGACTATAAACGATAGTTATAAAAACTAAGAATAACTCTATCCTCAATAAGATAGCATAAGGCTTTTGTAGGCCTTCGAGAAATGGCAGGAAGTTTTGTCTGTTAGAGTTCTCTAAGGAACAAATTAGGGCAAGACGAGCAATTTGGCATGATTAATGATGATTTACTATTACCATGACTGATCAATCAACTCTTTGAGGGGTATATCGATGACAATTTTTGCCTGTAATCCATCCATTTTTAAGGTATCCCGCTTTGCAATTGGTCTATTGCTGATATTTGGTTTTCATTTTCCGCTTTTGGCACAGACCAACTTTCCCTCTAAACCAATTCGTCTGGTAGTTCCATTTCCACCAGGGGGATCCACAGATATTCTTGCGCGGGTGATGGCTCAAAAATTGAGTGACATTCTTGAGCAGCCAGTATTGGTAGATAACAAAGCTGGAGCTTCGGGCGCTATTGCTGCAGATTTTGTGGCTAAGTCCAGTCCGGATGGCTACACCTTGATTTTTGCAACGGCTAGTACCCAAGTGATTAATCCAGCCTTTAGCAAAGTCCCTTTTGATCCTGTGCAAGACTTTACGCCGGTTGGAATGATTGGGACTTCTCCGTTAGGGCTCGTCATTAATTCTGAGGTGCCTGCATCTGGAGTGCAAGACTTGGTAGTTTGGTTGCGTGCAAATCCAGGAAAAGTAAATTTTGCTTCCTTTGGCAATATGACGGTGTCTCATCTAGCTGGAGAGCTTTTTATGCTGAATACAAATACCCGCATGTTACATATCCCTTATAAGGGTGCTCCAGCAGCGATGACTGATTTAGTTGCTGGCCGAGTCTCCGTGTATTTCGATGCCCTGACTAACGCAATACAAACTTCCAAGGCAGGACGAGCAAAATTGATTGCTGTTACTGGTCTGCAGCGCAATGTTTCGGTTCCTAATATACCGACGGTTGCAGAGCAAGGCGTTCCAGGATTCGAAGTGGTTACCTGGTATGGCATTCTTGGTCCGGCAAAGATGCCACCAGATATCGTTACCAAGCTTAATTCTGCTATTAACAAATCCTTGGCTGATAACGAGGTTCGTGAGAAGCTAGTCTTCATGGGCGTGGATTCTATTCCAGCAGGTCCAGATGCATTGGGAAGCGCTGTTCGCCGTGATCTTGCAAAATGGACTAAGCTTTCTCAAGAAGCAAAGATTAAAACTGAGTAACTTTCTTTATGCAGCATAAAAAAATCATACAGTGACAAACAGGTATTGTGAGCTCTTGAGATCCTAGTGGTTTTCTTTAAGTATCTGCTCTCATAAGGAAGAAGCCCTAGAGGTCTTGTACGATTTATTACTTTCAATTCATTTGGGGTTTCGATGAGATTTATTCATGACAGTAATCTTGGATTTCCAATGGGGCAGGCCACATGGCAGGACTTTTTCACGCAAGGTCAGTGCACCGTATTTGGTACCAATAATATTGAACCGATTAGTCAAAGTCATTGAAAATGATAGTAATATTTTTGCGTATATTCCAGTAGTTTGTTTTTATAAGGTACGAAAAATCCAAGAAATTCATGGATTAGTATCTGCCACTACCGGTAAGAGCGGCTCACCTACTACTTCCTCAGTACTCATCATAAAGCGAGGGGCTGATATAAAAGATCTCTCTGGCTTAAAGGGAAAAACCTACGGCAGAATAAATCAATATTGCACCTCAAGTTATTTTGCGCCTGCAATTCATCTAAGTGATCACGGTTTTCGCTTCCAAGATTTTTTTGGGCAAGTAAAGAACATCCCTGTAAGCCCAGGGAATTGGCAAAATCAAATAGATCAAGTTATCAGTGGCGCCATCGATGCCACTATGGTGGATGAGAATACTTGGTTGACTAATCGAAAAAACGCAGAAGAGACTGAAATTATTGGGAGAATTGATGGACTACCATGCCCAATTATTGTTTATAAATCGATCATCAATACTCAATTTCTGGATTCATTTAAAGAGAAGTTAATTGCCTCATCTAGAGATACTTCAGCGAT
>JBILYO010000152.1:0-5266 GCA_044377685.1 Polynucleobacter sp. | reverse complement strand
GTTTACCTCGACAAGACCCCTCAAAAAATGGTAGAATCGATGACTCAGACGCGGGGTGGAGCAGTCTGGCAGCTCGTCGGGCTCATAACCCGAAGGTCGTAGGTTCAAATCCTGCCCCCGCAACCAAACAGTAGAAGGCTTTTAGGTCAATTGGCTTAAAAGCCTTTTTGCTTGTTTAAGCCATCAAAGCCAAATGAGCAATAAAAGCCGATCTGTTCTCCCCTGCTTTCTTTGCCTTGGCATCTAGTCTCGCCAATATCTTTTTGGGTAAGGTGATGTTGACCCGCTCAATCTCATCAGATAAAAATGCTGGGTCAATTTCAACGATAGCCCAAGTCCAACCCTTAAACTCTTTTTTCTTTTGCAAATCTCTAAGGGGGCTTGGCTTCGGAATTTCTTGTTGGGTATCTAATGCTATCTCCATCCAAAGTTCTATAGCTTGCTGCGCCCCATCAATTGCTTCTTCCAAACCATCATCAGATGCTGAAAAGCATCCAGGAAGATCAGGAACAACAACACCCCATGCACTTTTTTCATTGCCTGGCTCAATTGCTATTGCATATCTCATTTCATCTCCTTACAAATGCCTGCCTGCTTGAAAATACTTCTAGTTAAACCAAAACCCAAATCCTTTTTGGGATGTGGCACAACCAAATGACCAGCCTTGGTGGGGTGGACAAAAATATGGTGCGACCCCTTGATGCCCCTCAAATACCACCCTTCTCTCATTAACTTTTCAATTACTTTTTTACTATGCATTCATCTCCTTCAATTATATTCTATAAATACACACCATACACACTTTAATGATTGATATCCCTATGCCATAGCCTTTTTTCACCCTCCCTCCAATACAGCCTATAGAATTTCTTGTTTTTATCTTTTGATACATTCCAAATCTGAGCGCCTGTTTTGGGGGTTTGCGAAAAAGGTATTTGCAAGGACTGATAACGCTCTACAACTGTTGGATGAGGATGACCATAGCGGTTGCGATAAGCATTTTGGGCAAATGCATGATCTGGCATGAGTCTTTTTAATAAGGGCTCAGAAGAGGATGTTTTGCTGCCATGGTGAGGCGCCATAAAAATAAGCTCTCTATCACCAATCTGTGCAAGTGTGATCTGCGTCAGACGATCTACGATTTCTGCTTCTCCTTGTTTTTCCACATCGCCCGTTAACCAAAATGAAGTATTTTTATTGCGCACTTCTAGAACACAACTCATTTCGTTGGGTTTTCTCGAATACTCCCTCTCAAAAAGAGAGTGCTCATGTGGGTGCCAGATATAAAACTCAACCTCATCCCAGATCCACTGTTGCCCATAACGACATGGCATGCTGGGTATTTTCTTGGCCTGAAGATTTTCTAGTAAAGGGTTAGTACTTGGAAGAGAGCCCATCATTGAGGAAAATTCGATATGCTTTAAAAGTGTATTCGCTCCCCCAACATGATCGCTATCACTATGACTAATCACCATCCGATCAATCTGATTGATTCCCCTACCTTGTAAATATGGTAATAGGATTCTCTGCCCAGCATCATTCTTCTTGCCCTGAATGGGGCCAGTGTCATACAGTAATTTTTTTGAGGCTGTCTCTATTAATACGGCTGTACCTTGCCCAATATCAAATACTGTTGCATGAAACCCCCCTGGAGTGATGGGTGCGTTATCAAACTGAATAAATAAAGGAAAAAGGAAACAAAGTGCAGCACTCCTTGAGCGCCAATTTTCAGAGAGGCTTCCAGGTTTAATGGCATATACAAGTCCGCTGCCAGCAAGAAGTAATGCCCACCAGCTAGGCTGCTGATGCCATATCACCGACCATTTCCAATTCGCCATCCAATGCAGTAATTGCGCTAGATATTCCATTGAGAGATGTGCGCCAAGCAAGAGCCAACGCCCAATAAAATCTGGTAACAGTGCTCCAGCAATAGCCAAAGGTGTGACGATATAACTCACCAGTGGGATAGCTAAAGCATTTGCTAAGGGTGAAACTATTGATACTTGGTAGAACCAATATAAAGTAAGAGGTAATAAAGCAAGCGTAACAACTGCCTGAACGCGACATGCCTCATATAGGGCTTTAACCGCTCTATGAGTCCAATGCACCTCAAACTCTTTTCCGGTGGGAATACCCAATAAGCCTACCGAATTTCCCATCGAATACAAAATGGCGGCTACTGCACCAAAAGATAACCAAAATCCAGGTGTATAAGGTGCCATTGGATCAACCAATAAGACAATGAATAGTGCCCACCACCAAATATCAAAAGATCTAGGATTCCTGCCTGTCCACAATGCAAAGCTCACCACTCCCACCATGAACATAGTTCTCTGAGCTGGTATCTGGAACCCAGCTAACCAAGCATAAATAAAAGCCGTCAATAACCCAGCTATTGCTGCAACCTTACTGACTGGTATCAATAAAGGGAAATGATGACGGCGCCAGATAAAACTGGCTAGCAATGCTCCCACTCCGGCAAGCATCGTGACATGTAGGCCAGATATGGAGATGAGATGGCCAATACCTGTGGCATTAAATACTCGCCAATCCTCCTGATCAATTGCATTCTGATCACCCATCACTAAAGCAATAATGACCCCAACATAACGAGCATCTCTAGGAAGTAAATTTTGAATTTTTTTACGTAAATGCCAGCGCGCTAATTCCATTCGTAATTCAAACTCCATAATTCCAATATCCTGCGCTTTTAATAACAATCCACTTCTCACCGAGCCACTAGCTCCAAAATTTTGATGAAAAGACCAGCGTTCAAAATCAAAGGTAAATGGATTAAGGGTTCCGTATGGCTGCTTTAGCTTCGCCTTTAAACGCCATCTCTGACCTGGAATAATCTCTGGAATATTCTGGGGATTTCTCCAGGCTGGTTGCCAACTGAGATAAATTTTCTCGGGGAATTGATCAATGATCTGTTGTCGCTTCATCACTTTATCTACTGCGAAAGCAAACTTTGCTCCATCTAAACCACTTTGAGGAAGCGCAGCCACTCGGCCCTCTATGCTTAACTCATGAGCCTCTAAATCGCTTACAAGAATATTACCGAGACGTTCTTCTGCATAATGCGCATTCCATGCAAAACCAACAGTAAAAGCAATGACCACAACTGCAACTTGGCGCACTTTTTGAGAACAAGATGTTGTCAACGCAAATCCAAGACTCAAGATTACCAAGGCTGCACTGATTGGCAGCCAATATTGGGGCATTCGAGGCAAAATGAAAAGGAGTGATCCCCCGGCAATGAATGCCGTAATCGCTAGGCGCACTACTTTAAGAAATGATTGGGGAAGTTAAACTAGAAGTACATAGCGCCGACCAACGCGGCAGTACCTGCATGGCATTACGCCAAACTGCGCTAGCAAATTCTGCTTCATCTATTCCCCGAATAGCCGCTAACTCTTGGGCGATACGTGGCAAAAATGCTGGTTCATTAAAAGCAATTCCTTCACCTCTAAGCCACGCAGGAGGAATATCTGGTGCATCTGTTTCAGTGACGATACTATCAAGCGGAAGTTCCTTTAGTAATCGACGTATTTGCAATGCACGCTCATAGGTTGCGGCACCACCAAACCCCAACTTAAACCCTAAGCCAATAAATTGCTCTGCTTGCTGCATGCTGCCATTGAATGCATGCGCAATTCCACCGGGAATTTTTCGACGACGTAATGCTTTTAGGATAGCGTCTTGCGAACGACGAACATGCAAAATGACTGGGAGCTGAAATTGTTCAGCTAAATCTAATTGGGCATTAAAGAAATAGTCTTGACAACGAAGATCTAAATCCTCAACGAAATAATCTAGACCGATCTCACCGATTCCAACAAAACGTGGGTCCGACAATGATTGACTAAGCTGTTGTTCAATCACTTCGACATCACTCTTTTGGGCTTGATTGGTATATAGCGGATGGATGCCTAAGGTATAGACTAATCCAGGTATCTGCGATCCATATTGATTTGCCATTACCCTGACTTGCTGGCAATCTACTGCTCTCACTGCTGGTAACAAAATTGCTTGCACATTATTTTGTAAGGCAGCAGCGATGACTGCAGGCAAATGGGCAGCGAACTCTGGCGCATCTACATGGCAATGTGTATCAATCCAGATAGGATGCATTGATCACCAGCTCATTGGGGAAATGGATGAAGTACTCCGCGCTCCAAATGCAAAATACGATCACAACGTTTGGCGCGCAGAGAATCATGAGTAACAATGACAAACGCAGTACCCTGTTCACGAGCGATATCTAACATTAAATCAAATACGCCATCAGCGGTCTCAGTATCTAAATTACCAGTAGGCTCATCCGCCAAAACGCATGCAGGATTACCCACCAAGGCTCTGGCAACAGCAACCCTTTGACGCTCTCCACCGGAAAGCTCACCTGGGGTATGCAACTCTCGAGCTGCCAAGCCAACTGCCTTCAGCATCTTGCTAGCACGCTCCATAGACTCGTCATTACTTAATCCTCTGATACGCAGAGGTAAGGCCACATTCTCGGCAGCACTAAATTCATCCAAGAGATGATGAAACTGGTAAATAAACCCGAGACTGTGATTACGCAATTGATCTAACTTATTGACCGATAATTGATTTAAATTGGAGCCAGCCAATATCACAGTGCCAGCGCTGGGGCTATCTAAGCCACCAAGCAGATGTAACAAAGTACTTTTGCCAGAGCCAGAAGAGCCCACAATCGCTACTTTTTCAGAGGGTAGGATATCTAAATCAATCGATTTGAGAACCTCAACCGCAGTGGGACTCTGTCCATAAGTTTTCGCTAAGCCTCTTGCCACTAACACTGCTTGATTACTCATAACGCAGTGCCTCCGCTGGTTGTACCTTTGCAGCGCGTCTGCTTGGATAAAGGGTTGCTAGTATCGATAGGCCAAAAGCCATCAAACCTACTGTGAGTACATCTGACAATCTCACATCTGAAGGAAGTTCGCTAATGAAATACACCTCGCGGGGTAAGAAGCGAACTCTAAAAATAGCTTCAATCGCAGGAACAATCACATCAATGTTTAAGGCAATTAATAAACCTAAACCAACGCCAGCCAAGGAACCTAACAAGCCAATGGATATTCCTTGAATCAAAAAGATTCTCTGAATTAAGCCTGGACTGGCACCCATGGTGCGAAGAATAGCAATATCAGCCTGTTTTTCATTCACAGTCATCACTAATGTGGAAACTAAATTAAATGCAGCCACCGCAATAATCAAAGTCAAGATAATGAACATCATTTTC
>JBILYO010000002.1:0-48277 GCA_044377685.1 Polynucleobacter sp. | reverse complement strand
TGCGTTCTTAACTAAAGGTAATCAGCCTGCCATGGCTTTTGGTGTGATGGGTGGCAATATGCAGCCTCAGGGCCATATTCAATTTGTGATGCGCTTTGTGGATGAACATCTCAATCCACAAGCCTGCTCTGATGCTCCACGCTGGCGTATTGACGATTTAGGTAAGTTAACTGTTGAAGCAGCAATGCCGCAAAACATTATAGATGGACTCATAGAGCTTGGACATGAAGTAACCATTCAACCTGCTAATAGCTTGGACTTTGGAAGCGCTCAAGCGATTGCTAGGTTAAGTGAAGATACTGATACTGCATATATCGCCGGTAGCGATCACCGGCGAGATGGTTTGGCGGCTGGGTTTTAAGTATTGGGTAAGCACTTCATATAGAAGCGCTTGATCTCTTGATCACATCTGACATCTTTGGGCTCAATCGGTCTTTGTAAAGAAATGCCTTCTATCGTTTTGCAACGACTCAGAGCAACATAGACCTGACCTGATGCAAATGCTCCCGATGAGAGATCGACTTTCACTTTATCCAAGGTCTTGCCCTGGCTTTTGTGAATGGTCACTGCCCAAGCCAGCATCAGCGGAATTTGTTCATAAGTTCCAATAATGCTGGGTGAGATCTTTCCAGACATCATGTCATGGTCATAGCGATACGATTCCCATTGATGCGCCGTCACTTCAAGCGTGTTGGAATATGAACCATTCTTTACCATCACCTTTACCTTATCCGGCAGGAGTTCACGCACGATACCGATCGTGCCATTAACCCAGCGTTTAGGAAAGTTGCTATCCGTTGCTGTAAACATGACCTTGGCACCCACCTTCAATGCCAGAGTATTGGCGGACGGTAGATTACGTTCATCTATATTGAATTTACCGGTTGTTTTACCTAGATATACTTTGGCATCCTTTTCAATCGCACGAAGACCTGCACCATTGATCTGATCTGCCCTTGCATTCGTAGTAGTCAGAGTGATTGTGTCTTCATCGGTTACTGCATCGTGACGAAAACATTGGGCATTGAGGATATCGATAGCCTCATCTACGTCTTGATTGATACGAATTCGGTTTAATAGGCTTGCAAAATGTTCATCTTTTTGACGAAAGATTTTAGATAGCTCAACCATGGTGACATCCTTACGATGTAGAGCCATGGCACAGAAAAAATAGGGGCCCTCATAACCGCGTTCCGATAACACTTGCATATCGGCACTCGATACCACTGGAGGTAGCTGAAATAAATCCCCAACAAATACTACCTGTATGCCACCAAAGGGTTTTCCTTTTTGCGGACCATTCTCGCGCAAGAATAGATCCATTGCATCAACTACGTCTGCCCTGACCATCGAGATTTCATCAATGATCAGGAGGCGAATATCTTTATAGAGTCGCTTATCACGCAGTGGCTTGATATCCTCTTCTGGAAAGATTAAACGTGGGGGCAATCTAAAGAAGGAATGAATCGTCACTCCTTTGACTTGGAGTGCGGCAACTCCTGTTGGCGCAACCACGACGACATTACCAGTGATAATTTCTCGAAGATAACCAATCAGGGTTGTTTTACCAGTACCAGCTTTACCACTAACAAAGATATAAGGATCGCGACGTTCAATCGCATCGATGACTGCCTGATAATCAGGCGTTACTTCAATTTCAGAGGATTCAATCGCTGAGTTTGACATTCCCTATTGTTTCACGGCATCGGCCACACACCGAAATCCGATGTAAACCACAGCGATATCGCCTGGCTTAGATTCCACATCTGATTCTTGCTGTCTTTCTGGACCGTACCACCATGAGGAGCCACGTGTAATGTAACCGCCACCTCTCTCTGTAGCAGTCCATTCCCAAACGTTGCCACCCATATCAAATAGTCCATTCACACCAGGCTTAGTTGTTCCTGTAATGACATGGCCTGTCCCGCGATTGAGCGCTCCTGCCGGTGCTAAACCTTTGTAGTCTCCACAGCCATTGAGGCAATGTGAAACCACTGGAGTACTCCCGCCTGGATAAGGGTAACGCTGACCCTTAACGTATCCAGCTGACGGATTAGCTCTTTGCTCTAGGAATGCTGCTGATATCCACTCATCATTTGTTGGTAAACGTTTTCCATAGTAACGACATGCGGACTCCGCTTCCTTTTGATTGAGGTGTACAGCAGGTTCTAAATCCTTGGCAGGAACACCGTAAGGCGTTTTCCATGACCAGCCGGGCTTTTTAACAAATCCAGCCTCATAAGAAAGTCCACCGCCATTTTTTTCAGCAGTGCTAATAAAGCCAGTAGCTGCTGCAAAGCCCTTCACATCACCAATCGTCATTTCTGTTTGGTCAAAAATGACCTTACCGATTTGAACTGTTGGGATGGACGAGCTTGGAGCAGCTTGACTGCCAGTAGGCCTGAGCATGAAATAGAGCGCAATCACTGAAAGCGTTACACCAAATAGAATCTGATAAATATCGAACTTTTTCATAAAGTATTACTCTAATAGAAAAGCTCCGTTTAGGAGCTTTTGTTGAAGTATTTTGGGGCGAACGACGGGGCTCGAACCCGCGACAACCAGAATCACAATCTGGGACTCTACCAACTGAGCTACGTCCGCCGTTGTAGAGGTGTCATTATAGCTTTTTGATCAAAAACCTGTCAAAAACGCTGGTTTTAAGCACCTAGTTAAGCACTTTCATACTCAAAAGCCGCCCAATCACCAAGGCATAGACTGGCATCTATGAAAAAGTCGGTAATCGCTGCTTTACTCTGAACTTTCGCCAAAGCATGATGATCTGAAAGCCGTTGACGCCAATAGCGTGATCCTGCCCTGCCATGTGCCAATCCCAAAATATGTCTTGTGAATGCGCCGATATAAAAAGATTTGTTTTTGGCTTTGCACTCATCAAACCACGCATGCACTTGCTTGACTAATGCGATCTGAATACGATGCCATTCCGTTTCGCTAAAGAGATAACCTGCAGCATCACCATTGGTATTGATGAGATCATCCCAACCCAATAGTAAGGCTGGGAAATGATAGGCTGCCCTACCAACCATGAAGCCATCAAAATCATCCCAATGACCAGCAATTTGCTCATTCGTTTCTAAGCCGCCATTAAGAAGTACTTTTAAATTGGGGAATTGTTTTTGTGCATCTACTCTCAGTCTGGCAGCAACTTCATAGCGTAGCGGTGGCTTGCTGCGATTTTCTTTAGGCGATAAACCTTTGAGTACTGCATTGCGAGCATGTATCGTCACCTGACTTGCCCCAGCATCAGCAACCGCTAAGATGAAATCAAGCGCAAATTGATAATCTTTTTCTGAATGAGCGGCATCCATCGAATCTAAACCAAGGCGATGCTTTACTGAAATGGGTATATCAACTGCACCCCTCATGGCTTTTATGCAATCTGCTACTAAATTGGGTTCAGCCATCAGACATGCACCAAATGATCCTCGCTGAACGCGTTCTGATGGGCAGCCACAATTGAGATCAATCTCGTCATAAGCCCACTGTTGCGCCAGCTCTGCTGCTTTAGCTAAATCGCTTGGTTCTGAACCACCCAATTGCAGTACCACTGCGTGTTGATCTTGCGAGTAATCCAAATGACGAGGAACATCCCCGTGTATTAATGCACCCGTGGTGACCATTTCTGTATAGAGAACGGCTTCTTTAGTCAGCGTTCGATGAAATGAGCGGCAATGACGATCTGTCCACTCCATCATGGGGGCAACTGCTAATCTTTTCTTTTTGATATTCTGCATGCCTTTATTCACCCTGCCGCTTCAAGTCACGATAGAAGTTCTCATGAGGCCCAAAGGTCAAAAGCTTGATGCTCTCTTCATCCAAAATTCGATAGGCCAGCAAGCATAGTTGCTGCGACAGCTTGAATTTGTAAACCCGAACTCCAAACAAATCCCCAGCCTTAGACTCTCCGATAGATGGGCTTGAGCTAATCACCTTTACTGCAGCATCTAATTCTGTTTTTTGTGAAGGATGAAGTTTTTTTATGGCCTTAACAAACGAAGCGGTAACTAGTAAACGCATCAACTAAATACGTATTCGCCGATAACGGGCTCTTGATCTGCAATCAAGATCTCACGAATCATGGAAAAAGGTAAGTCCGGGTTTTCTTGGGCAATCTTGCCGATCTGTGACCAGTACTCAATCTGCTTAGGCACTGAGCGATGCTCAATATGGCCATAGACCTTGGCTTGCTCCACTAATGCCTCAGACAGCTTGACGTTGATGGACATATTACCCTCCTATTTTTGAACTTGGGTCCATTATAGCATAATAGGTTCCATAAAGGAACCTATTTTCATCAACAAATAGAGAGGAGAGGAGGCTACAGAAAAGGGGTAAGCATAGCTACCCCTATCTGAACTACAGACGTAATTTAGAGAGTTTTGCCTCTAACTCAACCGCAAGATCCAAGGCGCCCATATATCCAGATTTCAGATGCGCTGGTAGATCGGGGTCACCTACCATCGAACCTAGAGTTTCTACCAGACTATAAACAATCCCTTTGGCAGCACTTGCCGGGATCGTACTATCAGACACCGCCTGATCAATATGATTGACCGCATCTAGAAAATAGTCATGCCCTGGCAATCCATTGGCATCTAAGGGTTCACTCATAGCATTTGATCCGCTTTATAAAAAAACTTTCTGGCATAAGCCAAAATTTCTTTATCGCTAGGATGGTCTATCGTTTCTACACCAACAATATTGGCAGCAATCTTAGCATCGTGATGATGTGCATGTTTGATGAGTTCGAGCTTTGCTGAACCAGGTCCTAAAACTAAGATTTCTTTTGATTCATTGACTGCATTGATGACAGAATGTAAATATTTTTCATCTAACTTGAGTCTACCGCTTCCTACTGCACCACCCTTATGATGCAAATGTTGATGAGAAGTCTTGCTCCTAATGACTTCAGCCTCACTGGCCGCTTCACTCAAAAACATGACATGTGCTTCTTGATGGTCAATCCAAATGACTGCGTGATTTAATGACATTGCTATCCTATATAAATGATGGTGAAAGATGAACCATACTCTCTTTTAGAGAGGGGATCATCTCAATCATTGATTTAAATCAAAATATGTCTAGATAGTCACTCACTGAAGTGCTTGACTTAAGCAATTTTCATTTGACTGATGAAGGCTCTAGGCTCTTTTGTAATAGGGTCATTGAAATGGATTTCTTTTGCCAGCAATTGCAATGACTTTGAGAGATCCAAGTCATATTCTTGATATGGAGTCAGCACTGGATAGATCTGATCATTTTTAATAGGAATATTGAGCGCATTGAGATGGCAGCGTAATTGATGCTTCTTACCACTCCCAGGACTCAAACGATATCTTGCCCAAGAATTGATTTGCTCAATCAGCTCTATATAAGTATCGGTGTTAGGCTCTCCATTTACTTCCTGCATCTGGAGAAAATGTTCTGACTCTTCGATACGACTTCGATATGTCATGGGAAGATTTTTTTGAAGGCTTGCAGAATATGGTGCAATCGCTTCATATATTTTTTTCACCGCCCTATCCCTAAATAAATTCTGATATTGAGCACGCTCTTTTGGGTTCACTGAAAACACTACTAGTCCAGCAGTATCTCGATCGATCCGGTGAATAGGGCTCAGAGTTTGTATTCCTGTTTTTTTCTTTAATCGATTGAGTAAGGTCTGATGCAAATACAAACCACTTGGCGTCACTGGCAAGAAATGGGGTTTATCAGCTACTAATATATGCTCGTCTTGAAAAAGGATTGTCTCTTCAAAAGGAATCTCAGGCTCTCTATTAAGGCGCCTGAAATACAGCAGGTGAACATTGGCCAGATAGGGATCATTGGCAGCAACTACCTCACCATCTGAGGTCATCACTAGACCCTCTGTAAAGCGGGCCTGCCATTCATTTGCCTCAATATGAGGAAAGTTCGCTATAAAAAACTCCAGTAAATTGGCATGGCTTCTACCTGCAGGGAGATATACCCTCGAAGAAGAAACACCCTCAGAATTCACTTTCATTCAATACACTCGCGCAATGTCTATTAAGGGATTATCCCGCAATTAACCCTAAGCCTAAGAGGCTTATACTTCTGAGCTATGGTGAGGATCTATGAATAGTAAAACGAGTAGCATTTTTCCAATTCGGTATACCCCATTTGCACTATGTATTGCAGGATCTGTTGCAAGCTTGATTGGCTTAGAGATGTATGAGAATGTTTGGCAACTCTTTATTTTATTCAGTTTCTTATCAGCACTTGGAATTTACGATCTATTCCAGACCAAGATGTCGATACTGCGTAATTACCCAATCATTGGGCATTTACGCTTCCTGTTGGAATATATCCGCCCAGAAATTCGGCAATACTTTATCGAAGGTGATAACGACCAAACGCCTTTCTCTCGAGAACAAAGAACGTTGGTCTATTCACGTGCTAAAGCAGTTCCTGACTCAATCCCGTTTGGCACTACCCTCAATGTCATGGCGCCTGGATACCAATGGATTAATCAATCCTTGGCCCCCACCAAATTGGCTAGCCATGATTTTCGGATCATGATAGGCGGCAAAGATTGTAAGCAGCCTTATAACGCCAGCATTTTCAATATCTCTGCCATGAGCTTTGGCTCTCTGAGTGCAAATGCTGTGATGGCTCTGAATTTGGGAGCCAAAAAAGGACGGTTTGCCCATGACACTGGAGAAGGTTCGATCTCCCGTTATCACCGTGTTCATGGCGGTGACTTAATTTGGGAAATTGGTTCTGGCTACTTTGGTTGTCGTAATCAAGATGGTAGTTTTAATGCAGAAAAATATTCCGAGAATGCCCTAGATCCTCAAGTCAAAATGATCGAGATTAAATTGAGTCAAGGAGCTAAACCGGGTCACGGTGGCATCTTACCTGGCAAGAAAGTAACGGCGGAGATTGCTGCTGCACGGGGAGTACCTGAAGGCGTAGCCTGCATCTCCCCTGCCTCACATAGTGAATTCTCTAGCCCCCTAGAGTTAACGCACTTTGTTCAGAGACTGCGAGATCTATCTAACGGTAAGCCTGTAGGCTTTAAATTATGTATTGGTCATCCATGGGAATGGTTTGCCATTGTCAAGGCAATGTTAAAAACTAATATTTATCCCGATTTTATTGTGGTGGATGGTTCTGAGGGCGGTACTGGCGCATCCCCTGTTGAATTCACCAATCACGTTGGTACTCCATTACAAGAGGGATTGCGCTTAGTACACAACACCTTAGTGGGCGTGAATTTACGCGATCAGATTAAGATTGGCTGTTCAGGAAAAATCATTAGCTCCTTTGATATGGCTGTTGCATTTGCTCTGGGTGCTGACTGGTGCAATAGTGCTAGAGGGTTTATGTTCTCGATTGGCTGTATTCAGGCACAAGTTTGTAATACTGGCTTTTGCCCTACTGGCGTCACCACACAAGATCCCCTGCGTCAAAAAGCTTTAGTAGTTTCTAATAAAGCTGAACGAGTATTTAATTTCCACCATGAAACCCTTAGAGCCTTAAAAGAATTAGTAGAAGCTGCGGGATTACGTCACCCTAGGGAAATCGATGCGCCGCATATTGTGAGGCGCATCAGCGCAAATGAGGTCCGCCTACTTTCTTTTTTACTTCCTGAAATGCCTGCAGGCCAGCTTTTAAAAGAGAATATCGTGGACGAATCACTCCATCTATCAAGAGTCTATGAACTGTATTGGCATAAGGCTCATGCCGACCGTTTTTCAGTAAGCTAAATACTTCTGAGCTTAGTATTTTTTAAGTCCTAAACATAGGAACAGCACATTTCTGGGCTAAAATTAGGATAAATCTATTATAAAAATAATGACTTTTTTGCTCACTCTCATTCGAAAGGCTATATGAAAATATTACTACCAGTAGATGGCTCAAAATCATCTCTCAATGCTGCAAAGTATGTTGCCAAGCTTGCAAAAGATCTGCGTAGCAAGTGCTCCGTAACCATAGTGAGTATCCACGATGACATCGGCCTAGGGCATGTCAAGCAATTTGTAGCCAAAAGTGTAGTGGATGACTACCTGCGTGAAGTCAGTGAAAAAGAGTTGAAGCCTGCTCAAAAAGCTTTGGATGCTGCCAGTGTTAATCACAATATGGTTATTAGGCGCGGTAATGTTGCCGAAGAAATCATCAATCTTGCTAATAAAGAAAAGTTTGATTTGATTGTGATGGGCTCTAAAGGCAGGACAGGCATATTAGATGCTTTAATGGGATCCGTTGCACAAAAAGTATCTTCAGCAGCAAAGCAGGCTATTTTGTTAGTGAAGTAATCTTTTACGCGTGAGCTTACTCATACTGCTCTTTGCTCCGGGCATATTTGCAATCTATTGGATTGTTCGGATGCAAATATGTCTTTCCAGAATTCGCTATTTAGTGGATACCTACGGATTGAGTCGTAAAAAGTTGCAGGCCCTAAAGTGCAAAGAAGTAAAAAAATTAAGAGAAAATATCGATCAGCTTCGATCCCACAATGATGCTTATGGACTCGAAAGTCTAGTGAGACCTTACCGAGCGTAGTAACGCTCTTCAATCCAGAGGGCAATCGATACTAGGCCAATCATCATTGGTACTTCTACCAAGGATCCTATTGCCGCTGCAACAGCAATTCCCAACTCAAAGTGATTATTTGATGCTGTTATTGCTATAAAAAAGAGCCGCCATATAGGCGACTCTCAATGATCAGCGGAATATAAAGTTATTCGCGCGATGCCTTCTTACGATCATGCTCCTTCAAATAGCGCTTACGGACACGCACACTCTTAGGCGTTACTTCAACCAATTCATCATCACTAATGAATTCGACAGCGTATTCCAAAGTTAAATCAATTGGAGTGACCAAGCGAACAGCTTCATCTGTACCTGAAGAACGAACGTTAGTTAATTGCTTGCCTTTAATAGGGTTCACAACCAAGTCATTGTCACGACTATGAATTCCGATTACCATGCCCTCATACACAGGGTCACCATGTTTAACAAACATACGGCCACGATCTTGTAATTTCCAAATGGCATAGGCAACTGCTTCACCATCATCCTGGCTGATCAATACCCCATTGTGACGCTCGCCCAAAATACCATCTTTAGCAGGAGCATAACAATCGAAGGTATGACTCAATAAGCCATTACCGCGAGTCATGGTCATAAAGTCGCCTTGAAAACCAATCAAACCACGTGCAGGAATTCGGTATTCAAGACGGGTACGACCCTTACCATCGCTCACCATGTCTTGTAGCTCGCCTTTACGCTTGCCTAAATCTTCCATTACAGCGCCTTGAGTAGCATCTTCAACGTCCACCGTGAGGTTTTCGTAAGGCTCCATCTTGACACCATCCTCTTCATGAAACACAACCCGAGGACGGGATACCGCTAATTCATAACCCTCACGACGCATCGTCTCGACTAAGATAGTCAGGTGCAATTCGCCTCGACCTGATACCTCAAACACTGTATCGTCATCAGTTTCATTTACACGCAGCGCCATATTCGATTTCAATTCACGATCTAAGCGCTCACGAATCTGACGACTAGTTACAAACTTACCTTCACGGCCTGCAAATGGACTAGTGTTCACCATAAAGTTCATGGTTAAGGTTGGTTCATCGATTTTGAGCATAGGCAATGCTTCAGGTGTATCCACTGCACAGACAGTGGTACCAATAGCTAACTCTTCAATGCCGTTAATCAACGCGATATCACCAGCAAAGGCTTCGTCAACCACCTCTCGCTCTAAGCCTTTAAATTTCAAGACTTGGTTAACACGTCCTTTAAATGGCACACCATCTGGGCCATTCATACAAATCACTTCCATGCCAGGCTTAACACGGCCACGATTCACGCGACCAATACCAATCTTTCCAACATAACTGTTGTAGTCAATTGAGGAGATCTGAAACTGCAAAGGACCATCGGGATTATCGTCACGAACAGGAACATGCTCTAAGACAGCATCAAATAATGGACGCATATCGCCCTCACGCACATCTTCTTTCATACCTGCATAACCATTTAAACCAGATGCATAAATGATGGGGAAATCGAGCTGCTCTTCAGTAGCGCCAAGCTTGTCAAATAACTCAAAGGTTGCATTGATAACGTAATCACAACGTGCACCCGGACGGTCAACCTTGTTAATCACTACGATCGGCTTCAAACCCAGTGCTAGTGCTTTCTTGGTCACGAAACGCGTTTGTGGCATCGGCCCCTCAACTGCATCAACTAAAAGCAATACACCGTCAACCATAGAGAGTACGCGCTCTACTTCACCACCAAAGTCAGCATGTCCTGGGGTATCAACAATATTGATATGGGTGCCGTCATACTCTACTGAGCAATTCTTGGACAAAATAGTAATACCGCGCTCTTTTTCCAAGTCGTTTGAATCCATGACGCGTTCAGTCATTTTTTCATTCGAGCGGAAGGTGCCTGATTGACGTAAAAGTTGGTCTACCAATGTGGTTTTGCCATGGTCAACGTGGGCGATGATGGCAATATTACGAAGTGCGCGTTTAGTCATGTGAAGCTTCTAATGTTAAGGATCAATAAAAAGGTTAATGGGCTTGAGAAATTAAGCGTTTTGGATGGAGAACTCCAGATCGCCAGTCAGCAGTGCCAATAAAATTATGTGGCGCAGCAGTAGCGCGATAAATCCGCACTAGCGCTTCAATCGAGGGTAAATTGAGCGGGACGCGTTGTCCCATTTCAAGACGTTTAGCTTGCTGCTCATCTACAGTTAAATGAGGCAAAGTTTGCAGTAAGGCATCAACTGGCAGAATGTAACTAGCACTATCTTGAAGACCTTGTTGAATGGATTCGATCGTAAAAGACTGTTCAAGACTTAAATGCCCTACCTCAGTACGACGCAAACCAACCAAGTGCGCGCCACAACCTAGTGCACTACCAAGATCTTCAGCCAAGACACGAATATAAGTACCCTTACTACAACTCACCTCTAATATTGCTTCAGGCCAGCAAATATCTATCCAGCGAATATGATGAATCGTAATCTCTCTAGGCGCACGCTCTAACTCCACTCCTGCACGAGCATACTCATAGAGCGGTTTACCGTCGCGCTTTAATGCAGAATACATAGGAGGGACTTGAAGAATAGCCCCAGTAAACATTGGGAGTAATCCATCTAAAGATTTCTTGAGTTCTGCTTCATTTACAAATACTGGCAAAGGCTTCTCTTCTATAACATGGCCTTCAGCATCCCCGGTATCAGTACGAACACCAAATTTCACTCTAGCGATATAGCTTTTATTAGCATCCAATAGATCTTGTGAATACTTAGTAGCTTCTCCAAGACAGATAGGTAACAAACCCGTCGCCATTGGATCTAAAGTTCCAGTATGTCCTGCTTTATCAGCATTAAATGCACGCTTTACGGCAGTGACTGCGCCCTGTGAACTCATTCCTGCGGGTTTATCTAGTAGCACTACGCCATCGATCCGAATAGACATATAAATTACTTAGTCTCGTCTTTATGATCGCTCTCTACCGCTTGATCGATCAATCGAGACATTTCTATGCCATGCTCAATTGAGCTGTCATAGTGAAAATGCAATGTTGGCACAGTATGAATATGTAAGCGCTTGAATAACAAAGAATGTAAATAGCCCGCTTTCTCTTGCAGTGCTTTCAGTACATGTTCTGGCTCAGCACCTAAAACAGTAAAAAACACTTTAGCATGGGCTAAATCCGGAGTGAGTTCAATACTTTGGAGCGTGATTAACCCTAAACTAGGGCTGCGGAGCTCACGAGGAATCAGTTCGGCCAGGTCTCGCTGAATTTGATCGGCAAGACGCTGGTTACGATGCGGGCTAGTTTTATGCATATTGCTTTGGTTTACAGTGAGCGCGCAACTTCAGTAACTTCGAATACCTCAAGTTGGTCGCCTTCTTTGATGTCGTTATAACCTTTTAATGACAATCCGCATTCAACACCAGCACGAACTTCTTTTGCATCATCTTTAAAGCGCTTGAGCGAATCAAGCTCACCAGACCATATCACTACGTTCTCACGCAAGAGACGAACACTTGAGGTACGTTTAATGATTCCATCAACCACTAAGCAACCCGCAATAGCGCCAACCTTAGACACCAAGAAGACTTGACGGATTTCTACTAAGCCAGTGATTTCTTCTTTTTTATCTGGTGTCAACATACCGCTCAACGCTAATTTCACTTCATCAACAGCGTCATAAATAATGTTGTGATAACGAATGTCTACACCATTATTCTCAGCTAACTTGCGCGCAGCAGCATCAGCACGAGAATTAAAGCCAATAATGACAGCTTTAGAAGCTACTGCTAAGTTCACGTCTGTTTCAGTAATACCGCCCACAGCTGCGTGAACGATTTGTACTTTAACTTCTGGTGTGGAGAGCTTCATTAAGGATTGAGCTAAGGCTTCCTGGGAACCCTGAACATCTGCCTTGATAATGAGCGGCAACAACTTCGCCTCAATAGCGCCTTCTTCCATATTCTCCATCATGGTTTCGAGCTTGAATGCTTGTTGTTTTGCCAACTTCACATCACGGAACTTACCTTGACGGAATAGAGCAATTTCACGTGCCTTACGTTCATCAGGAACTACCTGCACTGATTCTCCTGCAGCAGGTACTTCGGATAAACCTTGAATCTCTACTGGAATGGATGGACCTGCTTCAGAACAAGGCTTACCATTTTCATCTAACATCGCTCGCACACGACCAAAAGTTGAGCCTGCTAGCAACATATCGCCACGCTTTAGCGTACCAGACTGTACGAGCACTGTTGCAACTGGACCCTTACCTTTATCTAAGCGCGCCTCAATAACGAGACCTTGAGCTGGTGCATCCATTGGCGCCCTCAACTCTAAAATCTCAGCTTGCAACAAGACGTTTTCTAGCAAGGCATCAATGCCCTCACCCGTTTTTGCTGATACTGAAATAAACGGTACATCACCGCCATATTCCTCGGGAACGACTTGTTCAGCAACTAATTCAGTTTTAACGCGCTCTAAATTGGCATCTGGTTTATCAATTTTGTTGATAGCTACAACAATCGGGACTCCGCCTGCTACTGCATGATGAATCGCTTCCTTTGTTTGCGGCATCACACCGTCGTCAGCAGCAACTACCAGAATCACAATATCAGTTGCCTTAGCACCTCGTGCACGCATTGCTGTAAAAGCTTCGTGACCCGGGGTATCTAAGAAGGTAATCATGCCGCGGGGAGTTTCTACGTGATATGCGCCGATATGCTGAGTAATACCACCAGCTTCGCCAGAAGCAACTTTTGCTAAGCGAATCTTATCGAGCAAAGAAGTCTTACCATGATCAACGTGACCCATCACAGTCACAACCGGTGGACGCGGCAAGAGCTCTGCATCATGTCCATCCAGACCCAAATCTAAATCTGGATCATCTAATTTTGCTGCATGGGCTTTATGACCCATTTCCTCAACGATGATCATCGCGGTATCTTGATCAAGCACCTGATTAATAGTCACCATCTGACCCATACCCATTAATAACTTAATAACCTCTGCACTCTTTACTGCCATTTCATGAGCTAACTCAGCAACAGTAATCGTTTCAGGAACATGCACATCATGGACTACAGGCTCGGTTGGAACCTGAAAATTGGTATCGACGTTTGCTTCAGCAATTTGGCGCTGCTTCTTTCTACCACCACCAGAACGCCAACCACCAACACCACCAGATGCATCACCACGAGTTTTAAGACCACCCGGCTTCTTGGCGCCCTCTTCTTGCCAAGTGGATGAAGTTTCGGAAGATTTGATTGTTTTGCCGCCAACCTTAGCGGGCGCTTTTTTCTTGTCGTCTGCACCCTCTACTTTGGCAGGCTTATGCAAAGTGCCTTTTTTGCTATCTTCAGCAGCAATCTCACTTGGAGCTTTCAACACGCGCGCAGGAGTACTCATCATGTCACGAATAGCTAAAGCTTCCGCTTCAGCAGCAGCACGACGAACCCGAATCTCTGATAACTCTTTTTCTTTTGTAGCAGCTAATTCTTTAGCTGCCTTGTCACTTTGCGCCTTTTTCTCAGCAGTCGCAGCCTTATTTCCAGATTTAGTCTCTTTTTCAGAATCTACGGTTTCAGCTTCTTTTTGACGGACTTCTTCAGCCGCCTTCATTTCAGCTTCTTGACGAGCCAGTAATTCTGCTTGACGAGTCGCTTCAGCAGCACGCTTCTCTAGCTCCTCTTCAGAAAGAATAGGTTTAGCAGAAGCAGCAGGAGCCGCTACTTTAGTTACTTTTGCTACTGGCGCTTCTACTTCGGCTGGCACCTCGTCACCGCGCTTCACTAAAACGCGTTTTTTACGCACCTCAACTTGTACGGTACGCGTACGTCCTGTTGAATCTGCTTGACGAATCTCTGAATTCTCGCGCTTGATTAAGGTAATTTTTTTGCGCGCTCCAGCTTCAGTATTACCGTGAGCCTTTTGCAAATGCTCAAGTAATGCAGTTTTATCTTTTTCGGTAATGCTATCGTCCACAGAACCTTTATCGATCCCAGCCGCCTTCAATTGTTCCAAGAGGTCAGCCGCAGTTCGTTTGAGTTCCTTAGCGAGTACTTTTACTGTTGTTGTTGCCATGCACTACTTCCTCTCATGAAGTAAACCAATGTTCGCGCGCTTTCATGATGAGCGTTTTCGCAGTTTCTTCGTCAATTTGTGTCGCCTCAACCAGCTCATCAACAGCAAGTTCAGCAAGGTCGTCACGGGTGTGAACTTGATTCTCGGCAAGCTTGGCGATCAGTTCGGTTGTCATTCCCTCCAGGGAACGCAAATCTTGTGACACTTCACCAATTCGCTCTTCTTTTGCCAGTTCCATCGTCAATAAGGAGTCACGCGCACGATTGCGTAATTCATTAACGGTGTCTTCATCAAATGAATCAATTTCTAGCATTTCAGAGAGAGGAACATAAGCAACCTCTTCTAAGGTATTAAAGCCTTCTTCAATCAAGATATCAGCAACCTCTTGATCAACGTCTAATTTATCCATGAATAGCTGACGAACTGAAGAAGCTTCTTTCTCTGTTTTCTCAGCAGACTCTTCTGGAGTCATGATATTAATCTGCCAACCTGTCAGATCACTAGCCAAGCGCACGTTTTGTCCGCTGCGGCCAATCGCAATTGCCAAATTCTCTTCGTCAACTACAACATCCATAGCGTGACGTTCTTCATCGACTACGATTGATGAAACTTGAGCAGGGGCTAAGGCACCAATCACAAACTGCGCTGGATCTTCAGACCATAAAACAATATCAACTGCTTCACCAGCAACTTCATTGCGCACTGCTGTCACTCGAGTTCCGCGGACACCAACACATGTACCAATAGGATCAATGCGCTTGTCATAGGTAATCACAGCGATCTTTGCACGGATGCCAGGATCGCGAGCGGCGCCCTTAATCTCCAACAAGCCCTGCTCCATTTCAGGAACTTCATTCTCAAATAACTTAATCAAGAAGTCTGGGCAAGTACGAGAGAGTTCAATTTGCGGGCCACGTGCCTCACGATCGACTTTGAGGATATACGCACGCACTCGGTCACCAGAGCGTAAATTCTCTTTAGGAATCATTTGATCGCGACGCAATAAAGCTTCAACACGACCAGATTCAATAATCAAGCCATTCTTATCAGCACGCTTCACTGTCCCCGTCATGACTTTCTCGCCACGTTCAAGATAATCATTTAAGATTTGTTCGCGCTCTGCATCGCGAATGCGTTGCAAGATCACTTGCTTAGCTGCTTGAGCACCAATACGACCGAAAGCAAGAGATTCGATTTGTTCTTCAATGTAGTCGCCAACTTCCATGTCAGGAATTTGCTCTTGGGCTTCAAATTGCAAAATCTCTTTATCTGGCTCCTGGAGTCCGGCCTCATCAGGCACAACCAACCAGCGACGGAAGGTTTCGTATTCACCAGATTCACGATCAATCGATACGCGAATATCTACATCTTCTGTTGCATAACGTTTTTTTGTGGCGGATGCCAATGCCATCTCTAGCGCCTCAAACACAATCGTTTGATCAACGTTCTTTTCACGCGCTAAGGCATCTGCCAACATGAGAACTTCTCGACTCATGACTTTCTTCCTTTGAAATCAATAACAGGGACTAACCGAGTCTTATCGACCTCGGCTAAAGAAAACTCCAACTGAGAGGACTGACCATCAGCACCCTCAAATAACAAACTAAATTTCGCATCAGGTGAATTCAATTCACCACTCAGCAAACCTTGCAATACACCACGAAAATTCTTGCGACCACCAACAGCAACACGTAACTTCAAATCTACTTCCATTCCAGTAAAGCGCTCAAAATCAATTGCTGTTTTTACAGGGCGATCTAGACCTGGCGAAGAAATCTCCAAACGCTCATAAGGAATATTTTCAACAGGCAAAGCGTAGCTCAACTGATGACTTACCTTTTCACAATCTAAAACAGAAATCAACCGCTCATAATCTGGGTTTTCAATCGTGACACGCAGCAAACCTCCAGCTTCACGCTCGATATCTACCAGCGTGTAGCCCAAGTTTTCCAGCTCTGCAGAAATAATCTGCTGATCTTTCACAACAACCCTTCATACCAAAATGGCAAAAAAAAATGGGCTTTAAAGCCCATATTCTCGAAATTCAGAACAGGCCGACTTACGTTGATCGCAACATCAGTCGGTAACAACTTAGTACCGCAGATGCCTGCAGTAAGACCAAAATTATAGCTGATTTGAGGGAAAACTGTTAGAAATCAGAAGCTTTCGCCGGGGTTTCGAGGTTTTCGTGGGCCTTTGTTGAAGGGTTTTCTGCCTTTTGGGGCACTTCTTTTAGGGCCATTTCCTGGATCTTGAGGGTTTCCAGTTACAAATGCTGACTGCCCGTGGTGTACTTTTTTAGCCTTATTGCGATTTTGGCCCTGGCCGCCTTGTCCACCCTGAGCACCTTGACCAGGTCGGCCGCCTTGTGTTCGACCTCTGAAGGGGCCTCGTCCTTCTGCAGATCCCCCGCCGGGTTTACCATTTTTGCCCTGATGAGTCAGGCCGTTATGGCCACTAGCCATCGTTAAAGCATCTCGAGATCCCCAATAAGAAACTGAGGTTTGCATAGGATCTGGCTGGAAATTTTCTCCAGATGCAGGGTTGCGATCACGCCCCTGATGATTTGGGTTACGGCCTTTATCTTGTGGCTGAGGCATCTTCAAACCTGCAAACTTCATCAAGTTATAAATGCCACCCGCCTCAACTTCCTCCCATTTTCCACGCCTTAAACGTGGAGGTAATAAGAACATGCCATAACGAGTACGAAGCAGACGTGAAACAGTATGACCCACTGCTTCAAACATGCGACGCACTTCGCGATTGCGACCTTCAGTCAAAGCAACGTGATACCAACGATTAGCGCCATCGCCACCGCCCATTGCTAAACGTAAGAATTTGGCTTGACCATCGTCTAGCTGTATACCGCTTTTGAGCAGAGCAGTATTTTCCTGACTGAGTTCACCCAAAATACGGACAGCATATTCACGCTCAACACCATATCGAGGATGCATCAAGCGATTGGCTAATTCACCAGAAGTAGTAAATAGCAATAAGCCTTCAGTATTAAAGTCTAATCGACCTACTGCAATCCAACGTCCTTGACGAGGCTTAGGCAAACGATCAAAAACAGTTGGACGGCCTTCTGGGTCAGATTGACTAACAATTTCACCAGATGGCTTGTGATAAAGGATGACACGGGGTGGCTTCGTCTGAATCTTGCGATGTACTGGCTTACCATTAATGCGTACTTGATCAGTCGGCCCAATTCGTTGACCAATATGTGCTGGCAAGCTATTGACTGATACGCGACCCTGAATAATCAAGTCTTCCATATCGCGTCGTGAACCCATTCCTACATCGGCCAAGACCTTATGGAGTTTGACAGTATCTTCGTCATCAGCATCATCATCTAACCCATCAAGATCAGACCAAACTTCATCACGCATACTCAGAGGTAACTCGTCGACATTTGCAAATTGCAGGCTATTGAGCTCTTCTTCAGTAGGCCCATCTGAATCTTCATCTTCACGTGAACCTTGAGCGCGTTGTGCACGACGCTCTGCTCCCGTTTGATGAGAGATCTCACTCTCATTTAGACCATCAGGATTTTTGACTTCCAATACTTCTGGGGCATCTAAGGCTGCATCAAATTCTCCAGACACTACCGAAGCAAATAATGCTTCAACATCCGCCGGGTTTGGAGCTAACTTAGCAGCATGATTGCCACCACCCTCTCTTGATGTATTAGCAGAATCGCCTTCACGGCGTGGCCTATCTTTATTGAATGGACGCTTTTTATTGAATGGATGTTTACCGGTACCAGGTCGGCGTGGGCGACGCTCGCCCCCTTCACGACCGTCGACCTTAACGCCACCATCTGGGGTGCCATCATTATTAGCGGGTGCTGCCGATGAATGAACTATCGGAGGTGAATCGTTTTCGTTTGAGCTTGTCATTAATAATTATTTTGCTTTGTCTGATTTATTTTCAGACTCTGGGGTAACTTCTTCTATTGCTTCGCTAGCTTCTTCTGTTGCTTCTATTACTTGATCTTGCGCAATCACAACTGTTTCTACAGTCGCATTGGCATCAAATTCCATGACTGCTTGACCTAACTGTTCTGCTGCAGCCATTGGGGCAGCATCTTCTAACATTGGCAAGCTTTGGAGATTAGTCAAACTCAGATCATCTAAAAATTGTTTAGTAGTAGCGTAAAGACCAGGACGCCCAATGGTATCTTTATGGCCGATCACTTCAACCCAACCACGATCTTCCAACTGTTTCATCACATTACTACTGACTGCTACACCGCGAATTTCTTCAATCTCACCCCGGGTAACGGGTTGACGATAAGCAATAATGGCTAAGGTTTCCATTACAGCACGGGAATACTTCGGTGGCTTCTCAGGAGTCAAACGATCAAGATACTCACGCATCGATAGACGACTTTGGAAACGCCAACCAGTGGCAATATGCACCAGCTCCATCCCCTTGTCATCCCATGCCCGCTGAATCTCCACTAATGCTTCATCGATATCAGCATTGGAAATATCCTCAACAAATAAACGAGACAGTTCAGTAATGGTGAGTGGCTCCTGCGCGCACAGGAGAGCTGTTTCAATTACACGCTTGTTGTGATCATCCATAAAAGTCGGGCCATCAGGATTACGCCTGATATAGCTTTAAAAAATGTATTTCAGTAATGGGTTTGGGGTGTTCTTAAGTTACTACGGACAACTAATCTCAATATTTCTAGTTGGAAGGCATGTCCGTACAGAAACGAAGTCCTTTTCGTTCACCGAGTGCCTATTATAAGGTAGGCTCAATACAATAGCCAAATGAGTGACTTTTTAGACCAAACCCCCTCTATCCAACTCGATTCCCAAGGAAGGCGTCGCGCCTTAGGCCTTGGTATCGGACTGGGCACCCTTCTGGGAGCAGGAAGTCTCAGTTCCTGCAGTATTTTTAGCTCTCGCAAGCCCGTTATAGGCCTAGCCTTAGGAGCTGGGGCGGCCCGCGGGTTTGCCCATGTAGGAGTGATCAAAGCCTTGGAATCACAAGGCATCAGACCTGATGTAGTGGTTGGTAGTAGCGCTGGAAGTGTTATTGCAGCGCTACTTGCATCTGGCGCGACCGGAAATGAGATCAATCGTCTAGCCCTCAATTTAGATGAAGCCACCATTGCAGACTGGGGACTTCCCTTCGTTGGTCGTTTCGGTGGACTGATTAAAGGCGATGCACTTCAAAATATGGTGAACCGGGAAGTCCAAAATAAAACGATTGAGCAAATGCACGTTCCTCTTGGCATCGTTGCGACTGATCTGCAATCCGGAAAAGGGATTTTGTTTCGCTCAGGTAACACGGGTCTTGCTGTGCGCGCATCCTGCAGCGTACCAGGTGTATTTCAGCCCGCTGTGATTAGCGGTAAAGAATATGTTGATGGCGGCCTAGTCGCACCAGTTCCCGTAAGCTATGCAAGACAGATGGGGGCAACACTGGTCATTGCTGTCAATATTTCCTCCGAACCCGTTCATCAAGATGCCAGCGGTACCTTGGGCGTATTGCAGCAAACGATCTCCATCATGCAGCGAAGCATTAATCAGTTCGAACTCAAAAACGCCGATATCGTCATACAACCCCAGCTATTACAGATGGGTGGTAGCGATTTTAAATCCAGAAATGCAGCTATCCTTGCTGGAGAAATTGCAACCCAGGAACAAATGGCGCTCATTAAAGAGAAGTTAAAGGGCTAGAAACTAAGACTGATGCTTTAGAGGCTGCGAGATTTACGTTTGAGATTTTTGACTTCATTGAGAAGTTCTTGACGCTCAGAATCACTCAGATTGTCACTGCCATCTAAACGTCGTGCACCATCGAAGCGTTTGTCCCAATATAAACTACTGAGATCGTCAACGCGAACACTGGCCCCTTTTGAGGGAGAGTGAATAAATTTATTATCCCCAACATAAATACCAACATGTGAGAAGGTCAGACGCATCGTATTAAAAAATACGAGGTCTCCAGGTTGTAACTCTTCACGATTAACGGGTTTACCAACACGACTCATCTGAGTTGACTTACGTGGCAATAAAAATCCTAGCTTGTCTTTAAATACATAACCAACAAAGCTACTGCCATCTAAACCCGACTGAGGTAACTCTGTGTCCCAGCGATAGCGCACACCAATCACTTCCATTGCGCGATTAATGAGTTCATCTGATTTACCAGAAACGGTATCAACTAGGCGATCTGATGCTCTAAAAATATACGACTTACCCGCCTGAAACATCGTCTCTTTAGAGGCCCCTGATTCAGGAGCAGAGTCAAGCACCTTATCAGCAGCCTGCGCAGAAATAGCGGCAGCAAAATAGAATGCAAGCCCTAAGCTTAAAAATGCGCTTAGTTTTGGCATGGGTGTGTTTTTCAACGACATTCACTCAGTTTAACAAAGAATCAGTGAATAACCAACTCCAGAGCTTATGCTTAAGCCATTGTTTATATTGGTTTTTTTGCAGTAATTAGAGGCAAAAGCACCAAATTAAGTTATTTCAGCGAGGATGAGTAGACCTATTAAACCAGCTGAGCAGCTGCAAATAGCTCATTGGTATAGACCTGTTTGGGATTTTTGATCATATTTTCTGTATCCCCAAACTCAACTACCTTGCCATCTTTTAAGACCATTACCTCATGTGACATGGCTCGAATAACCGCTAAATCATGACTAATCATAAGATAAGCCAAGTTATATTTCTTCTGTAATTCAGACAATAAAGCCAGGACCTGTTTCTGAATCGATACATCTAATGCTGAAGTTGGCTCATCGAGTACTAAGATTTGTGGTCGCAAAATTAAGGCTCGCGCAATGGCAATGCGTTGGCGCTGTCCTCCTGAGAACTCGTGGGGATAGCGCGATAATGCAGAGCGCTCTATTCCGACTTCGCGCAACATATCAACCACACGTGTTTCGCGTTCTGCATTGGATAATTTAGGGAAATGAATATCTAAACCTTCAGAGACAATTTGCATCACATTCATTCGCGGTGATAAGGAGCCAAAGGGATCTTGAAAGATCACTTGCAAACTAGAACGCATGGCGCGGCGCTCAACTGGTTTTAAAGTTTGCCAATCATTACCTAATACATCCACCTCGCCACTCACCTGGGCAGCGGAATCACCAAGCAACCCTAGCACTGCCATACCAAGAGTGGTCTTACCTGATCCAGACTCACCAATAATGCCGATCGTTTGACCCTGCTTTAAGCTAAAGCTCACTTTACGCAATACTTTATGCGGCAGTGGTTTTTGAAACCATGAAGATTGAGTACTTGGATAAGCCACTGACAAATCTTCCGTCTTTAGCAACACTGGGGACAAAGGCATGACTGGCGCTATATCCCGAGAAGGCTCGCTATTGACTAGGGCCCGGGTATAAGCATCAGTGGGATGATCAAATACCTGTTTAGTTAGGCCTGTCTCCATTAGATTGCCCTGATTGAGTACTGCAACACGTTGTGCAAAATGTTTTACCAAATTTAAATCATGGGTAATGAGCAAGATCCCCATACCACCATCATCTTTAGATTCTTCTTGTAACTCAATGAGTAGTTCGAGAATTTGCAAGCGCAAACTGACATCCAGCGCAGTAGTAGGCTCATCAGCGATCAAGAGACGAGGCTTGCAGGCAAGTGCCATCGCAATCATCGCCCGTTGCCTTTGCCCTCCAGAGAGTTGATGAGGATAAGAATGAAAACGGCGCTCAGGTTCTGGAATCCCAGTTTTCTTCAATAAATCAATTGCTGCATCGACACTGTCTGATTTAGAAATGAGTGGCTGGTAGATCTGTACTGCTTCAATGATTTGATTGCCTACCGTAAATAGGGGATTGAGTGCTGTCATGGGTTCTTGAAAGATCATCGCAATTTCACGACCCCGAATTTGGCGTATCTCTTGCATAGGCAATGACAACAAGTCGACCATCTCATGAGCGCCCTGCTGATTCCACAATATCCGCCCTGAAACTTGCGCGCCCTCAGGCTCTAATCTCAATGGCGCCAAAGCAGTTAATGTCTTGCCAGAACCAGACTCGCCTACCAAGGCAACACGCTCGCCAACTCCAATTTCAAGATCGAGATTTTTGACAGCAAACTTTGCACGACGCCCAAGTCCAAATGAAATACTCAGATCCTCATACTTTAATAGCGGGGTAATGGGCGTCTTGCTCATGAGCGACCTCCACTCATCAAGCCAGCCTTACGAGAATCAAAGGCATTGCGTAATGCTTCGCCCATAAAAGTCAGTAGTAATAAGGTGCCTACCAGCACGACAAAAGTAGACAAAGAGATCCACCAAGCATCTAAATTACTCTTACCTTGAGAGAGGAGCTCTCCCAAGCTTGGTGTTCCGGGTGGTACGCCTAAACCTAAAAAATCTAAACTGGTTAAAGACAAAATAGCAGCACTCATGCGGAAGGGTAGAAAGGTTATTACTGGCGTTAAACTGTTGGGCAAAATATGACGCCACATAATCTGAAGATTGGTCAAACCTAAGGCACGTGCAGCACGAACATACTCTAAGGCGCGGTTACGGAAGAATTCAGCGCGCACATAATCCGAGAGACCCATCCAACCAAAGGCCGCGAGCAAGATGATCAGAAGCCAAATACTGGGATTAAAGATAGAGGCAAAAATAATCAGTAAATAAAGCTCTGGCATCGCCGACCAAATTTCAATCACGCGCTGCGACACCAAATCAAATTTGCCACCAAAAAATCCCATCAGGGCGCCTGTCAAAATGCCAACGCTAACGCCCACAATGGTCAGCGCCAAACCAAATAGGATGGACAGGCGAAATCCGTAAATTAAACGAGCCAACACATCACGACCACGATCATCAGTGCCTAACCAATTATCCCAAGAAGGCGCAGCTGGATTAGGCGCTTTTGAAAAGTAATTGAGTGTTTGATAGTTGTAAGGAATGGGTGGATAAATAGCCCAATTACCATTGCTAGTGATATTGCGACGAATATCGGGATCCAAAAAATCAGTTGGTGTAGCAAAATCACCACCAAAGACCGTCTCGGGCTGACTTTTGATAATAGGAAAATAAAATTGCCCTTGATACCGAACCACTAAAGGCTTGTCGTTAGCAATGAACTCTGCACATAGTGAGATCCCAAATAGAATCATAAAGATCCATAAGCTGGCATACCCCATACGACTATTTTTGAAACGATGCCAACGGTTCATGATCCACCTCCAGCGCCAAATTGAATGCGCGGATCAACGTATACGTAGCAAAGGTCTGAGATCAGTTTTGTAAATAGGCCAATTAAGGTAAAGAGATAAAGGGTGCCAAATACAACTGGGTAGTCTCTGCGCATGACGGATTCATAAGAGAGCAAACCCAAGCCATCAAGTGAAAATAAAGTTTCAATTAATAGGGAGCCAGTAAAGAAGGCTCCAATAAATGCGGCTGGAAACCCTGTCACTAGTGGCAACAGTGCATTGCGGAAAACATGCTTCCAAAGTACCTGTTTTTCAGTAAGCCCTTTAGCTCTGGCTGTTAATACATATTGTTTGCGAATCTCTTCTAAGAATGAATTTTTTGTGAGCATTGTCACAACCGCAAAACTTCCTAAGACAGAAGCAGTAATGGGTAAAACTAAATGCCACAAATAATCCATCACCTTGCCCATGAGGGTCAAATCATTCCAGTTGTCTGATGTAAGACCTCGCAGAGGAAATATTTGTAAAAAACTACCGCCACCGAAGATAACCAGCAGCAACACGCCCAGCACGAAACCTGGAATTGCATAGCCCACTAAAATCATCGTACTCGTTACCGCATCAAAACGAGATCCATCTCTTACGGCCTTAGCAATACCCAGAGGTATCGATACCAAATAGGTGAGAAAGAAAGTCCACAGACCAATACTGATCGA
The DNA here is from genome assembly GCA_044377685.1 of Polynucleobacter sp. Lineage (GTDB taxonomy): Bacteria > Pseudomonadota > Gammaproteobacteria > Burkholderiales > Burkholderiaceae > Polynucleobacter. The sequence continues at coordinate 23,763 of JBILYO010000002.1, read as the reverse complement.
TACCGGTAATTTAGAAACGACTAACTGCCATACACTTTGATGTTGGTAATAACTTTGGCCTAAATCGAATTGAGCAAAGCGCTTGAGCATCATGAAATAACGTTCTAAGGGTGGCTTATCAAAGCCGTATAAAGCCTTTACTTCTGCTAAACGTTCCGCATCAATGCCTTGGCGCCCTCGATAAGTGCTGCCGCCACCAGAAGACTCTGCCCCGCTGACCGCAGCATCACCTTTACCCTTTAATTCCAAGATCATTTGTTCAACAGGTCCACCAGGAACAAACTGCACTACTGCAAAAGTTAAAGTCAGGACGCCCAGCAAAGTAGGAATCATGAGGAGTACTCGCTTGAGGATGTAAGACCACATTTGACCTTGCATTATTGAGCCCTGCCTTTCCACCAATTCATCAAAATCCACATCTCAGCGCTGTAATACAAAGGCGGATCGGGATATTGCATTTCTTTTCGGTAAGCAACGCGATGTGTAGGGTTGTACCACTGCGGTATTACAAGGTAGCTATTCCACAACACTCGATCAAGCGATCTAGTTGCAGCTTGAAGCTGTTCGCGTGTTTCGGCAGTAGTGATCGCTTGTACTAAAGCATCTACGACTGGTGACCGAATACCAATCACGTTATCAGAGCCTTTTTCTTTAGCCGCCTCACTCCCAAAGCGATCCCATAATTCATTACCAGGGCTTTGAGAATCAGGAAAACGGATGGTCGTCATATCAAAATCATATTCATCCATCCGCTTCTGATGCAAAGCAAAGTCACTGGTTCGAATATCCACTTGAATACCAAGCTTTTCTAAGTTACGCACATAAGCAGAAAGCACCCTTAAGAAGAATGGCCCATCTTCGACCATTTCAAAACGAAATGGCTCGCCCTTTTCATTTCTCAGGGCGCCGTCCCGATACTGCCATCCAGCATGCATCAATAACTCTCTTGCTTTACGTAAATTTTGTCTCAAGCTAGACGGTTCTGCAGTAGAAGGTGCCGGGGGCATTGGGCCAAAGACGGCATCAGGTACCCATTGAGGGTACTTTTCCTTCAGAGGCTTTAATAGTTTTAACTCTGCTTCAGTTGGCTTACGCGGACCATCGAAATTGGCGCTGAGGTCACTATTTGTAAAGAAGCTATTAATACGGCTGTATTGATCAAAAAAGAGTTGACGATTAAGCCATTCAAAATCTAAGGCATAACCCAATGCCTGTCGGACCCGTGGATCTTGAAATAGCGGTCGACGCAAATTCATTGCAAAACCTTGCATGCCAGCACCGTTGTGATTTAAGAAAGCCTTTTTAATAAGGGTGCCATCATTAAAACGTGGCCCAACATAACTCTTTGCCCAATTTTTTGCGCGGTACTCCACTAAAGCATCAAACTCGCCCGCCTTAAATGCCTCTAAACGAACAGTATCGTCACTGTAAAGTTTGTACACGATGCGATCAAAATTGAAAAAGCCAACTCGCACATTTAAAGTATTGCCACCTCGATCTGCCCAGTAATTTGGGTTACGCTTAAAGATCATGGTCTTACCTGCTTTGTAAGACTCGATGATGTATGGGCCACTAGCAATTGGTAACTCAAAACTCAATTTATCAAATGGCGTAATTGATCCATCTGCCTTCTTACCCCAGTTACGGGAAAAGACTGGCAAAGTACCGACCATCACAGGTAACTCAGGATTCCGATTTTTAAAGTCATAACGAATTACTCGTTCAGAGACCACTACTGCTTGTTTTACATCAGCATAGACTGTACGAAACTGTGGATTAGCAAGCGGACTCATTAAAGTATCAAAGCTATATTTAACGTCGCTCGCCAATATCGGGCTGCCATCTGAGAATGTTGCCTCTGGACGAATCCGAAATGTCACTGACATCTTGTCAGGCGCAACGGAAATATCTTCTGCGATCAATCCATAAGCGCTAGATACTTCATCTGCGCTACCAACTGCAAGGGATTCAAACATGAGTTGCGCGACACCAGGCGCATTTACACCTCGCAAAGTAAATGGGTTGAACTTATCAAAACTCGTGCGCCTATCCGGATTAGGTAAGACTAAGGTACCACCCCTCGGTGCATTCGGATTAACGTAATCAAAGTGGCTAAAGCCATCCGCATACTTTGGCTTGCCATACTGTGCGATACCTTGTGAAGCCTGAGCAGTATTCGCCCCCACTACCACTAGGAGAGCTAGAAGGCAAAAATGGGCTATTTGGCGAATGGGACTTAGCTTAGGCATATATGCAACAATTGTAGATAGCAAATCATATTTGAAGCAAAGGACACAATATGGGCTTTCTTTCCGGCAAAAAAATTCTCATTACCGGCCTCCTCTCTGACCGCTCTATTGCCTATGGCATTGCCAAAGCCTGCCATCGTGAGGGCGCAGAATTAGCCTTTACCTACGTTGGCGAGCGTTTTAAGGACCGGATCGTTGATTTTGCAAAAGAATTCAATACTGAACTGATCTTTGACTGTGATGTGGGCAGTGATGAGCAAATCTCCTCCCTTTTTAAGGATTTAGCCAAAACATGGCCCCAGTTTGACGGCTTTGTGCATGCTATTGGCTTTGCCCCACGCGAAGCCATTGCGGGTGATTTCTTGGAAGGCCTTTCACGTGAAGGCTTCAAAATTGCCCATGACATCTCTGCTTATAGCTTTCCAGCTATGGCTAAAGAAGCCTTACCCATGCTACGGGATAAAGCTGCATTACTTACTCTCACCTACTTAGGCTCATTGCGTAACGTTCCCAACTACAACACCATGGGATTGGCCAAAGCGTCTTTAGAAGCATCAGTGCGATACCTTGCTGGTTCCGTGGGCCCCAAAGGAATTCGTGTGAACGGTATTTCAGCTGGCCCCATCAAAACCTTAGCCGCTGCTGGCATCAAAGACTTTGGAAAAATTTTAGGAGCCGTTGAACAAACTGCACCATTGCGTCGTAATGTCACGATTGACGATGTTGGCAATGCCTCAGCCTTTCTCCTATCAGATTTAGCTAATGGCATTACCGCTGAAATCATTTATGTGGATAACGGTTTCAGTCAGGTTGTTGGCGGGATGAGCGACGCTTGAATGTTCCATTCAACGAGGCTCTAAAGTTTTGGGCCAAGCTCGGTTTTATTAGCTTTGGTGGGCCCGCAGGACAAATCGCAGTCCTCCATCAAGAATTAGTAGAAAAGCGTCGCTGGATTTCTGAGAGGCGCTTTTTACATGCACTGAACTATTGCATGCTACTTCCAGGACCTGAAGCCCAACAGCTTGTCACTTACATAGGTTGGCTGATGCATCGCAGTTGGGGTGGCATCATCGCTGGCACGCTTTTTGTCTTGCCTTCCCTAGTGATTCTAATTACTTTGTCCTGGATCTATCTCACCTTTGGACAGGTGCCATGGATTGCAGCGCTCTTCTTTGGAATTAAGCCAGCAGTCGTTGCGATTGTTTTGCATGCAGCTGTTCGGATTGGTAAACGGACTATTCATAACCATGTGTTGAAGTCGATTGCGCTTGGGTCCTTTTTAGCTATTTTCATTCTCAATGTATCTTTTCCAATGATTGTCATCATCACAGCAGTCATTGGATATTGGGGCGGCAAGCGTTATCCAGAATATTTTCAACAAAGCAGTGGTCACGGAAATACAAAAGATGCTCACTACGGAGCTGCCATCATTGATGATCAGACACCAAGCCCGGATCACGCACAATTTAATCTGCAGAAAACCCTGCGCCATAGTGCTATTGCAGTGTCTTGCTGGCTGCTTCCTATTGGAATATTAATTGCCTATTTTGGTTGGAAGACGCTTTACCCTCAGTTAGCATGGTTCTTTACAAAAGCGGCTTTTCTCACTTTTGGTGGAGCATATGCAGTACTTCCGTATGTTTACCAAGGGGCTGTAGATCATTTTCAATGGTTGAGCGCCAATCAAATGATTGATGGACTTGCTCTTGGAGAGGCAACTCCAGGTCCACTCATCATGGTAGTTGCCTTTGTCGGATATCTTGCTGGACATATTCAGCACCTGATTGGAAGCGCTAACCCATTTTGGTTTGGTGTTCTGGGTGCCTGTGTTGCTACCTGGTTTACCTTTTTACCTTCCTTCTTTTTTATTCTGGTAGGCGGCCCCCTGATTGAATCAACCCATGGCAAGCTAGGCTTTACCGCACCCCTCACTGCCATTACAGCAGCAGTGGTTGGCGTGATTGCCAACTTGGGTCTATTTTTTGCTTATCACGTATTTTTGCCACAAGGTTTCGGGGGATCTATCTCTTGGATATCCATCATCATTTGCCTATTGGCCGGCTTAGCCCTATTTAAGTATCAAAAAGGGGTTGTAACTGTAATTGGATCCTCTGCCCTGGCAGGCTTATTAAGTTATTTTGTAGCAGTTTTGATACCTTAAGTATTTTCATAAGATTGGCATAATGGAACTAATGCGTATTGAACCTCAAACTATCACTCATCTTCAAGAATGGGTCGGTAAATCTGAATCACTTTCGGATACCGTCACTGCTGCACCTGTCCGTGCACTATCGGCAACTCTAGACCGAGAGGACCCTGCCCCCACTAATGCTACTTTGCTACCTGAACTATGGCACTGGCTCTATTTCTTACCCCATGCTCGCGAATCAGAAATCGGACCTGATGGCCATCCAAAACGTGGTGGATTTTTACCTCCCGTTCCTCTACCCCGTCGCATGTGGGCAGGTAGTCGCATTCAGTGGCTTGCTCCACTTTCAGTTGGCGATGACATTGAACGTGTCTCCACTATTGAGTCGGTTACCCACAAAGCTGGCCGTAGTGGTGACCTCATCTTTATATTAGTTCAACACCAAATTTCCAATCAGCAAGGCCTTGCTATTGTTGAAGAACATGACATCGTCTATCGCGATGCGCCTAGTCCAGATGACAAGCCAGTTGCACCTACAGCGGCACCTACAGATGCCAAATGGAGCAAGACCATTACCCCAGATGATGTGTTTCTCTTTCGTTACTCAGCCCTGACTTTTAATGGTCATCGCATTCATTACGATCGCAAATATGTCACTGAAGTTGAGGGCTACCCAGGCTTAATTGTTCATGGCCCTCTGATTGCAACCTTACTGGTAGATCTAGTACGCCAAAGCATTCCCGCTTGCAGATTGAAAAGTTTTGAATTCCGCGCAATTCGCCCTACTTTTGATATCAATATTTTTAAAGTATGTGCCAAGCCCGATTTAGAAAAAGACCCCACAGGAAAAACAATAGCCATTTGGGCACAAGATCATGAAGGCTGGCTCACCATGCAAGCAAGTGCAGTACTTGCCTAAGGGAAATTATTTTTATGTCAAATCAAGACTTATCTCAAGAATTAGCCAGCTTTGCATCCAAGCTACAAGCAAAAGATATTCCCGCTTCTGTCATGAATCGTGCTGAAGATTTTTTGGTGGACTGGTTCGGCTCCGCTGTTGCAGGCAAAGGCTCTCGACCTGTTGAAATCATTGCACAGTTTGCTCAAAATATGGGGGGGTTTGATGCTCATCCAGGACCTTCAGAAGTTTTAGTAACTCGTAAAAGCTCAAGTCCTTTTTTAGCAGCGATGGCTAATGCCGCTGCATCTCATGTTGCAGAACAAGATGATGTTCATAACGGCTCAGTGTTTCATCCAGCCACGGTAGTATTCCCCCCTGCACTTGCCTGTGCTCAAGCAATTGGTGCTTCAGGCGAAGATTTATTGGTGGCAGCAGTTGCTGGATATGAAGTGGGTATTCGAGTCGGTGAATTTTTAGGTCGTTCGCATTACAAGGTATTCCACACAACTGGTACTGCTGGTCCGATCGCTGCTGCTGCAACTGTCGGAAGATTATTAAACCTCAATCCTAATCAAATGCTCCATGCCTTTGGCTCGGCAGGAACTCAGTCTGCTGGTCTTTGGGAATTCCTACGCGATGCTGCTGACTCGAAACAATTGCATACTGCGCACGCTGCCTCCACTGGCTTAATGTCAGCTTATATTGCGCAGGCAGGATTTACTGGTGCTCAACATATTCTGGAAGGTAAACAAGGATTAGCGGCAGGAATGTCTAGTGATGCCAATCCAAGTAAGTTAGTTGATCAACTTGGTACGCGCTGGGCACTTGCAGAAACCAGTTTCAAATATCATGCCTCCTGCAGACATACTCACCCTGCTGCCGATGCCTTGCTGCAGGTGATGCTGGCACACAAACTAAAGCCTGGTGATATTGCTAAAGTGGAAACACTAGTGCATCAAGGCGCCATTGATGTCCTTGGCCCAGTTATTAATCCTAGCACCGTGCATCAGTCTAAATTTTCCATGGGGACAGTTTTAGCAATCATTGCTCATTACCAATTTGCTGGTCTACAAGAATTTGATGAGCATTTTCAAGATGATGCTATTTGTCTTTTCCGTGATCGAGTCACGATGACACTAGATTCAGAGGTTGATACCGCCTATCCTCAGCGATGGATCGGTAAAGTCAAAGTACATCTCAATGATGGCCAAATTCTCGATGGCAGAGTGGATGAGCCTAAAGGTGACCCTGGCAATAGCTTGAGCCGCACTGAGATTACCGATAAAGCCATGCGCCTTGCCGCCTTTAGTGGTGGCGCTACTCCAGCACAAATGACTTCTGCAATTGACTTCTTGTGGAATATTCGCAAACAGCCCAAGATAGGACTATTACTTCCTCAGTCTTAACACTCTTCTTATATGAGCTCCGTTGATCACACTTTAGCCCTTAGCAGTCATTTTCTATTTGTTCCTGGCACACGCCCAGAGCGCTTTCAAAAAGCCTTAGATAGCGGTGCTGATGCCGTTATTTTGGATCTAGAAGACGCCGTTCCTGAGGAAGAAAAAGAACTAGCCCGCAATGCGATTCGCTCCGCCTGGCCCTCTTTCACAAAAGAGCAAAAAGATCGCTTAGTAATTCGCAGTAACTCACCAGGAAGTAAGTTCTACTCTGCTGATTTAATTATGGCAAAAGAACTTGATATCACCTGCATTCTGATTCCTAAAAGTGAGTCGCCTGATCAGATTAATGGTGCTGCATTGGTGTTGCCTAACACTGCCATTATTCCAATGATTGAAACAGCACTTGGTCTTGAGCATTTGCGTGAAATTGCGAACTCGAATCAAGTGATTCGTTTAGCTTTAGGTAATATCGATTTACAAGTGGATCTTGGGATGACTTGCGATGCAGATGAAACAGAGTTGCAAACTGCACGATTCCAAATCGTTTTGGCTTCACGTCTGGCGGCAATCGCCCCTCCAATTGATGGAGTTACTCCATCTACTGACAACATGGAGCAAATTACCCATGATGCAAAGCGGGCTAAACGCATGGGATTTGGTGCAAAACTGTGCATTCATCCCAAACAGGTAGCGATTGTTCAAGCCGCCTTCATGTCTTCTCAAGAAGATCTGGTCTGGGCCAAAAGAGTAATTGAGGCCGATAAAGCCTCCAAAGGAGGGGCAGTTAAGCTTGATGGCCGCATGATTGACCGCCCCGTAGTTCTTTTAGCCCAAAGAACCCTTGCGCTTGCTGGTAAATACTAAGGCTAGAGGCCCCAAAAACACCGTAAAAAATGGCAAAATAGCCCCCACGTACAAATTGGAGACTTATATGAAATTCAAAAAATCCCTCTTCACCGGAATACTTACTGTTGTAAGTACCGGCGCACTACTAGCTAGCCAATCTGCAGTTGCACAAAATGCTTGGCCAACAAAATCGATTTCTTTAATTGTGCCTTTCGCTGCTGGCGGACCTACTGACTCTGTTGCACGCTTAATCTCGGTACCAATGGGCCAAGCTTTAGGGCAAACTGTAGTAGTTGAAAACGTCCCTGGTGCTGGTGGCACCATTGCTTCTACTAAGGTTGCTCGAGCAGCGCCTGATGGATACACCATCTACTTACACCATATGGGAATGGCAACAGCAAATGCACTCTATGACAAATTACCCTATGACCCACTCACCAGCTTTGAATATATCGGCCAAGTGGCTGATGTACCAATGGTGCTCTTAGGTAAAAAAAGTTTGCCAGCAAACAATTTTAAAGAACTAGAAGCCTATATCAAAGCGAATGGCTCTAAAGTAACGATGGCCAATGCTGGCCCTGGTGCTGTGTCACAGCTCTGCGGACTATTGTTTCAAAGCCGCCTCGGTGTCAAGTTAACCAACGTTCCTTACAAGGGAACTGGTCCTGCCCTCACAGATCTTTTAGGCGGTCAAGTAGATTTACTTTGTGATCAAACAACTCAGACGATTCCTTACATTAAGGATGGCAGCGTTAAGGCTTTTGGAACCACTACTTTAAAACGCTTACCTGCTATTCCAAATGTACCGACACTAGACGAACAAGGCTTTAAAGGTTTTGAAGTGAAGGTATGGCATGGTATGTACACTCCAAAAGGAGTTCCAAAGCCAATTCTGGACAAACTTAATGCAGCTCTTAAGAAATCCCTCAACTCTCCTGATGTTAAGAAACGTCTAGAGGATGCAAATATTGATATCGTATCCGTAGGCAAGATTTCTGAGAATGGTCTTAAAACTCATCTTGATGCAGAGATCAATAAGTGGGGCCCTATCATTCGTAAAGCGAATATTCCTGATTGATCGAACTTGATCATGTTAAAAAGCCACCTTCATGAGGTGGCTTTTTTATTACTCCAAACAAGAGCGATCGGAAGTCAATCTCAAGCCATTATTCAACCTTACCTATTTTCTTCACGATATCAACCATTTGAGAAGATTCTTTATCCCAATACACTTTGAACTCCGGGGCATCTAGATACTGAATGGGACTGCCTGCTGAATTGATGACTGAACGCACACGGTCATCAACCGCAGCCTGCTTTGCCGCGTCACGTAATTTATTAGTAATACTGTCAGACGTGGCGCTAGGTATAAAAAGCCCAGCCCATTGAGCGAATTCGATCTTAATGCCCATTTCTTTGAAACTAGGCACTTCTGGCATGCTCGCCAACCTGCCATCACCCCAATGGGCAAGTGCACGGACCTTGCCTGCTTTAATTTGCTGAACAATAGAAGATGGGCCTGTAGCGAGTGCATCAACTTGTCCACCTAACAATCCCACAATTGCAGGACCTGCTCCTGTATACGGAATGTGGACCATATAAAACTTTTCGGAGGATTTCAGCATTTCCATTGGGACATGCATCGTGCCGTAATTACCAGAAGACCCAAAGTTGTATTTACCTGGATTGGCCCGCATTGCTGCAATAAAAGATTTGTAATCCTTCCATGGGCTATCTGCCCTCACTACTAAGACTGTGGGATCTGCAGTAAAACGTGCAATCGGTTTAAGTTGATTTAGCTGAAAGGATTGCTCACGCCCAACTATCTTATCTGCCTCAGGAATAATGGAGATTGACGATAACGCCATCAGAATGGTGTAACCATCTGGTTTTGATTTGGCAACTGAAGCCATTCCAATACCACCACCAGCTCCCGGTTTATTTTCAACTACTACTGGCTGCCCTAGAATTCTAGATAGAGCCTCAGCAACAGGCCTACCCACGGCATCTGCTACCCCGCCCGGAGGGAAAGGCACAACCATCGTGATAGATTTAGTGGGCCAAGCCTCAGGAGCCTGAGCCCCAACAGAAGACACCAGAAAACACGATACGCAGAAAGCTAATAAACGGCTAATATTCATTTTTTATCTCACGTTTGTTAATTAGTTATTATTTATAGTCTTATCCTACTACAAGATTCAGCCCAATAAACGGGGGTTTTCCTATAGAAATCCCCAACGGAGATGGTAATTATGAAATATGCAGCATTTTGTTTAAATCGCGATCCGAGTAAAACACGGGTTGGCTCAATTTCAGCTGACGGTAAGCTTGTCGAAGAATTCGACCTAGGAGTTGATGTGAGCGAGGATGGCATTGTGGCTATTTTGCGAGCTGATCTTGCTGGTAAATTACCAAAGCCAATTGCTAGTCATGCATTTGACGAGATCCGTTTGCTTGCCCCCGTACCAAGACCTCGTAGAAATATTTTTTGCGTTGGTAAAAACTATCACGAACATGCTAAAGAATTTTCTAATAGCGGGTTTGATAGCAGCGCTAAAGCAGGTGAAGATATTCCGAGTCACGCTATTTTCTTTACCAAACCTCCAGAGTCAGTTACTGGCCCCAATACAAACGTCATCATCCCGACTGCAATATCAACTGCGATAGATTACGAAGCAGAACTCACTATCGTGATTGGAAAAGGCGGCAAAGGCATTAGCGAGGCAGATGCAATGAAGCATGTCTGGGGCTACACCGCCATTAACGATGTCACGGCTCGTGATTGGCAGCAACGTCATAAACAGTGGTTTTTAGGCAAGAGTTTTGATACTTTTTGCCCTATGGGCCCATGGGTGGTCACTGCTGATCAATTAGACGCCAATGACATCTCTGTGAAATGTTGGGTGAATGGCGAGTTACGCCAAAATTCCAATACCAAAGATTTAATATTTGATATCCCCAATATGATTGCCACCGTATCTGCCGGTATTACGCTCTACCCTGGTGATCTCATCGCTACAGGTACTCCTGTTGGCGTAGGGATTGGGTTTAAACCACCAAAGTATTTAGTCAATGGTGATATAGTTGTTGTTGAAATGGGAGGTATTGGCAAATTAGAAAATACCTTTATTGAAAAATAGAATCGTAAGACATCGTCATCAGCATTGAATTCACTCTAGGATAGATTTCCATGTACTTACCAAAGCATTTTGAAGTAACCGACACTGAAATTCTTGCTGATCTGATTGAGAAATATCCATTTGCTACGCTCATTGGATCAATAGGGGATGCGATAGAAGTGAATCACCTTCCCCTCATGTTAAGTAAGGATCGCTCGCGCTTGTTTGGACATGTTGCTAAAACCAATCCTTTACTTCAGATCGCTGAGCAAGCAGTACCCAGCTTAACCGCCGTATTTAATGGCCCCAATGCATATGTCACGCCATCTTGGTACCTCTCCAAAAAAGAAACTGGGAAGGTGGTTCCAACCTGGAATTACGCTGTCGTACATGCACAAGGAAAAATGAGCGTCATTCAGGATGCTTCATGGCTTCATAGTCATGTTACCCAAATGACTAATACACATGAGCCGACTTATCAATCTCTTTGGAAGGTTGACGATGCTCCTGATGAATATATACAAATGATGCTCAATGCAATTGTTGGTATTGAAATTGAAATTACCAGTTTGGTAGGCAAATTTAAATTAAGTCAAAACCGTCCTGCAAAAGATTATGAGGCAGTGCTGAACGAGTTAAGAGCTTCTGCAAATCAAGAGTTACAAGACATGACCCACTTTATGAAGCCCGCTTAAGGCGTAATGTAGCCATACTGACGCAAAATACTCTTTGCTTGAGGGCTTTGCATAAATCGATATAGATTCAATGCCTCGGGTGGTGCGCCCTTCATTAATACCATGCGCTGCTGAATCGGTTGATACTGTCTATCGTCGACTAAAACATAACTAGCATGCTTCATCACTTCAGGCGATACGGCCAAAGACAGAGCAGTAAAACCTAAATCAGCCGCACCAGTCGCTACGTACATTGTTGCTACACCAATGTTATCTCCATAGATGAGCTTGTCTTTAGCGAGCCCCCATAAACCTTCTGACTTAAGGTATTCAATAGCAGCCTCTCCATAAGGCGAAAGTTCTGGCTTGGCAATCGCAAGCTTATTCGCCCTAGAGATTGCTTTAGCGATGCCAGTCTTATTATTTGCGATAGGGGGATTTGAGCTTTTTTTAGCAATCAATGCCAATTTACCAATGGCATAGATACTTCCCTCATCAACTGTTTTGCCATTTTTATAAAGCTCAAGCGGAAAATATTCATCTGCCGCAATAAAAAGATTGTAAGGAGCTCCATTCATAATTTGGGCAGTAAAGTTACCAGAAGACCCAAATACCACTCTCAAATCAGCCTTGCTAGTTACCCGAAATGCTGTGTTGATTTCAGCAAAGGCATCTTTCATGTTTGCTGCAACAGCAATTGTGACTGGCTGGGCTCCTAAGCTTTGAGCACAAAACAACAGAAGAGCAGCAAGAATAGAGCGCATCGTTTCTTTTACGTAAATCACAATAGGCTCAGTTTAAATCCAGCCAGCAATCTGACGCTTTAAACCGATCGATTTATAGCCAGGAATCTCCTCCGATAACTGTCGAATCTTACGAACTAGCTTTGCAACGTCTTTGTCCAATGCCAATTCATCTGACATTGCCAAGAAAAAGAGCTCATCCTTGAGTTGGATAAAGTCTAGGCCATTTTCGATTGCAATATTCTTTACCCCCATACCAACATCCGCCTTTTTGGCCAAAATAGAGGTGGCAATCGCAGTATGGGTAAACTCTTCATGCTCATAGCCCCTGATCTTCTTAGGATCAATTTTTTCTTTACTAAGAACGGTATCTAAGAGCAAACGGGTGCCAGAACTTTTTTGCCGATTAATAAATCGAATATTTGAGCGCAACAAATCTCGTACGCCTGTAATGTTAAGAGGATTACCTTTAGCTATCATCAGACCCTGCACTCTTTTCATGACTGGAAATATTTGCATCCCCTCCTTTTGCAGGCGCTTAGCAATCGTCTTTGATGCCTGAAGATCTGAAACGTGGTAACCGGCGATGTCTGTTTCATAATTGAAGAGGCGCTCTAAGGCCTCACCAGAGCCTGCGGTACCAAGCTCAAACTTTTCAAAACCAGAAACTGCGGACTGAATAATAGGATCGCTACTACTTGCAAACCTCCAACGTTTCTCAGACTTATTCCGAAACAATGTAAATCCCTCTTCTAAATGGGCAAGACTTGTTTGTCCCAGCCTACGGGTCTTTTCATCAAAATCTTCGGTAAATTGAATGAGGTATTTCGCATATTCAGAGAGTTGTGAGCCATGCCCTCGGACTCGCTCCATTAATTTGAAGCCCAGTGCTGTCTCCACCTCATTGACTTTTTGCCATACATTTCGGTAGGACAGGCCTGCTTTTTTGCAGGCAGACATCAAAGTCTTGCCTTGGTCAATATCCCTCAGCAAGCTTGTGAGCCATACCAGGTCTATGACTGCTGGATTTTTGGCATTCTTACCCCCAAAGACTAAGGTGGGTCTAATCTGGATTCGCATATGTAATTTTTTGCATATTGATGTTTTGTAGTATGACAGATATTAACTGAACATTTTTAGGGACACCATATGAAATTTTTCCTTACTCGCCTCCTAGCGATTTCTATCGCAACATTGAGCTTGCTAAGCCAAAGTGCTATTGCGCAAGAAAAAAGTATTGTGCTTTCTTCCACTACCTCTACTGAGCAATCGGGTCTATTTGGCTTCATTTTGCCAATCTTCAAAATGAAATCAGGTATCGATGTCAAAGTAGTAGCCGTAGGTACTGGTCAAGCATTAGATATTGGCCGTCGTGGTGATGCCGATGTCGTCTTTGTGCACGATAAACCTGCTGAAGAAAAATTTGTGAGCGAGGGTTTTGCGACTCAACGTAATGAAGTGATGTATAACGATTTCGTATTAATCGGCCCTAAGTCTGACCCAGCAAAAATTGTGGGTGGTAAAGATATTCAAGCAGCGTTTAAAAAAATTGCTTCTTCTCAAGCGCCATTTATCTCTCGTGGAGATAAAAGCGGTACTCATGCTGCAGAATTACGTTACTGGAAAGACGCAGGAATCACCCCTGCTCCCAGCACTTCGTGGTACAAGGAGACTGGCTCTGGCATGGGGCCAGCCCTTAATACTGCTTCAGGGATGAACGGCTATATCTTGGCCGATCGCGCTACTTGGCTGACCTTTAAAAACCGTGGTGATTTGACTATCCTAGTACAAGGCGACCCTAAGCTCTTTAATCAATATGGCGTCATGTTAGTTAATCCAGCTAAATATCCAAATGTGAAAAAGGCTGAGGGCCAAGCCTTCATTGATTGGATTCTCTCCAAGAATGGACAAGATGTGATTGCCAGCTATCAAATTGGTGGTGAACAACTCTTTTTTCCGAATGCTAAAAAGTAAAGCGTAAGCCAAAATAAAAAAAGCCCGCATCTGCGGGCTTTTTCATAGCAATAAGGCATTACTTCTTAGGGGTTACAAATCCAATTGCAGTATCGTCGATGTACTCAACCATGACATCATCGCCTACCTTGAATTTATCAAGTCCTAGAACGCTTTGATCTACTTTTACTTTTTGCTTCTCGCCATTAGGCATAGTAAAAGTAACAACGCGTGACTTAGCATCGATCGTAGAAATCTTTACCGTAGCGTAGATAGTATCTGTTGTCTCTTCAAATGGTTTAGCTGAACCCTTGCCCGCCACTGTTACAGAACGCACACCTGAAACACCAGGTTTAGCATCCTTACCTGCTGCTGTTAAACCAACAGCGATGGCTTGTGCATGCTCAACTACAAAAATATCACCTTTTTTAACTTTTTCTAGATCATTAATCTGCTTGGAAACATTCATCTGCGCCAAGTTTCCATTAGAGTCTTTCAAAACTACGATGCGCTTCTTTACATCCACTGAATCTACAGTGGCAGTTAATACGGCTACTTCAGCAGCCAACGGAAGCATCTTGGCTGGCGCTTGTGCAAAAGTGGTGCTTGCAAATACAAAACCTGCAGTGACAAATAAACCGGAAATAAGAGTTTTTTTCAAAATAGCTCCAAATAGAGTGCGGGGTAGAATCAGCCAAATAGCTGCTCAATTGATTGTACCTACGGTATATTAAATTCTAAGCCCACTTAAAATTGTTGATCTTACGAAACCTGGACTAATAGTGATATTGATTCAATCCTGGCAGCAAGCATCGAAAGATGCCTATGCTATTCGTAAACAAGTGTTTATTGAGGAGCAAGGAGTGCCTCAAGACCTCGAATTAGACGAGTTTGACCCCATATGCTGGCATGCCTTAGCCTTTGAGGACTCCCAATGTATTGGCACTGGAAGACTAGTCGCTATGGGAGTCAATCAAGGGCAAATCGGAAGAATGGCGGTTTTACCTCAATTTCGTGGCAAGGGGATCGGCAAGGCCATACTGCTAAAGCTCGTTGCACTGGCTCAGACTCAAAAAATATCTAGCCTGATGCTTCATTCCCAGGCTCTAGCAATCCCTTTTTATGAAAAATACGGCTTTAATACCCAAGGACCCATCTATGAAGAGGCCGGCATTGATCATCGTAATATGATTCTCCTATTGCCTATTTCTCACTAATTAATAATGACTCCTGCCACCACTCCATATTTGCACCGTGTTTGCTACTCTGATACGGATTCCGCTGGTTTTGTATACCACGGCCGTTATCTAGAAATTTTCGAACGCAGTCGTGCGGAATGGCTTTATCAGCGAGACCTGAGCCCTACTAAACTGATCAATGAGTTCGGCATATTGCTTCCTGTACACGAACTCAGCATGCATTTTTATAAACCCGGTAGATTAGATGATCTTCTCTATATCGATCAAGTCATTGAGCATCGAGGAAGAACGCGAGTAGCGGTAAAGCAAACAGCTAGCCGTATGATTCAGGACGGTGACACAAATGATTTACAAATCATTGCAAGTGCTTTGATACATATTGTTTGCGTGGATACAAAAACACTCAAACCCAAAGCTTTGCCTGAATGGTTATTTATCAATTAAGCACATCATGACAGACGGAAAATTACTCAGCTTTGTTCAAAAACTCACGCATTTAATTGAGCAAAATCCAAGCGAAGAGGTCATCTTTGTAGAGGGAAAAGCCTTGCTTGAGAAACTTATTTCAGTAGATGACTGGCTTCCTGAAGAATTTACTAAACCACATCCCCAGCATTACCAGCAATATTTACTTTACGCAGATCCTTTGGATCGCTTTTCGGTAGTGAGCTTTGTGTGGGGGCCTGGTCAAAAAACACCCGTGCATAATCACACTGTTTGGGGCATGGTGGGTCAACTACGCGGAGAAGAAAAAGGGACTCATTATCACCAACAGCCTGACGGCAGCTATCAAGCAGGAACCCCTTACATTTGCCCACCAGGTTATGTCGATACCGTTTCTCCAAATAGTCATGATATTCATGAAGTAGCCAATAATCATAGCGACCAAACTTCGATCAGTATTCATGTGTATGGTGCCAATATTGGAAAAGTAGAGCGTACGACTTATGATCCTGACACTGGTCATGAAAAAACATTTACTTCTGGTTATGCCAGTACAGTGGCTTCAAAGCTCTAGGTCACCCTATATTCATTCACCTTTAGTAATGAATGTAAAATAGCAGCTCTTACTGCAAATGCTTTAGCGTAGCAGCTCACCCCATTGGCCGGGATTGTCTTTTCATTGAATACGGGCCAATCATTTATTGGTCCCTATGTTATTTACTGATCTCGGTTTATCCGAACCCATTCTTCGTGCAATTTCCGAAGAAGGCTATACCAGCCCTACCCCCATCCAAGCTAAATCGATTCCAGCCGTCCTAAAGGGCGGTGACTTACTTGCCGCAGCACAAACTGGCACTGGAAAAACTGCTGGCTTTACACTTCCGATTTTGCAACGTTTAAGCACTACCCCTAAACCAAGCGGTAAACGCCTCCTACGCGTGCTGATTCTGACGCCTACGCGAGAACTGGCAGCGCAGATCCAAGAATCCGTAATGACCTATGGAAAATATACTGGCCTAAAATCCGCTGTGATCTTTGGTGGAGTTGGTGCCAATCCACAGATTAAGGCAATTGCAGCTGGCTTGGATATTTTAGTTGCCACTCCGGGTCGCCTCCTAGATTTAATGTCTCAGAAATGTGTTTCATTAAATGATATTGAAATATTAGTACTCGATGAAGCAGATCGAATGCTGGATATGGGATTCTTGCGAGACATTAAAAAGATTTTGGCAGCTTTGCCTAAAAAGCGTCAGAACCTCTTATTTTCTGCAACCTTCTCTACTGAAATTAAATCACTTGCAGATAGTCTACTGAATTCACCTGAATTAATTGAGGTAGCGCGCAGTAATAGTACTAATGAAGCGATTGCGCAATTGATTCATCCAGTTGATAGAAATAAAAAGCAGCCACTACTGGCACACCTGATTCAGTCAAACGATTGGAAACAGGTATTGGTGTTTACACGCACTAAGCATGGTGCCAATAAACTAGTGACTCAATTGGAAAAGGATGGGATCACTTGTATGGCGATTCATGGCAATAAAAGTCAAACTGCTCGCACCAAAGCATTAGCTGACTTTAAGGCAGGCAAATTAACTGCCTTGATTGCCACTGATATTGCCGCACGAGGAATTGATATCGATCAACTGCCTCACGTAGTGAACTATGACCTGCCTAATGTATCAGAAGATTATGTCCATCGAATTGGTCGAACTGGCCGCGCAGGATCAAATGGGGTTGCCGTATCCCTGGTGTGTGTGGATGAACATCAAATGCTCAAAGACATTGAGAGGTTGATTAAGCAAAAATTACCGCAAGAGATCATCGCTGGATTTGAGCCCGATCCCAATGCTGTTGCTCAACCCATCCAACTTCGGAGTCAGCAACATCAACAGTCGAGAAAGCCCAGCAGCCAGAAGTCAGCTAGCGGCAACTCAAGCGCACCCCGAGGCAAGCCATCAACTAAACGCAGTGCCCCGCCAAAGAAGAGCTTTAGCAGGTAAATCTGGTATTAAAATATTCCCTATGAACCAAATGAACGAACCCCGCCTCACCTCCCTCTCTCATGGCGGCAGGTGCGGTTGAAATTCCGAAGGGCATTCCCCAACTCCCTTTTCCGAAAAGACTATTTTCTTGGGGCATGTGTCATAGGTCAAATGAGTAAACGTCAAGAAAAAGCATTACTTATTTCTTAATTTACACTTCCGCACCAACGGAAGTCATTATTTTCTAGCGGCTAAATAATGAACGCCCTGGGGTCCATAGGTTTCTGAATGCAGCTCCTCAAAACCTAAGTGAAAAATACTGCCTGCACTGTAATAGCTTGTAATCCCATTGATGGTTAATTCAATACTGCCACTCAAGACAAGCGCCTTCACCTCAAATGGATGTGTGTGATGATCTAAGTGCCCATTTGGTTCGCGTAGCACCTCAACAGGATCTGGATAGCCCTCTTGCCCTAAGGTTTGAATAAATTGATCACGATTCATACAGTAACTATAGCGTGGTTATAAACTGCTGATATTCAATATTCAACGGGAGGGGTATATGGCATTTAAAGTCATTGGATTAATGGATTTAACAGACCCGAGTGCATTTGAGGAATACCGCAAGCAGGTTGGCGAAACTGTAGCGCTTTATCAAGGGCGCATTGAAGCCCGCGGCGTGATTACCGAGATCTTTTGGAATGAACTTCAATGCATGCCGTGTAGCACCTATGTTGAGCTTCATTTTCCAAGCAAAGAAGATGCGCATGCTTGGGCACATAGCCCGCAATACCAGTCATTAGTTCCAATTCGAAATCAAGCTATGAAACTAACGCTCTTGGGCATTGCTATTTGAAGCAAGGCAATAAAAAAGCCTAGCGGTTGAAGGCTAGGCTTACAGATCAATAGTGCTAAGAATTACTTCTTAGCTTCCATTGCCTCTTTTGCAGCAGTAATTTCTTTACGACGCTCTTTGCATGCGCCAGCAATTTCTTGCAAGGCTTTGCGAGCACGGGCAGCAGATGCCTTAATGCCCTTTTCAATAAATTTTTCGTTTTCAGCTTTATATGTTTCAAAAGCAGCCAACAATGTATCGTGTTGTGACATCTTCTCTCCTCATCATCTAAAAAATATACTTTTTAACCACGAAGTCAGTATATCTCTATAAAAACTACAGAAATCAGCCTATTTCATCAGGGATAACGCCTAGAAAGCAGGAATCCGCAAAAGGGGGCGCCTTCAATAAAAAGCTCGCTAGATGGCCAGAAAATACTCATAAAGTTCCGTATTCTGGGGCATAGCGCCCGCATTACCCCAAGATTAAGGGCACTAACGGGCTCCTGGCCAAGATGAGGCAAGCCAACGAACCTCATACCCATTTTTTCCCGCCTGGCCGGGTATCAGGCTCCAGCACCAGCCAAAATGCCACCTGATGCTGGTGTCTGGCTTCTTGGTGCTTTTTTAAGTGTGATCAACATGCATCCTGAGCTCACCACTGATATCAAACAGGAAATAGTATGGCGGATACAGTCGTTAAAAAATCCAACGTAAAATTAGATTAAATAAAAATCAATAGAGATAAGATGAGCATCAATACCAAAAGTTATGAATTTATTCGCAACAAACTTCTCAAGAAAGAAGAAATTGCGTTTCTAGATGTACGAGAAGAAGATCCACATGCGCAAGAGCATCCCCTCTTTGCCGCAAATCTACCCCTTTCACGTATTGAAATAGATGCTTTTAGCAAGCTACCCCGCAAGGATGTACCGATTGTGACATTAGATGATGGCGAGGGTTTTGCAGAACTTGCAGCTGCTCGTCTGATAGCGCTAGGATATTGCGATGTTTCTGTATTTACTAACGGTGTAATGGGCTGGAAGGCTGCAGGCGGAGAAGTATTTAAAGACGTTAATGTACCTAGCAAATCATTTGGGGAATTTGTTGAATCAAAACGTCATACCCCTTCCCTCTCAGCACAAGAAGTCAAACAATTATTGGATGCTAAAGAAGATGTAGTGGTGGTAGATGTAAGGCGCTTTGATGAATACAATACCATGAGCATTCCTACTGGCATTAGTGTGCCAGGGGCAGAGTTGGTGTTACGTGTACCTGAGTTGGCACCCAATCCCAAAACCAAAATTATTGTTAATTGTGCTGGCAGGACTCGAAGCATCATTGGTACACAGTCATTGATTAATGCTGGCATTCCTAATCAAGTCAACGCCTTACGCAATGGCACAATAGGTTGGACCTTAGCAGGGCAAGTACTAGATAAAGGACAGACTCGTCGCTTTCCTGAAGTCAGCGATAAAAATGCGCAAGAAGCAGCTGATCGCGCTCGCAGTGTTGCCGATCAGGCGGGTGTAAAGCGCGCCAGTCTAGATGATGTTCGGCAATGGCAATCACAAGTCGAAAGGACTACCTACTTCTTCGATACTCGCACTCCAGAGGAATATGAGGCGGGTCATCTTCCAGGCTTTCGCTCTGTCCCCGGAGGTCAACTCGTACAAGAAACAGAAATGACTGCGCCCGCTCGCGGTGCACGCATCGTATTAGCTGATCCAAGTGGCGTTAGAGCGAATATGCCCGCCTCATGGTTGGCACAAATGGCATGGGATGTATACGTATTAGATGGCATCAACACTAGTCACTTGACTGAACGAGGGGTATGGAAGCCACCAATTCCTGAACTGCCTAAGGCTAATCTGGTTGACGCTAAAACACTTTCAATATGGCTCAAAACAGACAGCAATACAATGACGATTGATTTGAGTACCCATGCTCATTATCTCAAAGGCCATATTCCAGGAAGTTGGTATGCGTTGCGCTCTCAACTTGAAGAAGCGCTTAAAAAAATACCGCAGGTAGATCGCTATGTTCTGACGAGCAGCCCTGGTGAGCTCGCATTATTTGCTGCGCCAGAACTGGAAAAACTCACCCAAGCTGAAGTATTTGTTCTTGATGGTGGAACTAAAAGTTGGATAGATTGTGAACTGGAATTAGAAAAGGGAGCCACTCACTTAGCCTCCCCTCCTCTAGACCGCTATAAGCGTCCATATGAGGGTACCAGTGTTGACCCTAAGGCCATGCAAGCATATCTAGATTGGGAATTTGGATTAGTAGAGCAACTTGGTAAAGATGGAACCCATCATTTCTGGGTTCTATAAGTCGCCTTTAATAAGGCTATTCTTTGCCTATGATTTGCTTTAGACCGCAATACCTACTGATTCTATTGGCCTGCATGGGCTCAATTGCCTGTGAACGAGATAATTACAGTACGTGGAACTGTACATCTCCCAAAGAATCCAAAACGACAATGGTGCTGAAGAAGGCTCAAATGCAGTTTCAAGAAACTAGCCTGGATTATTGCGGGAGCTTAGGTGAGCGCAGCTATTTTTCAAAAAAGTGCCCCGCCAACATCCAAGATGCCGACTATGTATTCACACCTTCGTCAGGGACACTTCATAGCACCGCTCAAGATTATCAGTGCACGGTCTTCTAATAATATGAATCGCATCAGCCCAAAAAAATTACTTTTAAGTAAGTGGACTGCGGTCCATCCCGTTGGCAAACAAAAACATTTTTTGGTGAGCAAGGTCATTCTGCCAGAAGATCCTCAACAGGGAATTGAATTGATTGAGATTGAGGCGGTCTATAGCAAAAAAACGAAGCAAATATGCTGGCGCGAGCTTAGCGATAGTGATCACTGGATTCAGGGTTGGAAGTAAAAAAGCTGTTCTTATTCCCATAAGAACAGCTTAGCTTTTAAAAAAAAGACTACTTATTTTTTACTGCCGGAAGACTTCTTAACTAAGTCATCAATATTCTTTTCTGCAGTATCAGCGACCTGATTCACAATTTTTCGACCTTCCTTAAACATCTTTTGTCCAGTGGTAGACATTTCATGAACTACTTTAGATAATTTATCTGCATGCGATGGCATTTTATTTTCTGCATCCTCTAACCATGTCACTAGGGAGCTACGCACCTTCTCAAGATGCTTTTCAGTCTCATCAGCAGCACTCTCTCCTATATCCTTGAGTACTGATTTAACTTTCTTCTGATAGGTAGCAGCTCTTTTAGCAGCTTCTTTTGCCGCCTCTTCCTGTAAGGCTTTTAATTTTTCTAGGTCATTTTTAGCGGCTGACTTTGCACTATCCATAGCATTTTTCATGCTCCATTCCATCTCAGCAATATGATGAGCTCCTAAATCTTTAGCAGCATCCAATAATTTGTGGGAATAATCAAAGAGCTCTTTTGCCTTTTCTTGCTGCCATTTTTGAATTTCTTTGTTGTCCATCCTTACTCTCCTATTTAACTAGTGCTATGGAAACTTCCTCACATACCACTCTATACCCAAATCACAGAACTACAAGTCCTCTGGCAAGCCAACTAATCTAACTTAGCGCCAGCCTGCTTTACTGCATTTGCCCAGCGTGGCATCTCTGCAGCTAAGAACTTAGTAAATTGATCCGCATTGAGATAAGCCGGATCTGCGCCTTGATCAATCATCTTCTTTTGAATTTCTGGATTTTCCAAAGTCTCTTTAAAGGCTTGACTTAATTTATTCACCACTTCAGGTGGCGTTCCTTTAGGGGCTAGGATTCCATAGAAACCCACTACTTCTAAATTAGCAATACCTGTTTCAATCACAGTTGGCGTATTGGGCAAGGCTGGATTCCGTTTAGCACTAGTCACAGCAAGAGCCTTCACTTTGCCTTGCTTCGCATAAATGGCTGCCTGCGGAACTGACTCCGCCATAAATTGCACATGTCCAGCAATCAGATCCGTAAATGCAGGTGCACTACCCTTAAAAGGGATATGCACCATAAATATCCCCGTCTCGCTTTTAAGCATCTCTGGTACTAAATGCGAGATTCCACCATTACCAGCAGAGCCATAGTTGAGCTTGCCTGGATTTGCCTTAGCGTATGTAATCAGCTCTTTCAGAGAATTAGCAGCAACGTCTTTGTTGACTATCAGCGCTAAGGGCTGTTGTGCAGTTCGCGCCACCGGCTGAAACTCTTTTAATGTGTCATATTGAGATTTTGTATAAATTGCCGGATTAATTACCATCGTCCCAGTATTTGCCAATAATAATGTATACCCATCTGCAGGTGCTTGAGCAACAAACTGAGCGCCTACAGTCCCGCCTGCCCCAGACTTATAATCCACAATCACAGTTTGACCAAGAGATGATTGCAATTTTTCAATCAGCAAACGCATGTGTGCATCTAAAGGTCCACCAGCTGGAAAACCAATAATAATTTTGATTGGCTTATCAGGATAGGCAGCCTGAGCGAGATTAAGGGAACACAAAAGCAATGTGCCGAGCAACAGTGTACTAATGAGTTGTATAGGCTTTTTCATAAAAATGACCTCTTTAATTTACTGGGATAAAGTTTACCTTAAGTGCTACTAGAGGGATTGTGCACAAGCAAAACCGCTTGCCCAAGCCCACTGGAAATTATGTCCACCCAAATGACCCGTGACATCAACACACTCCCCGATAAAAAATAGCCCTGGATGTTTGCGTGACATCATGGTTTGACCATCTAACTCTTTAGTGTCAACTCCACCAAGCATGACTTCAGCCTTCTTCCAGCCTAGAGTGCCCGCTGGTTTGACTGACCAATTAGTGAGTAATTCTTTGAGGGCGTGACGATCCTTTTTTGAGACCTCCGCCCATTTACGCCCTAAAAGATTTTGTTGTTCAGCAAATGCTTTTGCGAGCCTCTGAGGTAAAACAGATGCCAAAATAATTTCCGTAGGCTTCAAACGATTATCTTCGTTATTAAATAACTCATCGCAATTAAAGCCTCCAGGTTGCTCAACTGCCCCCAACCAATCTACGTGAATAGGTTCGCCCTCTGTCCAGTAACTACTGGCCTGCAATACTGCTGGTCCTGACAGCCCTTTATGGGTCAAAAGCAAATCTTCATTGAACCGACAAGCGCCATAGCGAAGCCCTTTAGATCCAGATGCAATTCGGACTGGCACACTGAGGCCTGCCAAATCACTTAGATTGCCAAATGTATCAGCGGTAAAAGATAGCGGTACCAACGCAGGTCTTGGTTCAATCACATTTAAGTTAAATTGTT
>JBILYO010000151.1:0-5341 GCA_044377685.1 Polynucleobacter sp. | reverse complement strand
TTTTAAAGTTTTCAATCAACACATCAAACTGTGGGATTAGTTTAGCCAGCAAGTCTTTACCCTCTGAGCCAGAAAAATCAATCGCCACACCTTGTTTATTTCGATTGCATCCCAAAAAGTAAGCAGACTCACCCTCCAAGAACGGAGGACCCCAGGCACGTGTGTCATCCCCGCCAGAAGGTGATTCAATCTTAATCACTTCAGCGCCCAAATCACCTAACAGTTGGCCGCACCAAGGGCCTGCTAAGACACGACTAAGGTCAAGCACCTTCAGTCCTGCCAAAGCGCCTTCTTGAATTGCAGACTCAGCTCGATTATCTGAAGTCATAAGACCGATCACTAATCTCGCATATCAGGAGGTGCATTTTCATTCTTATGAAATCCATCTAAGTAATCATCTAGAGCTGCTTTATTCTTTAATCTAAATTGCTGGAAATCCGGTTTACGTCCTTCAAGGAAGGCATTCATACCTTCCAAACTCTCCTCAGAGCCCCAAACGTAGGCCAATAGCTCCATACCATGCTGCCATGATGCATAAAGCTGATCAGATTCAAAGTTCAAACTCTTTTTAGTCATGCGAATCGTTTGTGAGCTATTACTCTTGATGTTTTCGCACCAAGCTAAAGTTTCTTTTAATAAGTCTGCCTCTGGTACGCACTTATTAATGAGACCAATTCTTTCAGCCTCTTTTGCATCAAACCGCTTTGCTAAGAAAATCATCTCGCGTGCAATCCGCTCGCCAACAATGCGTGGCAAATATTGAGTCGCGCCCACTGTTGGACAGGCCCCTACTTTTGCACCCGTTTGGCCAAAGACAGATTTTTCTGAACCTATCACCAAATCACACCACAAAGCGAGCTCATGACCTCCGCCAACACACCAACCATTGACCATTGCAATTGCTGGAATCGGAATACCCCGAATCGCCATGGCCAAACCTAGCATTCGATCATTCCACATAGAAGCATTGGTAAAAGTAAGGCGTTTCATTGCATAGAAGTCACCGCCAGCAGAGAAAGCCTTATCTCCTGCACCAGTAAAGACTACGCAAGCAATAGAGGGATCTTCTCTTGTCAGTTTTACTGCATCAATCATTTCATCCAGTGTTTGCTCTCTAAAAGCATTCAACACTCGGGGACGATTAATCGTAATCCAAGCAACTTGATCCTTGACTTCAAAAAGAATGTCCTTGTACGGTTTTTCTGGTTTGATGCTCATCTTATCTCCGTTAAATTTGTGATTGGTTTTCTTAGATAAATATAAAGATATTTATTCACTGAGTAAATAATACCCAAAAAAATTATGTCTTTAACAAATTAAATATACGGACAAGTTGAGTCTTAAGACCCCTTAAATGAAGCTAGCTGGCGTTACTTAAGCCAACTGTCATTCCACCGCATACATACAGTGTTTGTCCCGTTACAAAGCTGGCACGTTCATCCATCAAATACGCTGCCGCATGCGCAATATCCTCAGGCTGTCCCATTCTCTTAACAGGGATACTTTCAATAATCTTGATAGTCTTGGGAGCGCCCGGTGGATTGCCAGATGTAAATAACTCCGTTGCAATAGGCCCTGGTCCAATTGCATTCACAGTGATGCCAAATTGCGCCAGTTCAAGAGCCCAGGTTCTGGTCATGCCCTGCAGTCCTGCTTTAGTCGCGGAATATGCAGTCCGCTCTTCCTTCCCTAAAGCTGCTCGGCTGGCAATATTAACAATTCTTCCAAAATTGGCTTTACGCATGTAAGGCAATAAACATTGAGCTAGCACCATGGGTGCCTTAAGATTTAATGCGCATACCGCATCAAAATCTTGATCAGTCACATCCTCCAGAGTGCCTGGCTTGATGATCCCTGCATTATTGACCAGCCTTACTATCTCGGTACGACTTGCGATTTCTTGAATTAACTTTTTGACAGCAGCACTGTCCGTAATATCAATACAGTGAAATGCCTCTCCCTCTAAGAGGCCTGAAGGATCTGAGCGATCGAAATTAATCACTTGATATCCATCTGCGGTTAAGCGTGTTGCGATCGCCCGACCTATGCCACGGCTAGCACCCGTAATTAGTACATTCTTTTTATTCACACAAGCTTCTCTTTCACAAAAGTTTTAAACGAATCTCCGGCAGCTTAATATGGGGCTGCAATCGAGGTAGCAAAATGAACAGTTTGGGCACTGAATAACACTAAAAGATAACGGAAGAATTTCAGTATTTTTTAATACCCCTTGAACTGGTAATAAGTTGTGAAATTTGGTACTTCATTTGAATCTATTGACTAAGAGCTGCACATCGGTGGTTTTCTTTGAGCAAATTGGGTCTTCTGCTCAAAGGCATAAGCTAACTGCAGTATTCCAAAATCATCTCGGTGACGTCCAACAATCTGAATACCTACGGGTAAGTTATTACTGGTAAAGCCTGCTGGTACCGAGATTGCAGGGTTACCTAGCGCACTAATGTGATAAGCCGATTTTTGCCAATCAATATAGGTATCCATTTTGACTCCGTTAATCTCCTGCGGAAACTCCAGATCTATTGAAAATGGAGCTACTTGAGAGACGGGCAATACTAAAAACTCATATTTCTTAAAAAACTCGCGCATACGGTGATAGAGCTCAGTTCGCTTAGCTTCAGCCCTGGCCAATTGAGGCCCCGTAATAGGAAGACCTTGCTCGGCATTCCAGATCACTGTATCTTTAAATTGAGTGCGATGCTCCTTTAATAGTGGCGTTATGCGTAACTCAGTTCGCCAAGCACGCCACAGCATGAAGATTTCATCGGCCTCAGAAATATTCGGCTCATCATTAATTACCTCGCAACCTAAATCTTGAAACACAGCCCGAGTCGATTCAACTACTGTGGCCACTTCTGGCTCTACAGGTAAGCCACCTAAATTTGCGCTAAAGGCAATCTTGCAACCTTTAAATGATCTTGTGAGAGGATTTAAAAATATCTCGCCAGGTGCTTCCAAAGAGATCGGCGAGCGATCATCAGGACCTGACATGGCAGCCATTGCTAAAGCCACATCTTGCACGGTACGCGCCATGGGACCAGGGACACTCATGGTGTACCAACCCAATGACTCTGGCCATGATGGCACTCTTCCCACTGAAGGTCGTATGCCAACTAGATTACAAAAACTAGCAGGGTTACGTAAAGATCCACCTAAATCTGTTCCATCAGCAATAGAGATCATGCCGCTAGCTAAAGCAACCGCACCTCCACCAGAAGAGCCTCCACAGGTCTTGGTGAGATCATAGGGATTAGGCGTCGAACCAAACACTGCATTAAAGGTTTGACTACCAGCACCAAATTCTGGGGTATTGGTCTTACCTAGACTAATACCTCCCGCTTTCTTGAGACGCTCAACTGGCAAGGAATCGACATCCGGAACAAAATCTTCAAATGCCAGAGATCCAAAAGTGGTTCGAACGCCTTTCGTTAAAAACAAGTCTTTGTGCGCAACGGGTAGCCCATGCAATATTCCTACTTCGGTATTTTTCTCGATCTGTTGATCTGCAGCATATGCCTCAGCCATGGCAGAGTCTGCAGTTAAAGTCACAATCGCGTTTAAGACTGGGTTGTAACGTTCGATTTGATCTAGATGGGCACGAATTAGCTCTTGCACTGAAATTTTTTGAGAGCGAATGAGTTTTGACTGCTCGGTTGCCGATAAAAAGCATAAATCTTCATTTAGCATTTTTGAATTTGTCTCTTATCTATATTTTTTGTATTTCTAGTATAGGCGAGGATTTCGCTAAGCAATGGTGCAATACAGCAAATATTATCGACTGATCGCTTACGAGTTAAGGCCGCTACCTAACATCCAGTAAATGAATTAGGTTTTAAGCCATTACGAAAACAAGGCTTCCGATATAAAATTAGAAGATGCACTTATCCACTAAGACAGTTACAAAATATTCTAAAGAACTTCAGGAACTTGGTTTCACTGATTATGAAGCTAAGATCTATATTTCCCTATTACAGAGCTCCCCAGTAACGGCTTATGAGATTAGTAAAAATAATGCTCTACCCCGCCCAAACGTATACAGCGCTCTAGATAGTCTTGAAAAGAAACAGGCTGTGCAAAGGGTTAGCCTTGACCCGGTTCGGTTTGTACCCGTCAACCCAGCCACCCTTTTTAGTAGAATTTCTAAAGCCGTACAGGAT
This sequence comes from Polynucleobacter sp., assembly GCA_044377685.1. Taxonomy (GTDB): domain Bacteria; phylum Pseudomonadota; class Gammaproteobacteria; order Burkholderiales; family Burkholderiaceae; genus Polynucleobacter. Next base: position 1,169 of record JBILYO010000151.1, on the reverse strand, counting down.
CGCTGCCTAGCCCTTGAAGTTGGACTCGAAAAGCTCCAACCCGAAGAAAAAACCCATTATGTTTGGAACATTGATAACTCTGATGAGGCTCGCTTAAAAATAAGCCAACTCATTCTTGAAGCCAAATCGCATATTTGGATAAAAGCACACTTTGAAGAACTGCTTCCTCATCTTGAAGAATTAAAGCTTGCCTCAAAAAGGGGGGTATCACTTCTCTTTATTTTGTTTGGTGACTCAAATCAAATTAAGCAGTTCAATTTTTCAAAAAATTGCAGTGTATTTGCTCATGAAGGAGATGGCACTGTCGTGGGCCTTGGAAGATACCTGATTACCCTATCAATTGACTTCAAAGAAGCTTTGATCGTTAATATGAAAGAAAACACCGGTGCGTTCACACAAAGTCAGCCCATAGTCAATCTGGCTGATAGCTTAATTCGTCATGAGATTTACTTGGCGGAAATTTTCAAGCACTTTAGTGCTCTGCTAGAAGAAAAATTCAATCCTGGCTTATTTGAGCTTCGTAAAAAATACCTACCAAAAGAACAAGTGGTCGAACTCAAGCAACGAATTCAGGCAAAAAAAGTGCCAGTCAAAACGAAGTCAAAGTAATCCAGTTTATTTCTGAGTAACAGCTTTCCCGGCAGAATCTCCTGCTAGCTTTCCAAAAACTGCGCCGGAAGTAAGCCCAGTACCACCAGGGTAGTTGTAATAGAACAATCCCCCTACCATTTCTCCGGCTGCATATAGGCCGGGAATAGGCTTTCCAGCCTCGTTTTCTACTTGGCCATGATTACTAATCTTCACTCCACCAAATGTAAAAGTGACGCCACAAGTTACACCATAGGCTTCATACGGTGGTGTATCAAGCGTATTGGCCCAGTTTGATTTTGGAATCTCTAGACCCTTGGTACCACGACCATCTTTAACCGCTAAATTTAACGGTACGTCAGTCATGACTGAGTCATTAAACACCTTCACAGTCTTTACAAATGCTTTGGGGTCTACACCCTCCAACTTCTCTGCCAACTCTTCAATAGTATTAGCTTGAACTTTAGTCACTTGACGAATTCTGTATTCATCTCGAAGCTTAGGGCTTATTTTTGCGTCAAATACCTGCCATGCAAACATACTCGGCTGCTCTAAAACTACCTTACCGTATTTTGCATACG
>JBILYO010000028.1:0-16045 GCA_044377685.1 Polynucleobacter sp. | reverse complement strand
TATCAAGTGGCAGCAGTCAAGTCACAAAAAACATTAGCTGTTCTCAATTTGGGCCAACAAATCATTATTGCTGTTGGTTTGGTGCTGATATTGTGGCGAGCGACTATTGGTGTTGTTAATGGCACTATGACCTTAGGCGATCTTGTCTTGGTTAATACACTCATGATTCAGTTATATATCCCTTTAAATTTCTTGGGCGTGATCTATCGTGAAATTAAGCAGGCTTTAACTGATATGGATCGCATGTTTTCTTTGCTCAATACTGATAAAGAGATCGCTGATTCACCGGATGCTAAGGTCTTACAGATTCATAATCACGGCTTAGGTCCAGACATTCGGTTTGAGCACGTCTCATTTCACTATGAGAGCAAACGAGAGATCCTAAAAGATGTCAGTTTTAATATTCCTGCTGGAACGATTACAGCGGTCGTAGGTCAGAGTGGTGCTGGTAAAAGTACTTTAGCTAGATTACTTTTTCGTTTTTACGACGTGCAGAATGGAAAAATATTAATTGATGGTCAAAACATTGAAGATGTCACTCAAGCTAGCTTGCGCAAGGCGATTGGTATCGTGCCGCAGGATACCGTTCTATTCAATGACACTATTGGATACAATATTGCTTACGGTAATCCCTCGGCCTCAATTGAAGAGGTGCATGAGGCTGCTAGAGCAGCACAGATTGATGGTTTTATTAAACGCCTACCCGATGGCTATGAGGCACAAGTTGGTGAGCGGGGCTTAAAACTCTCTGGTGGTGAAAAGCAGCGTGTTGCGATTGCAAGAACTTTGCTAAAAAAACCTGCCATGCTGATTTTTGATGAGGCTACTTCGGCATTAGATTCAAAAACCGAGAGGGCTTTTCAAGAAGAGCTACTAAGCTTAGCTAAAAATCGCACAACTCTCATTATTGCCCACAGACTTTCGACCATTATTCATGCTGATCAGATATTAGTCATGGATCATGGGCAAATTGTGGAGCGTGGAACCCATTTTGAGCTATTGTCCGCCAATGGTCGCTACAGTGAGATGTGGCAAATGCAAGAACGAGCGACGCTTGATTAGAATAGCTAGATGACTCAATCCTTAAATACTGAAGCCATTCTGAAGAAAGCCTTTGCAGCAGCGGTGGCTGTAGCAGATCCGCAATTGATTGTTCCGCAGTATCTGGCCAAGATCTTTCCCCCAGGACAAGAACCTCAGGGAAGGTGCTTAGTGGTGGGGGCCGGCAAAGCCAGCGCCTCTATGGCAAGCGCATTAGAGGCTTATGCGAAAGTCCATTGGCCAAAAGTTTTGATAGAGGGTGTAGTACTGACTCGTTATGGTCATAGCTCTCCAACAACCCATATCAAAATCATCGAAGCAGGACATCCAGTACCTGATCAGGCTGGTATGAACGGAGCTAATGCAGTTTTAGCCCTAGCAAAACAGTTGCAAGCCGAAGACGTATTGATTGCATTGGTTTCTGGTGGGGGATCTAGTTTATTGACTTTGCCACAAGAGGGAATCAGCATTGATGACATGCGCGCTACAACAGAAACTCTTTTGCGAAGTGGCGCACCCATTGAAGAAATGAATATAGTGCGCAAACATTTATCTGCGATTTTAGGAGGTAATCTTGCTAGGGTTGCCATGAGTCGTGGAGCCCGAGTCGAAGCCCTATTGATTTCTGATGTTACTGGTGATCAGCCTGCAGATATCGCCAGTGGTCCTTGTGCAGCTGACTATTCAACTTACAAAGATGCTCTCAATATCTTTGAAAAGTATCACCTTGGGAATGATGTCATTCCTGCATCAGTGATGAATCATCTTCAACAAGGTGCAGCTGGAAAAAAACCTGAGACTTTAAAAGAACAGGATTTAAAGAATGCACAAGTTGCCAATCATGTCATTGCGACAGCTTATAAAAGTTTAGAGGCTGCAGCAGATTATGTTCGTAGTCAAGGTTATGAGCCTATTGTATTGGGCGACACTATCACTGGTGAGGCGCAAGAAGTTGGGGTTGAACAAGCGAATCTAGTGCGTGAGCATTTTGTTAAAGGTGGTAAGCCTCTAGCATTCATCTCTGGTGGTGAATGTACTGTAACGATTCCTCTGGGTATTAAAGGGCGTGGTGGCCGTTGCAGTGAATACCTACTCTCCCTTTTAGCTGCAAGCTCTGATTTGCCAAAAATGGCTGCTTTGGCAGCTGATACTGATGGGATTGATGGTAGCGAAAAGAATGCAGGAGCGTGGTTTGACGGCGACATTCGAAAAGCCAGTCAAGCTCAGGGTTTAAAACCAGAAACATTTTTGTCGGCACATGATTGTTATGGTTTTTTTGCAGAATTAGGGGCTTTAGTAGAAACTGGTCCTACACTAACGAATGTGAATGATTTCCGTATTATCTTGATAGATAAATCAAATGCCTAATAGCCCTACACAAATTCAACTCATCCAGCCTGATGACTGGCATTTACATATTCGTGATGGTGCTGTTATGAAGGATGTATTGGCTGATACTGCCAGGCAATTTGCGCGCGCCATCATCATGCCGAACTTAAAACCACCGGTTACTACAGTGGAATTAGCACATGCTTATCGCTCACGGATAGAAGCGAACTTGAAATCTCTTGGCATCAATAGTTTTGAGCCTCTAATGACCCTGTACCTGACAGATAATACTTCGGCTGATGAAGTGCGCAAAGCCAAGGCTGAGGGAATTGTCGGCTTCAAGCTTTATCCGGCAGGAGCCACAACTAATAGTGATGCTGGAGTAAGCAATATTCGGCATTGCTACAAAGCGCTGGAAGCGATGCAGGAAGTTGGGATGCTTTTTTTAATTCACGGCGAAGTGACTCATTCCGATATTGATATCTTTGATCGAGAAGCAGTCTTTATTGATCAAATACTAGAGCCATTGCGTAGAGATTTTCCGCAGCTCAAAATGGTGTTTGAACACATCACTACTAAACAAGCTGCACACTATGTGCGTGATGCCGTTGCAACAGGAAATACCTTAGCGGCTACTATTACTCCGCAACATCTACTCATGAATCGTAATGCGATTTTTTCTGGTGGAATTCGTCCACACAATTATTGTTTACCAGTGCTAAAGCGTGAAGAGCATCGTGTTGCACTATTAGAGGCTGCGACCAGTGGCAATCCCCGTTTCTTTTTGGGAACCGATAGTGCACCCCATGCAAAGGGAGATAAAGAGGCGGCTTGTGGTTGTGCCGGTTGCTATAGCGCTTTTAATGCCTTAGGTTTATATGCTGAGGCATTTGAAAGTGTGAATCAGTTAGAAAAATTAGAAGGCTTCGCGAGTTTTTTTGGCCCCGATTTTTATTCTTTGCCGCGCAATAGTAAAAAAATTACCCTCAAGAAGCAAGCGCAAAGCATTCCACAAGAGTTACCTTTGGGCGATGCCACGATTGTTCCGCTACGTGCTGGTGAAACGATTGCATGGTCACTGGTTTAAGCCAAACTTTTTAATTTCCGAACCAAAATAGTCTGACTGCGTTAGACTGCAGTCGCAGAGTCAATTGGGCAATCGCCGCCTCTTTAGTGAGGGGGAGGAAAGTCCGGACTCCATAGGGAAGGGTGATGGCTAACAGCCATCCACGGCGACGTGAGGAATAGGGCCACAGAGACGAGCGTATTTAGTTACGGTGAAACGCGGTAACCTCCACCCGGAGCAATCCCAAGTAAGCAGGCGATGAGGCGTCCCGCTGAGTCTGCGGGTAGGGAGCTTGAGCCGTCAGGTAACTGCCGGCCTAGAGGAATGATTGCCCCTAGATGCAAATCTAGGCGACAGAATCCGGCTTATCGATTGACTCTGCACTTATTCCGAAATGACTTGCACGCTGTAAGTCAGTTCAGCAGTTTTAGCGAGCATTGTGGTGGCTGAGCAGTACTTTTCATGGGAAAGCTTCACTGCACGATCTACTTTTGCTTGATCCAGATCTTTTCCCTTCACTTCAAAGTGCAAATTGATTTTGGTGAAGACTTTGGGATCCTCGCTGGCGCGCTCTGCAGTCAGGCTGACATTGCAAGCGCTGACCGCCTGACGGGATCTTTGTAGGATTAAAACCACATCAAAGGCTGAGCAACCGCCTGCACCTGCCAAAAGAAGCTCCATAGGCCTTGGGGCTAGGTTTTTACCTCCTGCTTCTGGGGCGCCATCCATATTAATGAGGTGTCCGCTGCCTGTTTCGGCTGAAAAAGCCATTCCACCATTACCCAACCAAGATACTCGACATTCCATATAGCAAGTCCTAATTTGGAAAATTAATCAATATTTTCAATAGTTTACCAATTTTCAAGTGATCTCAGTTGTTGCGTGGCAACATAAATGTCTTGATATTGGTCAACTTTCTTGCACTGCACCAGTTTTTTTATGTAGAATAACCATATTGGTAGTCAGTCTTATAGAAGACTGCGACTTACCACCCAGTGTCTCCTCCACCCAAACATCGGTGGATTCCAACCCAGGACTCGTTCCTGGGTTTTTTTTGGGTTACAATTCAAGGCTTTACTGAATTACCGAACTAGTCAGCGGTAATTGTTTTAACAGTTAGATTGCAGAATCTGCGAGCTTGCAAATATAAGCAGGGCCAAGGTGGACGCGGTGTGATTGGAGTAACTTTTTTGACTATAACAATTTGAGAAATCATGAAAACTTTTTCTGCAAAATCCCATGAGGTAGTGCATGAATGGTTCGTGATTGACGCTACGGACAAAGTCCTCGGTCGTGTCGCCAGTGAAGTGGCACACCGTCTACGCGGCAAGCACAAACCTGAATTCACGCCACACGTTGATACTGGCGACTTTATTGTCGTGATCAATTCATCTAAGCTGCGTGTCACTGGCACCAAAGGCTTAAACAAAATTTATTACCGTCACAGCGGATACCCAGGCGGTATTAGCTCGACCAACTTCGACAAGATGCAAGATCGTTTTCCAGGTCGCGCTTTGGAGAAGGCTGTGAAGGGTATGTTGCCAAAAGGCCCACTAGGCTATGCCATGATCAAGAAATTGAAAGTCTATGGCGACGCCAATCATCCGCATGCGGCTCAACAGCCAAAAGCGTTAGAGATTTAAGGAAACCAAATGGCTATTAATTACGGAAATTGGAATTACGGTACTGGTCGTCGCAAGAGTTCTGTTGCGCGCGTATTCATTAAATCTGGCAAAGGCGAAATTATCGTTAACGGTAAGCCTATCGATGCTTATTTTGCTCGTGAAACATCGCGCATGATCGCACGTCAGCCTTTGGCTCTCACAGCTCACTTAACGACCTTTGATATCAAAGTAAACGTTTCTGGTGGTGGTGAAACTGGCCAAGCTGGTGCAGTTCGTCACGGTGTTACTCGTGCATTGATGGACTATGACATCACTTTGAAGCCAGCCCTGTCTAAAGCAGGTTTGGTAACTCGCGATGCCCGTGAAGTTGAGCGTAAAAAAGTTGGTCTGCATGGCGCGCGTCGTCGTAAGCAGTTCAGCAAGCGCTAATTTCTTTCAGTCGCTGTTGTTTTATGAAAGGGTCGCGCAAGCGGCCCTTTTTGTTTCTACAATCGAGGTATTCAGTAGTTTTATGAAAAACTGCTCTTGCTCAGTATTTTGGAGAATGACATGATTAAGGTTGGCATTGTTGGTGGCACTGGTTATACAGGGGTAGAGTTGTTGCGTTTATTGGCACAGCACCCCGAGGTAAAAATTATTGCTATTACTTCTCGGACAGAAGCTGGTATGCCAGTGGCTGAGATGTTTCCATCTTTGCGGGGTCGTGTTGATCTGAAATTTACAACACCAGATGAGTCGAATTTAAATGACTGTGATGTCGTGTTCTTTGCAACCCCGCACGGAGTTGCAATGGCACAAGCAAAAGAATTACTGGCAAATAATGTCAAGATCTTGGATTTGGCTGCTGACTTCCGCTTAAAAGATGTGAAAGAATTTACCAAGTGGTATGGCATAGAGCATAGCTGCCCTGATATTTTGGCGGAAGCAGTTTATGGCCTGGCAGAGATCAATCGTGAGGCCATTAAAAAGGCACGCGTGGTAGGTTTAGCTGGCTGCTATCCCACCTCAGTTCAACTTGGCTTAGCTCCATTGCTGTCACCGAAATCGACCGGTGGCAAACAATTGATTGATGGCAAACATATTATTTCTGATTCTAAGTCTGGCACTTCTGGCGCTGGGCGTAAAGCTGAGATCGGAATGCTGCTCTCTGAAGCTAGTGATAACTTCAAGGCTTACAGCGTCAAAGGCCATCGTCACCTTCCTGAAATTGTGCAAGGTTTAAAAGCTATAGCAGGTCACGATCAGATTGGTTTGACTTTTGTGCCCCATTTGACGCCAATGGTCAGAGGCATTCATTCCACTTTATATGTGCGTTTGATGGAAGCCGGCAAAGATGTCGATTACCAAAAGCTGTATGAGGATTTCTATCAAGATGAGCCATTTGTAGACATCATGCCTGCTGGCAGCCATCCAGAGACTCGCTCTGTGAGGGGTAGTAATGGCATTAGAATAGCCATCCATCGTCCAGGTGGGGGTGATACCTTGGTCATTCTGGTAGTGGAAGATAACTTGGTAAAAGGGGCATCAGGACAGGGTGTGCAGTGCATGAACCTCATGTTTGGCCTGCCTGAAATGACTGGTTTAACCCAAATTGCCCTATCCCCTTGATGAATCAGAAATGACCCTTCAGCACGCTGGGCATTAAAAGCCTAAAATAAACCATCGCATTTTGAATTAGGAGTGAACCATGACTGAATTAGCTACGCAACCCGCACAAGATTTAGCTGAGCCACCAACTCCCTTGGTGTTCACAGATAGCGCTGCTGCAAAAGTGGCCGACCTGATTGCTGAAGAAGGAAATCCAGAATTAAAGCTACGCGTATTCGTACAAGGTGGCGGTTGCTCTGGTTTTCAATACGGCTTTACCTTTGATGATGCTGTAAATGAAGATGACACTTTGTTTGAGAAGAATGGCGTTACGCTTCTAGTAGATACAATGAGCTTTCAATATTTAGTTGGTGCTGAAATTGACTACAAAGAAGATATTAATGGCTCACAGTTCGTGATCAAGAATCCAAACGCGACAACGACTTGTGGCTGCGGATCTTCTTTTTCTGCTTAAAGAAATTCACTACGCAGGATAGTAAGCGCCTAGAATTCTAGGGCCTTTCGCTCCCGTAACGGCTGGCAAATTTGCTGGCCGTTTTTCTTTATGGGCCCATGCAAGCCAAGCAAAAGCCAGCCCTTCTACAAGCTGTGGATCAACTCCTAATGAATCACTTGTCGTAATTTCTACAGCATGTTTAAAGAAATCACTTGCTTTAGTTTTCAGTAAATTCATCAATGCAGTATTTTTAGCTCCGCCTCCACAGACAATTAGCTTCTGGGTTTGTGGGGCATGTACTGCTAATGATTCTAAGATTGTGTGAGCAGTTAAATGCAATAAAGTAGCTTGCACATCTTCAGTAAGATAATTCTCTTGCCCTATTTTTTCTTGTAGCCATCCTAGATGGAAGTCATCGCGACCAGTACTCTTTGGAGGTGCTTTTGTAAAGAAGGGATCAGCAAGCATTCTCTGAAGTAATGCTTCATTTGATTTTCCCTGCGCTGCCCAAGCACCATTTTGATCAAAGAGATTGCCCTGTTGATCAAAGATCCAGGAATCCATCAACATATTGCCTGGTCCGCAATCAAATCCGCTGACTTCAGCGTTTTTGGGTAGTAATGTGAGATTGGCTATGCCACCAATATTCACAACTGCCATATTTTCTGTAGATGCAAATTGTTGCGCATGAAAGGCGGGTACTAGTGGGGCACCATGACCTCCAGCTGCTAGATCCCGAGCCCTAAAATCAGCGATGACATCAATCCCCGTTTTTTCAGCTAAGAGCGCTGCGTTCAACGTTTGATGGGTATAGGCTAAGTTTTCACCAAGCTCAGGTTGATGACGAATAGTTTGTCCGTGAGCCCCAATGGCAACAATATCGCTCGCTTTAAGCCCCGCTTTTTCTAGCAATAAATAAACAGCTTGGGCGTAAGCAATAGCCAAGGCATTAGCTGCCTGTTTTTCTCGATGTAATTCATTGGGCCCGGGACTTTGGAGTTCAATCAAGGCTTTATGAAGCTCGGCTGAAAAGGGGGTGCTCACGGCTGCTTGAGCCTTGGTTTCGCCATTGGGACCAATCTTGGCAAGAATGGCATCAATCCCATCTAGGCTAGTACCAGACATTAGGCCAATATAGAGGGAGTGGGGTTTGTTCATGGGGTTCTGGGTGTTAGTCTCAGGAATGCGACAATTATGCTTTAGCAATTTAAATACTCAATAACTGTATCAGTATCCGAATCAGCATGACGGCTAAACCAGAACAAAAATATCCCTTAACCCCTGAAGTCTTTGCTGCGCTTGAAGTCACGAAGCGTGGCTGTGATGAGCTATTAGTTGAGGCAGATTGGGTGCAAAAATTAGCGCGCAGCCAAGCTACCAAAACTCCCTTACGCATCAAGCTGGGTTTAGATCCTACGGCTCCTGATATTCATCTTGGACATACCGTTGTTTTAAATAAATTACGACAGTTACAAGACTTAGGCCATACAGTGATTTTCTTGATCGGAGATTTCACCAGCATGATAGGTGATCCATCAGGCCGCAATGCAACTCGTCCACCATTGACTCCTGAAGAAATTGCGATCAATGCAGGCACTTATTATCGTCAAGCTAGTATGGTGCTTGATCCTTCTAAAACAGAAGTACGTTACAACAGTGAGTGGTCTGATCCTCTTGGCGCACGCGGCATGATTCAATTGGCTGCTAAGCATACGGTAGCAAGGATGCTAGAGCGCGATGATTTTACAAAGCGTTATCGCAATGGCATTCCTATCTCTATCCATGAATTTCTATACCCCTTGATGCAAGGCTATGACTCAGTTGCACTCAAAAGTGATTTAGAGCTCGGCGGTACTGATCAAAAATTTAATTTACTAGTGGGGCGTGAGCTCCAGCGTGAATATGGTCAGGAACCTCAATGCATTTTGACCATGCCTTTATTGGTTGGTTTGGATGGCGTTGAGAAGATGAGTAAATCCAAAGGTAATTACATCGGTATTAGTGAGCCTGCTGGCGATATGTTTGGCAAGCTCATGAGTATCTCTGATGATTTGATGTGGGATTATTTCACCCTACTCTCATTCCGCCCAATGTCAGAAATTGATTTGATGAAGCAAGAAGTTGCAGCCGGTAGAAATCCGCGCGATTGCAAAGTGCTACTTGCACAAGAAATCGTGACACGTTTTCATTCACAAGCTGTTGCCGAGAAAGTGCTAGAGGACTTTAATCACCGCGCTAAAGGTGGCGTCCCAGATGATGTTCCAGAAGTGAGCTTGGCAGGGGCCCCTATGGGGGTCGCTCATTTCCTCAAGGCTGCAGGCCTTGTACCGTCTAGTTCTGAGGCTAATCGCAATATCGATCAGAACGGTGTAAAAATTGATGGTGTGACGATCGGTGACAAGCAGCTCAAGATTGAGGCAGGCACTTACTTAATTCAGGTGGGTAAGCGTCGCTTTGCTAAGGTAACACTCAGCTAAGCTTGTGCTACAGATCTAAGCTGGTGTTATTGCTCGGTGGCGTTAATCCAAAGTGCTCATAAGCTTGGCGGGTTGCTATTCTGCCGCGTGAGGTTCTTTGGAGATAGCCCTGTTGAATCAGATAGGGCTCTAAGACATCTTCAATCGTGTCACGTTCTTCACCAATGGCAGCAGCTAAATTATCAATCCCGACAGGACCGCCATCAAACTTATGCAAGATCGCTTCTAGGAGTTTTCGATCCATGACATCAAAACCGCTTGGATCGACATCCAGCATTTTCAAGGCCGCATCAGCCATTGCCTTCGTAATGGTGCCTGTTCCTTTTACTTCTGCATAGTCACGTACTCGACGCAGTAAACGGTTCGCAATTCTCGGGGTACCGCGTGCACGCTTGGCAATTTCTACTGACCCTTCGGGATCAATATCAGCCTTAAGAAGATTGGCTGAGCGGTTAATAATTTTAGTGAGTTCTTCCGTTGTATAAAACTCAAGTCTGGCAACGATACCAAAGCGATCACGCAAAGGATTAGTGAGCATGCCTGCGCGAGTAGTAGCGCCAATAAGTGTGAAAGGCTTGAGATCAATTTTGACACTGCGTGCTGCAGGCCCTTCACCGATCATAATATCTAAGCTGTAATCTTCTAGCGCTGGATACAGAATCTCCTCTACAACCGGAGAGAGGCGATGAATCTCATCAATGAAGAGCACATCATTGGTTTCAAGATTAGTTAATAAGGCTGCTAGATCTCCAGGTCTGTCTAAGACAGGGCCGCTAGTCTGACGTAAATTGACTCCTAGTTCGCGGGCGATGATATGCGCTAAGGTAGTCTTTCCAAGCCCGGGTGGTCCAAAGAGTAGTACGTGATCTAAGGCTTCTTGGCGCGCTCTAGTGGCAGTAATAAATATTTCTAGTTGGGCGCGCGCTTTAGTTTGACCAACATATTCATCGAGTTGTTTTGGCCGTAGTGCTCTTTCAAATACAGCCTCAGCATTACCTGCAGCGCCGCTAACAATGCGATCATTACCTTGGGGTAAATCTTCAGGAATAGCGCTCAGGTCGTCTGTGTGAATTGCCATGCTGCTAGTTTAGTGCCGTTTGCTTATTTAGGCCTTAGATAGATACTTTAAGCCCATCCGAATACCATCAGATACGGTAGTGTCAGCAGGAATCTGTTTGAGTGCTAATAGTGCTTCTTTTTCGGAATAACCCAAAGCCAATAGTGCTTGTAGAACTTCGCTGCTCGCTTCGATCACTTGAGGTTTCCCATTGCTAATACCCAGGTCCGGAGCCAGCTTACCTTTGAGTTCTAGGCAAAGGCGTTCAGCAGTTTTTTTGCCAATGCCAGGTACCTGGGTTAAGCGTCCAGCCTCTTGCAGGGCAATAGCTTGAACTAACTCATTCACACTCATCCCAGAAAGTACTGCTAGGGCAGTACGTGATCCTACGCCACTAATCTTGATTAAAGCCCGAAAGGCTTGACGCTCTGTCTCAGTAGCAAAGCCAAAGAGTTGCTGAGCATCTTCACGAACCTGAAAGTGGGTTAATAAGGTAATTTTTTGATTGACCTCTGGCAATTGATACAAAGTGCTCATCGGAACATCGATTTCATAGCCAACACCTTGGCAATCAACCAACAGTCTAGGGGGGTGTACTGAAACGAGAGTGCCTTGTATGCGACCGATCATAGGAAGATCTTAACCTGTTTAATCAATTTACTTGGTGCGCTTCTTTGGGGCGAGTGCTGCAGTAATGGCTTTTGGTATTTGAGCATGATGAGCCGCGCAGATGGCGACACCTAGTGCATCAGAGGCATCCGTACCAGGTGCACGATTTAGTTTAAGAAGCCGCTTCACCATTTCTTGAACCTGCGGTTTGGCAGCACGCCCTGTGCCTACAATTGACTGCTTGACCCGCAATGCACTGTACTCAGCCACGGGAAGTTTTTCTGAGACCAAGGCAGCAATGACAGCCCCTCTAGCTTGCCCTAGCATGAGGGTAGAGCGAGGATTAACGTTTAAAAAGACTTCTTCAATGGCAGCCGCTTCAGGCCGATAGGTTTCTAGTACTTCTTTCACCCCAGAATAAAGTGCGCCTAAGCGCTCAGGCAAACCCTTGGCGGGATCACCGCTTTCAATGATGCCTGAGGCTACATACGTTAACTTTTGACCATCTACATCAATCACACCAAATCCAGTGGTGCGTAAGCCAGGGTCGATTCCTATCCAGCGCATGAAGTTTTAATATCTACTGACTTAGTGACGGAAATGGCGAGTGCCAGTAAAGACCATGGCAATACCATGTTCATTAGCAGCGGCAATAATCTCGTCATCACGCATACTGCCGCCAGGTTGAATGGCGCAGCTTGCACCGCCATTGACAACTAGGTCTAAGCCATCACGGAAAGGAAAAAAGGCATCGCTAGCGACAGCAGAGCCTTTGAGACTCAAGCCAGCATTTTCAGCTTTAATGCTCGCCATTCTGGCAGAGTCAACCCGACTCATTTGACCGGCTCCAATGCCAAGAGTCATGCCATCTGCACAATAGACAATCGCATTTGATTTAACAAACTTAGCAACGCGCCAAGCAAACATCATGTCATTCATTTCGCTGGGGGTTGGTAATCGTTGGCTCACTACGCGCATTTCATTTTCTAAAACATTTTTAGCATCAGGTGATTGAACTAATAAGCCACCACCCACGCGTTTAAAGTCAAAAGCATTAAATGCAGTCCCCAGCGGAATTTCAAGTAAACGGACATTTTGTTTTGCAGCAAAGATTTTTTTTGCTTCAGCACTAAAACTAGGGGCAATCAATACTTCAACGAATTGTTTAGAAATCGCTTCAGCTGCTGCACCATCACAAGCAATATTGAGGGCAATAATGCCGCCAAAGGCGGAGCTCGGATCAGTTTTAAGTGCTTTTTGATAAGCCTCAAGTGCATTAGCACCAACTGCTACGCCGCAAGGATTAGCATGCTTAATGATGACGCAAGCTGCAGCACCGCTAGAATGATTCGAAAAACTTTTAACGCATTCCCAAGCAGAATCGGCATCAGCAATATTGTTATAAGACAGCTCTTTACCTTGGAGTTGCTGGTAATTGGCAAGGGCTCCGGCAACTGGATGGATATCTTTATAAAAAGCAGCAGATTGATGTGGGTTCTCGCCGTAACGCATTTCTTGTACTTTTTCAAAAGCAAGATGGAGTGTTTCTGGGAAAGCTGAACGTGTTTTGTGGTCTAAGTCATTACCAAGTGATGAGAGGTAGTTTGCAATGGCACCATCGTATTGTGCAGTATGCGCAAAGACCTTTTTAGCTAAGCCCAAATTCGTTTGATAGGAAACGGTATTGTTATTGGCTTTCATCTCAGCTAACACCGAAGCGTAATCATCGGGAGAAATTAATACAGTGACATCTTGATGGTTCTTCGCAGCTGCACGGAGCATCGCTGGGCCACCAATATCAATGTTTTCTATGGCATCTTCAAACGAGCAGTTTTCGCGGGCAATGGTCTCATTGAATGGATAGAGATTGATCACGAGCATATCAATCGTATCAATGCCATGCTCTTTTAAGGCAGCCATATGTTCAGGAAAATCCCTACGCGCTAATAAACCGCCATGCACCATCGGATGCAAGGTTTTGACACGACCATCTAGCATCTCTGGAAACTTGGTTAGCGAAGCTACTTCGACTACTGGCAGGTGATTTTCAGCCAAGAGTTTTGCTGTCCCACCGGTCGAGATCAGCTTGATGCCTTGCTCATGAAGTGCTTTTGCAAAAGGCACGATACCATTTTTATCGGAAACAGAGAGAAGGGCTGAACGGATCATTGAGAATTAGAAATCAGAATAAGGATTAAATGTAAGGATATTTTTTAGACTATCTGAGAAGTTGATGTTCAACCAATTTCTTATGCAGGGTATTACGGTTAATGCCTAGGTATTGAGCGGCTAAAGATTGATTCTGTTTGGCGTGTTGCATGACTAGCTCTAACATTGGCTTTTCAACCACCGCCAAAACCATTTGATAAATATCGTTCGGTGGCGTGCCTTTGAGGTCGTTCAGATAACCTTGTAACTGAGTCTCAATACATTCGGTAATCGGGTGTTTATTGTTCATAAAGTCTATCAATGCTAAAAAATAATTAGGCTGCTTCTAAAAAAAGTAAACGATCAGAGTGCGATTTCATTTCATCAAAATAATCATTGACCATCTGTAATTGAGTTTTGCAATCATCTGCTGTATTCATACGCTGACGAAATGCATGTGAATTTCTTAAACCTTTGCAGTACCAGCCAATATGTTTGCGGGCAGTACGCAGACCAATATGTTCGCCATAGAACTCGTAATGATCCAGTAGGTGCGCATTCATGATCCCCTGAATCTCATTAATTTCAGGATTCGGTAGTTTTCTACCAGTTTCTAGATAGTGATTGATCTCACGGAAGATCCAAGGTCGACCTTGGGCAGCACGACCAACCATGATGGCATCAGCGCCAGTAGTTTGAAGGACGAACTCTGCTTTTTCTGGACTTGTGATGTCGCCGTTAGCAACCACTGGTATTGCGACACTACTTTTAACTGCAGTAATCGTTTCGTATTCAGCCTCACCATGATATAGATCGGCCTTGGTACGACCATGAACGGTCAGCATAGAAATGCCAGATTTTTCTGCAATCTTGGCGATATCGATTGCATTTTTATGCTCACGATCCCAGCCGGTACGAATCTTTAATGTTACCGGTACAGCATCTGGTCCAGCGCCGACTGCTTTGACTATAGCCTCTAGTATTTTTTGCACTAGTGCCTCATCTCGAAGTAGCGCCGACCCTGCAGCAACATTGCAAACTTTCTTTGCAGGGCATCCCATATTGATATCAATAATTTGCGCGCCATGATCAACGTTTAATTTAGCAGCGGCTGCCATCATTGCAGGATCTGCACCGGCGATTTGAACGGCGATTGGTTTAAATTCTCCTACGTGATTCGCGCGACGTTGAGTCTTGACGCTATTCCAGAGTAGAGCATTGGAGGCAACCATTTCTGAGACAGCGTATCCAGCACCTAACTGCTTACATAGCTGTCTAAAGGGACGGTCTGTTACACCAGCCATAGGGGCAACAAAGAGTCGATTTGCTAGGATGTGTGGACCAATCTGCATTTTTAAGAGGTTTGGGCTTAGAGCGACTTTGTTGTGCGTGAAGAGCTTGACACTTTAGCACAGTCGGGACTAAATCTGCCTAAAAATTAGGCAGATTACATGGCACAAGTCAAATTGGCTCTAATCTTCTTTTGTATTGGATTGAAGCGGCTTAGCGCCTGCCAAACATCATCTGGCGAGCTAAGGCTGTCTTCGCAGAGGGGAGCCACTGAAGAGCCGATAAGGCTAATCCACGGGCTAGTACTACAGGTGCTAAGTTAGAAGTAAAGACTCTGGCCATAAAGTCCGTTAAGCCAATGGTTGTGGTGCGATCCACTTTTCTGCTTTGAGCGTAATCTTCTAGTGCATTTTGAATTTCTGTTGCGCTGGGGCCTTCTGGAGTATTTGCAAATACTCCAGCTAATTTTTCCGCCAAGAGAAATGCATCTCTTAAACCTAAATTCAGACCCTGCCCGGCAACAGGATGTAATGTCTGCGCAGCATTGCCAATCCAAACCTCATGGCCCTTCGTAATTTGCTTGCGGTAATTCAAGCCTAATTCATATAGGCGTCGATCTTGAATTTTCAAAAAGCGCCCAATCCTTGAGCCAAATTCATTTTGTAAACTAGATAAAAATTCGCTATCACTTAAGTGCAAGCGATCTTGTGAGGATTCGGGAGAGCCACACCAAACGAGATTTAAAATATTCTGGCCATAATGACTTGGTAATACTGCAAGAGGACCCTCGGAAGTAAAGCGTTCCCAGGCTTGATGAGGTGCTGCATTTTCGACTTCCACCAACCCCACTAATGCAGATTGTCCGTAATCGCGACCTGACTCTACCCACTCTTGTGTTTTAAACAGGCCACCCTCAGCATGCACAATGCATTTGGCAGTGATGGTGCTTTGCGAATCATCATCATTGATATGCTGCCAAATAAAGTTAGGACTCTTAACTTGTATTACTCTCAGTGCTTTTCGCAGTGCTAAATGAATATCACGATAACGAACAATGTGCCCTAATGCATCCTGATTGAGCTCCTCGCGAGTCATCAGGGCACGCCCAAATCGCCCTGCTTGAGAAACATGGACTCGGTGAATATCGGCACAATCGGTTGGCCAAGCCTGGATCGTATCGAGCAAGATTTTGCTGCCATGAGAAAGGGCAATACCACGACTATCTGCGCTGGCTAAATCAGCATCTTCAACTGGATTACGATCAAGTAGGGTGAGTTTTGCTTCTGGAAATTTTTGTAAATACCAGGCAGCACAAGCAAGGCCTACTGGACCCCCGCCTTGAATCAAAATATCGCTACT
>JBILYO010000150.1:0-5422 GCA_044377685.1 Polynucleobacter sp. | reverse complement strand
GGGAGTAATCAAGATACCTTCAATTACAAGGTTGTCAGTCAGTTTGCCTTAGTGACTGTTCTTTGGGGAATTGTTGGCATGCTTGTAGGGGTCATCCTTGCAGCCCAGCTCATCTGGCCAGAAATTACTTTTAATATTCCTTGGCTTAGCTATGGCCGTTTACGTCCATTACATACAAATGCAGTGATTTTTGCTTTTGGTGGTTCTGCGCTCTTTGCAACGTCGTACTACATCGTACAGCGTACTTGTCAGGTACGACTATTCTGCGATAAGTTAGCCGCATTCACTTTCTGGGGTTGGCAAGTAGTCATCGTCGCAGCTGCCATCACTTTGCCGCTGGGGATCACTACTTCTAAAGAGTACGCTGAGCTAGAGTGGCCAATCGATATATTAATTACTATAGTTTGGGTGGCATATGCCATCGTATTCTTTGGCACCATTATCAAACGTAAGACTAAACATATTTATGTTTCTAATTGGTTCTTCGGTGCTTATATTTTGACAATTGCGGTGTTGCATATTGTGAACAATATTGAGATGCCAGCAAGCCTCTTCAAGTCTTAGTAGGCTTCTTTTTGACCACGAGTTTCTTGGGCATGATGTATTACTTCATTCCTAAGCAGGCAGAGCGTCCTATCTATTCATATCGTTTGTCCATCGTTCATTTTTGGGCTTTGAACTTTACCTATATGTGGGCAGGACCTCACCACTTGCAACATACCTCCTTACCTGATTGGACTCAGTCCTTGGGTATGGTGTTCTCCCTCATTCTCTTAGCTCCATCTTGGGGTGGCATGATCAACGGCATTATGACTTTGTCTGGTGCTTGGTATAAATTGCGCCGTGACCCTATATTGAAATTCTTAGTAGTGGCCTTGTCCTTCTACGGTATGTCAACCTTTGAAGGTTCAATGATGTCTATTAAGACAGTGAACAGCTTGTCACACTATACGGATTGGACTATTGGTCATGTGCACTCGGGTGCATTGGGTTGGGTTGCCATGATCACTATCGGCTCCTTGTACTACCTCATTCCGCGTTTAGTTGGCCAAAGAGATATGTACAGCACTAAATTAATTGAATTGCATTTTTGGATTGCCACGATTGGCGTGGTTATTTATATCGCTGCTATGTGGATTGCGGGTGTGATGCAAGGTTTAATGTGGAGAGCATTTGAGTCTGATGGTACTTTGACTTACAGCTTCGTTGAATCAGTTAAAGCTACCTATCCTTTCTATGTTATTCGTTTAATAGGAGGCCTGTGCTACTTAGGCGGCATGTTGTTAATGGCTTACAACGTCTATTTGACAGTGATCAATAAAAAATTCATTGACGCTCCTATTCCACAAGCGTCTATCGCTGCCCACTAAGGATAAGAGCATGTCAGAACAACGTCGATTTTTCTCCCATGAAACGCTTGAGCGTAATGTTGGTTGGTTGATCATTGCGACTATTGCAGCCATTTCAGTTGCTGGCTTAGTGCAGATCGTTCCTTTATTCTTTCAGCACTCTACTACCGAGCCTAGTCCTGGCATAACGCCATACTCAGCCTTGCGCTTAGCGGGTCGCGATATCTATCAGCGGGAAGGTTGCTTAGGCTGCCATTCACAACAGATTCGTACACTGCGTTCAGAAGTAGAGCGTTACGGTCCTTACTCCTTGGCTGGTGAGTCTGTATATGATCATCCCTTCCTTTGGGGTAGTAAACGTACTGGGCCAGATTTGGCACGTGTAGGTGGTCGCTATTCAGATGAATGGCATCGCATTCATTTACGTAACCCACGTGACGTTGTTCCTGAGTCTAATATGCCTGCTTATCCTTATTTACAAAAGCCAGCAGCAGCAGACACGATTTCTGCTCATATGCTTGCGATGAAGCGTTTAGGTGTGGCCTATACCGATGAACAAATTACAAATGCACCTAAAGAGTTAGAAGGCAAGACTGAAGAAGATGCTTTGATTGCATATCTTCAAGGTCTTGGAGTTAACCGCAGATACATCATCGTTGATGAGGTAGTTGCTAAGTAAGGCTTAGTAAAGAGGAAACATGCAAAATATTGCCCCCTATCTTTCAGCAATCTCTACCGTGCTTGGCTTGGTAGTTTTTTTAGGAATCGTGTGGTGGGCGTGGTCTACAAAAAGACAGCTTGCCAATCAAGAATCTGCCGAACTTCCGTTCGATCTTCCCGATGAATTCAGTAAGGATAAATCATGAGTGACTTTCTTGGCGCCGGTTGGAGTACCTACATCACCTTAGTAACATTGCTTGGTATTGTTTGGTGCATTTGGCTATTATTTTCACAGCTAAAGGTTAAGGTTAAGTTAAAGCCAGATGGCGACGTTGCTGATACTGGTCATGTATGGGACGGGGATTTACGTGAGTTGAATAATCCACTGCCACGTTGGTGGATGTGGATGTTTCTGATTTCATGTATCTTTTCTTTAGTGTATTTAGTGCTCTACCCAGGTTTAGGTTCTTATCCTGGAGTCTTAGGTTACAGCACTGACAGTGCCCTGATGCAGTCAATGACTACTGCCAATGATGAGTTAAAGCCTGTATATGCTAAGTACGTCAAGATGGATATTGCGCAAATTGCTGCTGATCCAAAGGCGCGTGAGATGGGTCAGCGTTTATTTTTAAATTCTTGTGCACAATGCCATGGCTCTGATGCTGGCGGCGCTAAAGGTTTCCCAAATTTGACTGATCGTGATTGGCTCTATGGCGGCTCCCCAGAAAATATCAAGACAACGATAGTGAATGGACGTGCGGGTGTGATGCCTCCGTTTCCTCAGTTAGATGGTAAACAAATTGCCGATGTTGCTAACTATGTTCGTAGCTTGTCAGGCTTACCTGCCGATGACATCAAAACAATACGTGGTGCTGATGTTTTTAAGGCAAATTGTGTAGCTTGTCATGGAGCTGACAGCAAGGGCAATATTGCTTTAGGAGCGCCTAACTTGGCGGATAAGACCTGGTTGTATGGCGGATCCGAGGCGGCTATTATTGAGACAGTGGCAAAAGGTCGTATGGCAATGATGCCTTCTCAAGACAAGGTGCTTAGTCCAGAAAAGATTCACTTATTGACTGCCTATGTCTGGGGTTTATCAAACAATAAGCAAGCAGCTGCCACTAAGTAAGCGGTGCTAAGTAATACGCCGGGTGGAAAACCCATTCCCATAGAAGTCATTGAGGAGTCTCTTTACGAGGTTCGGCGCAAAATTTATCCACGCTCAGTATCAGGACTCTTTGCCCGCTGGCGCTTCATTCTCATATTTGCAACCCAGCTACTATTCTATGGCTTACCATGGCTCAGCTGGAATGATCGTCAAGCAGTCCTATTTGATTTAATCCAACGTAAGTTTTATATCTTCGGCCTAGTTCTGTGGCCGCAGGATGTGATTTATCTTACGCTCTTGCTGATTCTTTCTGCGCTTGCTTTATTCCTTTTTACCGCAGTCGCTGGACGTTTATTTTGTGGTTATGCTTGTCCTCAAACAGTCTATTCCGAAATCTTTATGTGGATTGAACGCAAAGTTGAGGGAGATCGTTTTGCAAGAATTCGTTTGGATGGCGAAGAGTGGCCTTGGAATATCCGGAAGTTACGCCTTAAAGCAACTAAACACTTCCTATGGCTACTAGTTGCATTCTGGACGGGATTTACTTTTATCGGCTATTTCACGCCAATTGAAACTCTAGGTTCAGCTGTTCTGCATTTGTCATTAGGTCCTTGGCAGACCTTTTGGCTATGTTTTTATAGCTTTGCAACTTGGGGTAATGCTGGCTTTTTGCGTGAGCAAGTCTGTAAATATATGTGTCCTTATGCACGCTTTCAAAGCGTGATGGTAGATAAAGATACTTTCTTGGTGACGTATGACAAAGTTCGCGGGGAACCAAGAGGGAGTCGTAGCAAGTCGGCAGATCATGGGGCACTTGGTTTGGGTGACTGCGTAGACTGCAGTATATGTGTACAGGTTTGCCCTACGGGTATTGATATACGTGATGGCCTGCAGTATATGTGCATTGGATGCGGGGCTTGTATTGATGCTTGTAATCAGGTCATGGAAAAAGTGGATTATCCAAAGGGATTAATTCGTTATACAACTGAGCGCGCCATTGAGGATGAAGAGTCCAATCAAAGCGCTATTCGACATATCCTGCGCCCAAGAGTACTCATCTATACCGCTTTTATTACAGTTTTAGCATCTGCATTTTTGATTTCATTGCTTACTCGTAATCCATTAAGAGTGGATGTCATGCGCGATCGTGGTGCCTTAGCACGTGAAGTTGATGGTATTCGTATTGAGAATATTTATCGCATACAGATTATGAATGCCTCGGAGCACTCGATGGTGGTTCAGGTAAAGGCAACTGGCCTTGATGATTTAAAAATTCTGAATTCCCAAGGAAAAGAAATTACTGAAATTGATGTTGGTCCTGCAAGCAATCAATTATTGCCCCTTAAAGTCAGCACTACGATTGGGCAAAATAGTCCTGGCAATTACCCCATCTATTTTGGTGTGACCGCACAAGAGATAGACGGTAATCAAATGATTATTAGAGCCCGTGATGAAAAATCGAGTTTTATTATTCCCCGTTAAGTCAGTTATTGAAGATGGAAAGGATGCATATGACAGAACAAGAAACGATCAAGCCCTGGTGGAAGCAGTTGTGGCCCTGGTTACTCATCAGTGGGCCAGCCGTCGCGATGATTGCTTGCATCATCACGATTTATTTAGCAGTCAATCTTTATGCAGATAAGCCATTACGCGATGGGCTTGTAAAGCAGGGGCTGAAAGTAGAGCAGGTCAGCAAATGAAATACCACTTACTCATTAGGATCTTGTGGCCATCTTTTTTGGTGGCTGGCATGGCTGAAGGCTTGCTCTTTAGCCTGTTGCATCCTCAAGACTTGATATTTTTTGGGCATCATCCTAAGCTCTCGGATGAGGGCATTTACACCATTGGTTTCTTTATCATTTGGGCCTTCTGTGCCGTGTCTAGCGCCTTAACTGCCTACATCCTTCCAGGCATTGAATCAAAAGGCGAAAAGGAAGTTGACAACGGCTTGATTTAAACCAGCTTTATAGGGGCGTCCGAAGTAACACAGGCAGTTCTATCAGGATTAGGAATGCCTGCGAGTTCATATAAGCCATTCATGTCAATGAGCTTAATGTGGCGTTGCTTGATTTGAATCAAGCCCGACTCTGCGAAGCGCGACAACATGCGGCTAACGGTTTCAATTTGCATGCCTAAATAACTACCGATTTCTACGCGACTCATTTTTAAATCAAATTCATTATTGAGATAGCCTCGGGCAGCAAGGCGTTGTGATAGGCTGAGTAAGAATGTAGCCAATCTTTCTTCTGCTCGCATAGTGCCCAGGGAGAGTAGATGTCGTTGATCTTGAGTCAGCTCTCGACTC
>JBILYO010000174.1:0-4472 GCA_044377685.1 Polynucleobacter sp. | reverse complement strand
GAAGTGAAAGAAACGATTTCTGCTGAGGTATTGGAATTTACTTCGCGCCTGATCGAGCGCAAGTTAGCTGAATTCGGTGTGCAAGTGACAGTGATTGCAGCATACCCAGGCCCGGTCGTGACTCGTTATGAAATTGATCCTGCTATTGGCGTTAAGGGTAGTCAGATTGTCAATCTCTCACGTGACTTAGCGCGGGCTCTAGGTGTGGTGAGCATGCGTGTAGTGGAGACGATTCCTGGTAAGACCTGTATGGCCTTGGAATTACCAAACCCAACGCGTCAATCGGTTTACCTATCGGAGATTTTGACTTCACAGGTATATAACGATAACCATTCGCTATTAACACTGGCTTTAGGTAAAGATATTTCTGGTAGCCCAATGGTTGCCGATTTAGCAAAGATGCCGCATTGCTTAGTGGCTGGTACTACTGGTGCTGGTAAGTCAGTTGGTATTAATGCCATGATTCTCTCCCTGCTCTTTAAGGCAAAGCCTGATGAGGTCAGGCTCATCATGATTGATCCGAAGATGCTCGAGATGGCGATGTATGACAAGATTCCTCATCTGTTATGCCCGGTTGTAACTGATATGAAGCAGGCCTATAACGCGCTCAATTGGGCAGTCAATGAGATGGAGCGTCGCTATAAGCTGATGAGTAAGTTTGGCGTGCGCAACTTAGCTGGCTTTAATAAGAAAATTCTAGAAGCAGAAGAAAAAGGTGAAAAGCTCACCAATCCATTTAGTTTGACCCCTGATGATCCCGAGCCAATTTATAAAGCGCCTGTCATCGTCATCGTGATCGATGAGTTAGCAGACTTGATGATGGTCTCTGGTAAAAAGATTGAGGAGTTAATTGCGCGGATTGCACAAAAGGCTCGTGCTGCTGGTATTCATTTAGTGTTGGCCACGCAGCGACCTAGCGTCGATGTGATTACTGGTTTGATTAAGGCGAATGTGCCTACTCGTATCTCATTTCAGGTCAGTAGCAAAATTGATAGTCGTACCATCTTGGATCAACAGGGTGCAGAAGCGCTGCTAGGTATGGGTGACATGCTCTACATGGCGCCAGGTACAGGTTTGCCAGTCCGGGTCCATGGCGCATTTGTTTCTGATGATGAAGTACATCGTGTTGTTGAGTGGTTAAAAGAAAAAGGCGATGCCAATTACATTGATGGCGTTCTTGAGGGCGCAGATGAATCGAATATCGATGCACTTACTGGTGAGGGTGGTGGTGAGGCAGACCCGCTTTACGATCAGGCCGTAGCAATTGTTTTGGAAAATAAACGCCCATCAATCTCCTTAGTACAACGTCATTTACGAATTGGCTATAACCGTGCTGCCCGCTTGCTTGAAGATATGGAAAAAGCTGGGCTGGTTTCTAAGATGGGTAACGGAGGCAATCGCGAGATCCTGCGCCGTCCTTCTGAATAAGACAGTGATTTTGTACTCATCCTTTTCCAAGATTGCAGTCTCAATAGCAATCTCGCTGACAACCCTTTTGGCAACAAACAACGTTTGTGCTCAGAATGAGACTGGTGCGGAACAGCTTAGACAATTTGTGCGTAACTCTAAAAGTGCTGAAGGTGATTTTGTACAACAACAGTTACGCGCTCCTAAGGCGAATGAGTCTCAAGATAAGGGTCTCAAAGTAGTGCGGGAGACACGCGGACATTTTGTGTTTCAGCGTCCTGGCCGCTTTGTTTGGGATACGCAAAAGCCATTTGAGCAAAAACTGATTACCGATGGCAAGCAGTTGATCTTGTGGGATAAGGATTTAAATCAAGCCACCTTTAGGTCAGCAGGACAAGCCCTAGCAACAACTCCAGCTGCTATTTTGTTTGGTGAGACTTCTCTTGATCAAAATTTTGATTTAGTAGAGGGTGAAGAACGTCTGGGAATGAAATGGGTTGCATTAGTGCCCAAGAAGAATCCCAATGCCAAGAATGATCCTCCCTATACCAAAATCTCGGTTGGTATGAGTAATGGTTTACCTAAAGCGCTTGAGTTAATTGATGGCTTTGGCAGCGTAGTTTTGGTGACTTTGGACAAAATTGCGTTGAATGTGAGTTTGCCTGCAAATCGCTTTACTTTTACTCCGCCGGCAGGCGCTGAAGTCTTACGCTTAAACTAGAGCCTACTTAGAACGAATGACCCTAAACTATCAGAGCATTACATGATTGATCCGCAATTACTCCGCAAAGATATCGCCGCAGTTGCCGCGCGCCTGGCAACTCGCAAGTTCCAACTTGATGTCGAGAAATTCAACACACTGGAGTCTGAGCGCAAATCCTTGCAAACCCGTACCGAAGAATTGCAAGCCAAGCGTAATCAATTAGCAAAAGTGATTGGCATGAAAAAAGGTAAGGGCGAAGATGCTACTGCAGAAATGGCAGAAGCAAGCCAGATCAATGTGGATATGGAATCTGGATCAAATCGCTTAGCTATTTTGCAGGCAGAGATTTCTGATTTCTTAATGGGTATTCCCAATCTTCCAGATGCTTCTGTACCAACTGGTAAAGATGAGACAGAGAATCAAGAGATCAAGCGCTGGGGTGAGCAGCCTATTTTTGATTTTGAGATCAAAGATCACGTAGATCTAGGTGGTCCATTAGGTTTAGATTTTGAAGTGGCAGCCAAGATTAGCGGCTCACGCTTCGTAGTACTCAAAGGCCCAATTGCGCGATTGCATCGTGCCTTGGCGCAATTGATGCTCGATACGCATACAACTCATCATGACTACCAGGAGGTGTACGCCCCTTATATGGTCAATGCCGCTTCGATGCGGGGCACTGGTCAGCTACCGAAGTTTGAAGAAGATCTCTTTAAGGTGCCACGCCAAATGGGTGGTGAAGAAGTAAAAGGGGTCAATGGGGGCGAAGCGAAAACTGAAAACTTTTATCTCATCCCAACAGCAGAGGTACCTATTACAAACCTAGTAAGAGATGAGATTGTGAATGCAGACAATCTCCCAATGAAATTTGTAGCGCATACACCATGCTTTCGTTCAGAGGCGGGGAGTTATGGGCGCGATGTCCGCGGCATGATTCGTCAACATCAGTTTGATAAAGTTGAGTTGGTACAAATGACTAAGCCAGAAGATTCAATGCAGGCCTTAGAGGATCTCACCAGCCATGCAGAGAAAATCTTAGAACTCTTAGAGTTACCTTATCGAAAAGTATTACTCTGTACAGGTGATATGGGATTTGGCAGTACTAAGACTTACGATTTAGAAGTATGGGTACCTTCACAAAATGCTTATCGTGAAATCAGTTCATGCTCCAGCATGGGTGACTTTCAAGCAAGACGTATGCAAGCCAGATTT
The DNA here is from genome assembly GCA_044377685.1 of Polynucleobacter sp. Lineage (GTDB taxonomy): Bacteria > Pseudomonadota > Gammaproteobacteria > Burkholderiales > Burkholderiaceae > Polynucleobacter. Next base: position 1,153 of record JBILYO010000174.1, on the reverse strand, counting down.
AAAGCGGGCCAAGGTAAACCAGAACTACTACACACCCTAAATGGTTCAGGACTTGCAGTGGGTAGAGCATTGGTCGCGCTTATAGAAAACAAACAACAAGTTGATGGCAGCATTGCTATTCCAAAAGCGCTGCAACCTTATTTGGGTGGCTTGGAAGTACTTAGGTAGAATTAAATTAAGATGGCTTTAATTTTTACTCTATCAGCATTTTTTCCTAAAACTTTATCAAGCGTCGCTAAAGATTTGGATTTGAATTGTTTCGCAGCGGCCAAGTGAAGTGCATCACCAGCCCTGAGACTTGACTTACTATCAACAACCAAAATTCCAGCGGAGTAATACGTTTTACTCTCAATGGGTAGTAGCTCAATATCATTTTGACAGAGGGCATCAAATCTTTTCCAGGCTTCGCGACTTTGCTTTTCAGTAATTTGATTCGTTCTCACTTTAAGGCTAAGTGCGCTAGAGAATTCGGTAAATGTCCAGGTAGAAGAAATCATTCTTGCAGAACTTTTTTCATGCCATTTGTCAACGGCATCGCTCTTCAGTTCGTCTGTACACAAGGCCACAAAAATACTTGTATCAACATAAATCATTAGTAGCGCGCTTCTGAGCGAAGCTCATCCATTACTGATTTACCCATTTTTAACGTGGCTCTGAATGCTCTAAGTTGCGCTGCAATAGCCTTGCGATCCAATTTCTGAGGTCTAATAATTAATGAGCCATCTTTTGATAGTGTAGCTTCAACCTTATCCCCATCTTTTAACTGGATTTCCTTGATGAATGCAGCAGGTATACGTAGCGCTAGGCTATTGCCCCATTTTGAAATTTGGATATTCATCAGTTAATCCCTTCATAGATATACATAAATGTATATCTATATTAATGGAGATAATCTCTTTTGACTAGTCAATTGTTAGTCAATATCAACCGTATGGCTTTACATATCGCTGGCTATAATGATTTCTTGGTTCGGAGAGGTGGCAGAGTGGTCGAATGTACCTGACTCGAAATCAGGCGTACTGTCAAAGGTACCGAGGGTTCGAATCCCTCCCTCTCCGCCAAAGTCAACTGTACTTAAAGGGTTTGTTGGTTATCAGCAACCTCGTTACTCCAATTGTTACCACAGAGCTATTTGGGCAACTGGTCAAACTAG
>JBILYO010000149.1:0-5502 GCA_044377685.1 Polynucleobacter sp. | reverse complement strand
GAATGCTCAGTAACCCATTTTTCATCGGGGCGCTTTAATAATCCCCATAACTCGCTAGATGCTTCACTCTCTGCAATAGCAACTAAATCTTCTACAGTCATTTTTGCGTCTGAATCGAGCACTACAGTCATAGTGACATGTGAGCGTTGATTATGAGCACCAAATTCTGAGATTTCTTTAGAGCAAGGGCACAAACTCATCACTGGTACCTGAGCACGCAAACCTAATTCAATATCAAGCTTACCTGCAGTATTTTGTTTTGCAGTTGCCATCCAAGTGACTTCATAATCCATCAAACTCTCGACACCAGATACTGGCGCTGCTTTTTTGACGAAGTGTGTATAAGAAAACTGCACATGACCTTCTTTGGCATCTAACAATGGCAGCATTGCACTAACCATTCGAACCACAGTTGTGCTGTCTACAGGCTTATCTTGCTCTTGCAAGAGCGCCATAAAACGAGACATGTGCGTACCCTTCACATGAGCAGGCAATGCAACATCCATCTCAAACTGACCTACTGATGGGAAGTCGCCAGTCTGACTGCGAATGATGAGGGGATGACGCACACCGCGTATACCAACCTTCTCAATAGGCAATGCGCGCTCATCCAAAGTGGACTGCACGTCAGGCATTGCACTGGCTTTCAGAAAGGCGGGGTTCATGTCATTCATAGTTCTATTTTCAAGCAAAACGAGCTTATTTGCCTACAAATGCAGAATTAAGGGCTAATAACGCTGGAAAACGTTGTTTGATGGAATTGGAAACACCCCCTACATCAAGGCCACACTTGGTCATGAGCAAGTTATAGTCGCCATGCTCAATGAACTGATCTGGTAAACCTAACTGCAGGAGGGGTTTATTAATTCCCATGCTAGAGAGTGCTTCCAAGCAAGCGCTTCCAGCACCACCAGCAATGGCGCCATCCTCAATCGTCACTAAATAATCGTGATCTGCTGCTAAAGATTTCAGAAGATCTATATCTAACGGTTTTACAAACCGCATATTCGCCACAGTCGCATCAATACCCTCTGCAGCTTCTAGGGCCGTATAAAGCAAAGTTCCAAAAGCGAAGATAGCAACCCGATTTCCGGTATCTGCATTGGATTGACGACGAATCTCGCCCTTACCTAATGGCAAGGTCCGTAATTCTTTCGAAGGAATTGTGCCAACCCCTGAGCCCCGTGGGTAGCGCACTGCGCTAGGATGAGGTTGATGATAGGCAGTGGTGAGCAAGTCGCGACATTCTGCTTCATCTGCAGGCGTCATGACCAACATGTTCGGAATGCAGCGTAAGAATGGAATGTCATAGGCACCTGCATGTGTTGCGCCATCCGCACCCACAAGTCCAGCTCGATCTAATGCAAAAAGCACTGGCAAATCTTGTATCGCGACATCATGAATCAATTGATCGTAAGCACGCTGTAAGAAAGTAGAATAAATCGCCACTACTGGCTTCATTCCTTCGCATGCCATGCCGGCAGCAAAAGTGACAGCATGTTGCTCGGCGATACCAACGTCGTAATAGCGTTTCGGAAATTGTTTCTCAAAATCTACTAAGCCTGAACCTTCACGCATTGCAGGCGTAATGCCAATCAACAAGGGGTCAGCATGTGCCATATCGCATAGCCACTCACCAAATACTTGCGTAAAGGTTTTCTTGCTAGCAGCAGGTTTTTTAACACCTTCTTCAGGATTGAACTTACTAGGGCCGTGGTAGAGAACCGGGTCTGCTTCAGCTAACTCATAGCCTTGACCTTTGCGCGTAACCACATGTAAGAACTGTGGGCCGCCACCCTCAAGGGCCAAGCGGCGGACGTTTTGTAGCATGGGTATCAGGGCGTCTAAATCATGCCCATCAATCGGCCCAAAGTAGTTAAAGCCAAACTCTTGAAAAATCGTTGACGGTGAGACCATGCCTTTAGCGTGATCTTCAAGACGTTTAGCAAATTCACGTAAAGGGGGCGCTATCGATAAAACACTATCAATGCCTTTTTTGGTAGCTGAATAAATATTGCCACTCAGTAGTCTTGCAAGATGACGATTGAGCGCACCCACCGCAGGAGAAATTGACATGTCGTTGTCATTCAAAATCACCACTAAGGGAAGATCGTCATAAACGCCAGCATTGTTCATCGCTTCAAATGCCATACCACCAGTCATCGCGCTATCACCTATCACTGCTAATGCAACGTGGCGTTCACCCTTCGTTTGAAATGCACGCGCCATTCCCATTGCAGCAGAAATACTGGTAGATGAATGCCCTGTACCGAAGGCATCAAATTCACTTTCAGCTCGGTGTGGAAAACCAGAAATACCTTGGAACTGACGCAAAGTATTCATGCGCTCGCGTCGTCCCGTCAAAATTTTATGAGGGTAGCTTTGGTGACCTACATCCCACACAATGCGATCACCAGGGGTATCAAAGACGTAATGCAGAGCAATGGCCAACTCTACAGTGCCTAGATTAGAAGAAAGATGACCCCCCGTTTTGGATACCGAATCCAAAATAAATTGACGTAACTCATCCGCCAGAGGAGGCAGCTCTTCACGAGAGAGTTTTCTTAAATCAGCAGGGGAGTTGATGGAAGTTAAAGTCATTTCACTAAATCAATATCTACTTATCTCTATTCACAACTAAAAAGGCTAAATCTTTTAAGGCTCGAGCATGACTGCCAAAGTTGTCTAAGCTTTTAATGGCAGTTTCTTGTAATTCTTGAGCTGTTTTATGTGCATAGTCTAAACCCATCAAGGTCACATAGGTCGGCTTATCATTGATAGCGTCTTTCCCTGCTGTTTTTCCAAGGGTTTGACTATCCGCTGTGGCATCCAATACGTCATCAACGATCTGAAATGCTAAACCCAAGGCTTGTGAATAATTTTGAAGATGCGCCATTTGTGTTGGATTAAGCCCAGCAGCAATACCACCTAACTCGACGGCGCATGATAGCAATGCCCCTGTCTTCATTGCATGCATTTGTTTCAAACCAGCTAAATCCAGTTTTTTACCGACACTTTCCAAATCAATTGCCTGGCCACCAGCCATACCGCGTGAGCCTGATGCAGCAGCCAATGCACTAATCATCAAGAGGCGCACATCCACACCGCACTGCGCATTCGCTAAGATTTCAAATGCACGTGTTTGAAGGGCGTCTCCGACTAAAAGAGCGGTAGCCTCATCAAATGCTTTGTGAACAGTGGGACGGCCACGACGTAAATCATCATCATCCATACAAGGCAAGTCATCGTGAACTAATGAATAGGCATGTATACACTCGATAGCAACCGCAGCAGCATCTAAGGCAGTTTCTTTTTGCTGATTTTCTGTATCGCCTAATTGACCAGCGGCATACACCAGTAAAGGACGAATTCGTTTTCCACCGCCTTGAGCCGCATAACGCATCGCCTCATGTAAACGTGTTGGATTGGTTTGTGCAGAATCGAGCAGCTTATCTAAAGCTGCTTCAGTACGCTTAGAGTGAGAAGCAATCCACTCCTGAAATTGATTAACTGAATTCATTAAGCCTCAAAAACTCTCACTTGCTGCTCTACTTGCGCAAGTACGCCTTGGCAATGTTTTAACAAAGCCGCGCCACGTTGGTAGGCAAGGAGTGTCTCTTCCAAGGAAAACTTTCCAGACTCCATGTCAGAAATAAGCTTTTCTAGCTCCTTGACTGCTTGCTCGTAACGCAAATCAGGGTCAATCTGAACCTCAAGACCCGGTTTTTGGTTTTCAGACTTTTTAGCTGGCATATGCGATTTCCTTGGTATTTCCCATACTGTTTGCCCTACATATTAAAGGTAGACGACATCCAAATGGGTATAATCCCTCCCTTACTGTCCAATATCGATCCGTCGATGCTTGGATTGGTTATTCCGCTTAGCTTCGGCTGACGTTTTCGGGGGTGGGGAGAATGACTAATCTGGCTAATGCGCAGCAGCTTGCGCCTTCCAATCTACAACTGCCGGTTTCGGCATATTTTGACGCTGATTTATATCAGCAAGAAATTGAACTGCTTTTTAAGCAGGGGCCTGGCTATGTCGGCCACGAACTCATGGTGCCTGAAATGGGCTCCTATCAAACCCTGGCTGCAGAAAATGAGGGACGCATTCTCGTTCGCAATGAAGCTGGTGTTGAATTACTTTCCAATGTTTGTCGTCATCGCCAAGCACTCATGCTGAATGGACGTGGGATTACTAACAATATTGTGTGTCCACTCCATCGTTGGACATATGACTTAGGTGGTAATTTATTGGGGGCACCTCACTTTGAAGATAAACCTTGTCTCAATTTAGGCAAATCTCCTTTACAAAATTGGCAAGGGCTTTTATTTGAAGGCCCTCGCGATGTGCGTTCTGATTTAGCTAATCTAGGAGTTGCTGAAGATCTGAAGTTTGATGGTTATCTCCTTAATCATGTCGAAGTGCATGATTGCAATTACAACTGGAAAACTTTTATTGAGGTTTACCTTGAGGATTACCATGTTGTTCCTTTTCATCCTGGTTTAGGAAAGTTTGTTTCTTGCGAAGATTTACATTGGGAATTTGGTGACTGGCATAGCGTACAAACTGTGGGTATCCATAAAAATTTAGAGACTCCCGGTTCTGCCACCTATAGCAAATGGCATGAAGCAGTTCTTAGGCATCACAAAGGCATGACTCCAAGACACGGCGCTATTTGGTTGACCTACTACCCCAATGTGATGGTGGAGTGGTATCCAGGCGTCCTATGCATTTCTACTCTTTATCCACTGGGTCCAAATAAGACCCGCAATATTGTCGAGTTTTACTACCCCGAAGAGATTGCCTTATTTGAACGTGAGTTTGTTGAGGCTGAACGTGCCGCTTATATGGAAACTTGCATCGAAGATGATGAAATTGCAGAACGCATGGATGCTGGGCGGGCTGCACTCCTAGCCCGAGGTATTAATGAAGTAGGCCCCTATCAAAGCCCTATGGAGGATGGCATGCAACATTTTCATGAATGGTACCGTCGCATCATGAACTTCCATGGCGCATAATAGGGTCATTCGAATATTGCTTTAAAGAACATCCTTTTACTTTGTCCAACTAGGAAGATTTATGACTCCTCTAATTACCGCAAACCAGTTAGAAGAAATCATCAATAGTGGCGAGAACGTATTGTTATGTGATTGCCGCTTTGACTTGGCTGATCCCCAGGCTGGTAAAAAAGCTTACGAAGAAAATCATATGTTGGGCGCGATCTATGTCGATCTGGATCAAGATTTATCTGGTCCTACGAATGGCACTAACGGCCGGCACCCATTGCCAAGCCCCGAAGCTTGGGCGCAAACTAAATCCCGTTTAGGCATCAGCCCAAATACTCTAGTAGTTACGTATGACAAACAGGGATCCGTCTATGCCAGCCGCTTATGGTGGATGCTCAAAGCTACCGGTCACGCTAATGTTCGCGTTCTTGATGGCGGCTTGGATGCTTGGAATGGTCCGATGGGTACGGTTCCCCGAAAACCCACTCCTGCA
>JBILYO010000001.1:0-51806 GCA_044377685.1 Polynucleobacter sp. | reverse complement strand
AAAAACCATGGATGAATGGACTCTGGAAGTTCCATCATTTCAGGCAAAGACTCATTAGGCGTTCTAGCAGAAATGATTAAACCAGCTTCTTCAAGCCGCGGAACATAAATATTATTGACTTCATAGCGATGGCGATGCCGCTCATTAACTTCTGATCCATAAATAGCACTTGCTAAGGTGCCTGATTTTACTGGACAACGTTGTGAGCCAAGGCGCATTGTGCCTCCCATATCAGATGCATTGTCGCGCTTCTCTACCCTTCCTTCTCTGTCCATCCACTCCGTAATCAAAGCAACAACTGGATTTTCGACCTGCGGGTCAAACTCGGTACTATTTGCTTTTGGAATATTGGCTACATGGCGAGCAAATTCAATCACTGCTAACTGCATTCCCAGACATATACCTAAGTATGGAACTCGGTTTTCTCGTGCATAACGAATAGCAGAGATTTTTCCTTCCGTACCCCGTTTACCAAATCCACCGGGCACCAAAATAGCGTCTAATTTCTTGAGACAATCAATACCATCCTTCTCTATGATCTCTGAGTCGATGTAATTAATATTCACTTTTGTATGAGTATGAATGCCAGCATGACGTAGAGCCTCTATAAGTGATTTATAGGATTCTGTCAGTTCTACGTATTTACCAACCATTCCGATCGTCACTTCATATTGAGGGTTGGCCATTTCATAAACCAAATTAGCCCAAACAGAGAGATCAGCGGGTTTAGCGTTTAACTCCAACTCTCGACAAATTAAATCATCCATCCTTTGAGCGTGAAGCATCTCTGGAATCTTATAAATCGTATCTACGTCCCAAACAGAAATAACAGCCTCTTCTCTAACATTAGAGAACAAAGAAATTTTTGCACGCTCATCTGCCGGAATAGGCCTATCAGCACGGCAAAGTAAAACAGTTGGCATGATGCCAATTTCGCGTAATTTCTGGACTGAGTGTTGCGTAGGCTTAGTTTTTAACTCGCCCGCACTGCTAATAAATGGGACTAAAGTCAAGTGGACAAAGGCGCAGCAGTGAGGGGGAAGACGCAAGCTCATTTGTCTTGCAGCTTCTAAAAAAGGTAATGATTCAATATCGCCGACAGTACCACCAATTTCGCAAATAGCAATATCAGCGTTGCCATCATGACTTGCTTTTGCTCCCCGTTCTACAAAAGCTTGAATCTCGTTAGTAATATGTGGAATCACTTGAACAGTTTTTCCTAGGTATTCTCCACGCCGTTCTTTACTAATGACTGATTCATAGATCTGTCCAGTAGTAAAATTATTACTCTTACGCATCTTTGCAGAAACAAAACGTTCATAGTGGCCAAGATCTAAGTCAGTCTCTGCACCATCTTCAGTTACAAAGACTTCACCATGCTGAAGCGGACTCATTGTGCCAGGATCAACATTGATATAAGGATCTAATTTTAGAAGGGTGACTTTCAGGCCGCGTGATTCGAGAATCGCGGCAAGCGAGGCAGCTGCAATTCCTTTCCCTAGGGAAGAAACCACACCACCAGTGACAAAAACGTATTTGGTCATCGCTTAAGCTCTGTTGGAAATAGTAATTATAACGACACCTAAAAATCCCACGGAAAATCAAAAAAGAGTAATAACGTAGGATAATTCTTAAATTTTCCTAATTTTTAGCCCAAATGCGCCTCCTTTTTGCAATCTTTATCACCCTGCTCTCACTTTTCTATTTACTCCCCTTTGCTATTGCATTCAATAGAAAAAGGGCAAATACAGGGGCTATATTTACCTTAAATCTATTTCTAGGGTGGTCTTTGATCGGTTGGGTAGTCGCCTTAGTTTGGGCGCTTAAGGCTGAGCAAGTCTTGTAAGCGCTAGACCAGATTTACCTAGATAGACTGAAATATCGCTAAAGACCCTATTTAAAGCATTTTAGGTGCTTAAACTCTTATATAAGACTTAATTTAGTAACTATAATCGGCATAAGCGGGAGAAAATCCCTCTTTTAGCCTTTCTATTGAATACCATTACCTCATAGGAAACATTATGTTTGAAGCGTACAACGCCCATGTTGCTGAACGAGCAGCCCTTGGCATTCCAGCCCTCCCATTAAGCAAGGATCAAACTGCTGAATTGGTCAAAATGTTAATAAATCCACCGGCTGGTAAGGAGTCTGAGTTAGTTGAATTAATTACTAATCGTGTGCCAGCAGGTGTTGATGAGGCTGCCAAGGTGAAAGCTGAATTTTTAGATGCAGTTGCTAGAGGGACAAAAAAGTCTCCTTTGATCTCAAAAATCAAAGCTACTGAACTACTTGGAACCATGCTGGGCGGCTACAACATTAAGCCACTGGTTGAGTTACTGTCAGATGCTGAATGCGGTACTTATGCAGCAGAAGCGTTAAAAAAAACCCTCTTAATGTTTGACTACTTTAATGACGTACAAGAACTTGCAGAAAAAGGGAATGCAAATGCAAATGCAGTAATGAAGAGCTGGGCAGATGCTGAATGGTTTACAAGTCGCCCTGCAGTTCCAGAAAATATGAAACTCACAGTTTTCAAAGTTACTGGTGAAACCAATACTGATGATCTTTCACCTGCTCCAGATGCGTGGAGCCGTCCTGATATTCCGCTGCATGCCACCATCATGCTCAAAAATCCCCGCCCTGGAATTGATCCTGATGAGTCTGGGGTTCGAGGTCCAATGAAACAGATTGCTACTTTACAGAAAAAGGGCAACCAAATAGCTTATGTAGGCGATGTTGTGGGGACCGGCTCTTCACGTAAATCAGCTACGAATTCTGTACTTTGGTGGACCGGCCAAGATATTCCCTTTGTGCCTAACAAACGTTTTGGTGGGGTATGTTTAGGAGGAAATATTGCTCCGATCTTCTTTAATACCATGGAAGACTCTGGTGCTTTGCCAATTGAGTTAGATGTGACTCAGATGAACATGGGTGATGAAATTGAGCTACGTCCATACGAAGGTAAAGTATTTAAAAATGGTCAAGAAATCACGACTTTTGCTCTAAAATCACCAGTAATTCTTGATGAAGTCCGTGCAGGCGGTCGTATTCCGTTGATCGTCGGCCGTGGTTTAACAGCCAAAGCACGTGCAGCACTTGGCCTCCCGGCCTCAACTGATTTCAGGGTACCTATAAGTCCACCTGATAACAGCAAAGGTTTTAGCTTAGCCCAAAAAATGGTTGGTCGAGCTTGTGGTTTGCCCGAGGGTCAAGGGGTTCGTCCTGGCACTTATTGTGAACCTCACATGACAACTGTTGGATCGCAAGATACAACGGGGCCAATGACTCGTGATGAATTAAAGGACTTGGCTTGCTTAGGCTTCTCATCAGACCTCGTGATGCAGTCTTTTTGCCACACCTCCGCTTATCCAAAACCAGTTGATATTCGTACGCAACATGAGCTACCCCCATTCATGACTAATCGTGGCGGCGTTGCATTACGTCCAGGTGATGGCGTGATTCATAGCTGGTTAAATCGCTTGTTACTACCTGATACCTGTGGCACTGGTGGTGACAGCCATACACGCTTTCCAATTGGCATCTCTTTTCCTGCGGGTTCTGGCTTAGTTGCATTTGCAGCTGCTACTGGCGTGATGCCCTTAGATATGCCTGAATCAGTTTTGATTCGTTTCAAAGGAAAAATGCAGCCTGGCATTACTTTACGAGATCTCGTTAATGCAATTCCTTTGTATGCAATAAAAAAGGGATTACTTACTGTTGCAAAGCAAGGCAAAAAAAATATCTTCTCTGGTCGCATTCTTGAAATAGAGGGATTACCAGATCTCAAGGTTGAGCAAGCATTTGAGTTATCAGACGCCTCAGCCGAACGTTCTGCTGGTGGTTGCACGGTTCATTTGAACAAAGAACCTATCATTGAGTACATGCAGTCCAACATCACTTTAATGAAGTGGATGATTGCAAATGGCTATGAGGATAAGCGTACATTAGGCCGTCGTATCAAAGCCATGCAGGCATGGATTGCTAATCCGCAGCTACTCAAGGCGGATGAGAATGCAGACTATGCTGAAATCATCGAAATCAATATTGATGAGATTAAAGAACCAATCCTGGCATGCCCTAACGATCCAGATGATGTGAAGATATTATCTGAAGTTGCTGGTGATAAGATTGATGAAGTCTTCATAGGATCATGCATGACAAATATTGGCCACTTCCGCGCTGCCGGTCAAGTATTGCAAGGCAAGAAGGATATGCCGACCCGCTTATGGGTAGCACCCCCAACTAAGATGGACGCCATGATCCTAATGGAAGAAGGTTACTACGGTATGTTAGGTGCAGCTGGTGCTCGTATGGAAAGTCCAGGTTGCTCACTCTGTATGGGTAACCAGGCGCAGATCCGCAAAGGCTCTACAGCGGTGTCCACTTCTACACGTAACTTCCCTAACCGCTTAGGTATTGATACGCGCGTGTATTTGGCTTCTGCTGAATTGGCTGCTGTAGCCGCCCTTTTAGGTCGACTACCTACACCTGCTGAGTACTTAGAACAAGTAAAGGCTCTCGATGCAAAGGCTAGCGATGTTTATAGATACATGAGCTTTGATAAAATCAAATCATTTAGCGACGTTGCTGACACTGTATCCGTTTAATATGCAATGTCTAAAAACCTAGTAATAGTTTGAAAAAAAGGCGATCAGTTGATCGCCTTTTTACTATGTTGAATTCTTATATACATAGCTTATTTTCCTGTCGTGCATTTTCGCGACTAATACCTAAGACCCACTTATTAGTTGGTAGGTCAGTTTTATCTAAAATAACTTTGGCGCGTTTAGAAACATCTCTCCATTCCACCTCAAGCTTAGGGCCCTTAAAAGCGATGGCAACAACATTGCAATCATGTGACTCTGGGAACAATAAAACTCGATTATTAAAAGCTTTACAAATATTCTTGAGATTGATACCAAAACTTTTATGGCGTGAGAATAGATTAACTGTCATAACACCTGGCTCATCCAGAATGCTATAACAGCCTTTATAAAAATCTAGCGAACTTGCAGCAGGTCCGTCACAGATAGCATCGTAAAGATCTACCTGAACTGCGTCAAACTGAGCTCTATTTTTACTGGCTCTCACAAATACTTGAGCGTCTACCTGGAGAGTTTCAAGCCTGCGATCATCATCAGGTGTAAAAAACATTGATCTTGCCGCTATGATTACTGCGGGGTTCAGTTCAACAACAGTAGTTTTGACCGCCGGGCAATAACGATGCTGAAATTTAGCTAGCGCACCGGTGCCCAAACCTAGCTGAGCAACCTTCATTCCTGGCTTTGTTTCTAAAAACAATAACCATGCCATCATTTGCTGGTTATATTCGAGATAGATTTCATCTGGGTCATGAATTCGCATCGCCCCTTGAATTAATTCACTACCAAAATGAAGATAGCGAATACCACCACTTTCAGAAAACGTTACAGGCTCCATTGCAAGCAAAATTATTTAGCCCAGTGACGTGCGTTTCTGAATAGGCGCAGCCAAGGGCTTGCTCCATCTGGGGTATTTAGCCACTCAGGTGGGCACCAGCTCATTTGTGCCGCTCTAAATACCCTCTCAGGATGAGGCATCATGACTGTAAAGCGACCGTCTGGAGTAGTTACACCAGTGAGGCCGCCCGGAGAACCATTTGGATTCATTGGGTAGACTTCAGTGAGTCTACCTTGGTGATCTATAAAACGTAAAGTAGCTAAGCCTTGCTTTGTTAAGTTATCTAGGCTGCCTTGTTGGCTGAAATTGGCAAAGCCTTCACCGTGTGCAATAGCGATTGGTAGCTGGCTCCCTTCCATGCCCTGGGTGAAGATGGATGGTGAGGTAAGTACTTCTACCATCACTAAACGTGCTTCATATTGTTCAGACTGATTGCGAGTGAACTTTGGCCAAGTTTGAGCACCAGGAATAATTCCCGATAGATTACTCATCATTTGGCAGCCATTACAAACTCCCAATGCAAAGCTATCTTGACGATTAAAAAAGCTAGAGAACTGGTCACGTAATTGCTGATTAAATAAAATAGTTTTAGCCCAACCTTCTCCAGCACCAAGAACGTCTCCGTAACTAAAGCCACCACAAGCAATCAGACCACGGAAATCCTCTAACTTTGCTTTGCCACTTAATAGATCAGACATGTGCACATCAAAGCTATCAAAACCAGCCATGTTCACCGCATAGGCCATTTCTACGTGAGAGTTAACCCCTTGTTCCCTTAGGATGGCTACTTTAGGGCGAGTACCCTTTGAAATGAAGGGTGCTGCAACATCCTCAGCAAGATCAAAAGTTAACTTAGGTGACATCCCGGGATCAGATAAATTCTCTAGTAGAGAAAATTCAGAATCAGCACATGCGGGGTTATCGCGTAAACGTGCAATTTGATAACTGGTATTGGTCCATAATTTTTGGAGAACTTCGCGAGGCTCTGCAAAGATATTCTTTGCATCACGCCATATTTCAATGCGGCCATTAGTATTGGTTTTTGCTATGACATGACTACAAGCGCTAAGACCTAATTTACGCAGTATCGAAAATACTGCATCTCGATCTTCTCTTCGCACTTGAATAACAGCTCCCAATTCTTCACTGAAAAGAGCCCTTATAGTTTGCTCATGGCGACGTCCAGAAACTTGCTGAGACCAGTTTTTAGCATCCCCGTAATCTGGTTCATGATCAACATCGACTGCAATCATATCTACGTTGATTGATATGCCAATATGGGAAGTAAATGCCATCTCTGCTATACAGGCTAATAGGCCACCATCAGAGCGATCGTGATAGGCCAGTAATTTATTCTCTTTTCGCAGTTCAATCATGGCTGCAGCCATTACTTTGAGATCATCTGGGTTATCAAGATCAGGGGCTGACTCACCAGATTGATTTAATACCTGAGCCAAGATACTTCCAGCCATACGGTTCTTACCACGACCTAAATCAATCAGGATTAATTCGGTTTCTAAGCTAGAGCCGTCTTGATTTTTGAGCTTGAGTAATGGAGTTGATGTTTTTCGAACATCCTGTACTGGGGCAAATGCAGAAATAATGAGAGAGACTGGTGCAACTACTTTCTTGGACTCATTACCATCAAGCCATTCAGTGGCCATTGACAAAGAATCTTTTCCAACCGGAATAGATATTCCTAAAGCAGGACATAACTCCATTCCAACTGCTTTAACTGAATCATATAACTTAGCATCTTCGCCAGGTGAGCCACAGGCAGCCATCCAATTGGCTGATAATTTGACATCCTGAAGATGGGCAATATCGGCAGATAATAGATTCGTGATCGCTTCGCCTACGGCCATGCGTGCAGCCGCAGGTGCATCAATAACGGCTAGAGGTGTTCGCTCACCCATTGACATTACCTCGCCCCTATAGCCTTGGTAATCCATCAATGTGACAGCGCAGTCAGCTACTGGCACTTGCCAAGGGCCCACGAATTGATCACGCGCATTTAAGCCCCCAACAGTTCTATCTCCAATCGTAATAAGGAAAGATTTGCTAGCGACAGTTGGTTGTTGTAAGACCCATGCAATGGCTTGAGATAAATCGACATCAGTTACATCGAGCTCTTTGAATTCTTGATCGACCCTCTTGACATCACGATGCATGCGTGGCGGTTTACCAAGTAATACCTCCATGGGCATATCAACAGGTAATGCAGCATCACTTCCTGGCAACTGCTTAAAATCATCTAATTGAAGCTGACGCTCTGCCGTCGCCTCACCAACAACAGAAAATGGGCAACGCTCACGTTCACATAAAGACTTAAATAAATCCAAATCTTGAGCATCTATCGCTAAAACGTATCGCTCCTGAGATTCATTGCACCAAATTTCAGCGGGGCTCATACCGCTCTCTTCCAGAGGAATATTACGCAATTTAAATTTAGCACCTAAACCAGCGCCATCTGCTAGCTCAGGAAAAGCATTGGATAATCCACCAGCACCTACATCATGTATAGATACGATCGGATTGTTCTTGCCTAATGCACAGCAGGCGTTAATGACCTCTTGGGCACGACGCTCCATTTCTGGATTGCCTCGTTGGACTGAATCAAAATCTAAATCTGCAGTATTGGTTCCTGTGGCTACAGAACTTCCTGTGGCACCGCCCATACCAATTCGCATTCCTGGCCCACCAAGCTGTATTAATAAATGACCAGCTTGAATTGGCTTTTTTTCTGTATGAATGGACTCAATGCTACCGATCCCACCAGCAATCATGATGGGCTTGTGATAGCCGCGGCGAACTCCACCTAGGGTTTGTTCAAAAACCCTGAAATAACCACCTAAAATTGGTCTACCGAATTCATTGTTGAATGCTGCACCACCCAAGGGTCCATCAATCATAATTTGTAAGGGTGTGGCAATTCGCTCTGGCTTGCCATAGAGCTGTGCTTCCCATGGCATTTCTGCACCAGGAATATGGAGATTTGATACTGAGAATCCTGTTAGCCCTGCTTTAGGACGGCCGCCAACGCCTGTAGCCCCTTCATCGCGAATTTCACCACCCGCACCTGTTGACGCACCCGGAAACGGAGCAATAGCAGTAGGATGATTGTGCGTTTCAACCTTCATTAGGGTATGAACTAGGCGGGCACCTTTTTCGTAACAATGCTGAGCACCTTGAGGAGACCAAGTTTCAACTTCACAGCCCGCCATGACTGCCGAATTATCTGAATAAGCAACAATCGTACCTTTTGGATTAAGTTGATGAGTGTTACGAATCATGGCGAACAATGAACGCTCTTGATCATCCCCATCAATAGTCCACGTAGAATTAAAAATCTTATGGCGACAATGCTCGCTATTAGCTTGGGCAAACATAATCAGTTCAACATCACTTGGATTGCGCTCTAAACGTGTAAAACTCTCGGCAAGGTAGGCAACTTCATCTTCTGAAAGCGCTAAACCTAATTCTGTATTGGCTTTCTCAAGCGCAGATTGGCCTTCACTTAATACTGCAATACGGCTTAATGGGCGATCTTCAAGAACCTGATAAAGCGCATTTGCATCATCAACCGATTGAATCACTGCTTCTGTCATACGATCTTGTAAAAGCGCCAAGACAAGTAAGCCTTGTTCAGGACTTAAGGACTTTTTACTTTGCCACGTAAACTGTATTCCACGCTCTATACGCAATATGCTTAAACCGCATTGACGAGCAATATCAGTCGCTTTACTAGCCCACGGAGAGACTGTCCCTAAACGCGGTATGACAATGGCACTCTGATCGAACGATTTAGAAAATAAAGTTCTATCTACTTGCAGCTTAGAGACAAATTTTTGTCCATAGGTCAGCAAGCTATTCAGCACCCCCTCTTGTTGTGGAGTAAGTTCTTTATCTGACCATATAAAGTGAAGATATTGAGCCTCAATAGACTCCAGATTCACACCCTGCTGAACTAAGGAGCCTAAAAGTCGTTGTTGACGAAACTGGGATAGCGCATCTGCGCCAGGTAAAAAGAGGAAAAAAGCCATCCCTGGATTATAAGGTTTTGCCTACAGTAATTTCCCACCCTGGAGCTGTAATTGGCGCTGACACCTACTGGCTAGGGCTGGGTCATGGGTCACTAGAATGAGGGTTGAATGATTGGCCTGATTTAGGTCAAAAAGTAGGTCAATGACCCTGTTGCCGCTTGCCTCATCTAAACTACCAGTTGGCTCATCTGCAAAGAGAATAGCGGGTTGATTTATAAAGGCACGAGCTAAAGCAACACGTTGCTGCTCCCCGCCAGATAAGGTCTTTGGAAAATGCTTCAAACGATCTTTAAGTCCCACTTTGTTAAGCCAGAGTGTAGCTTTATCTTTAGCTTCTAAATCTCCCTTAAGTTCAGCGGGAAGCATGACATTTTCCAAAGCATTTAAGTGGGGCAGTAATTGGAATGATTGAAATACAAAGCCTACATGGGAAGCCCTTAAGCTAGCACGACCATCCTCATTCAATTGATTGAGATCTTGCCCCATCATTACAACATTTCCGGCTGTAGGGGTATCTAGGCCCGCCAAAAGGCTTAATAAAGTACTTTTGCCTGACCCTGAGCTACCTGTAATCGCAACACTTTCACCTTGATAGAGATCAAAACAAATGTCGTGCAAAATGGCCAGTACGCCATCGCTAGAGATTACCTGCTTGCCCAGATGGTTTGCACTTAGAACTTTGACTAAATTACTCATAAACGCCGATACTATCTATCTCTTAAATAATGAATCAACAATATTACTGCCGTGTTTTTGGAAGAGGATTTATTAAACTGGCTCTATTTTGCCTGTTTATGCCGATTGTTACATTGGCCCAGACAAATTCAACTATTTTGGTGATGGGAGATAGCCTCTCTGCTGAGTATGGATTATTACGCGGAACAGGCTGGGTAAAGCTTTTAGAAGATCAATTACAAAAGCAAGGGAGCCCATGGACTATCTTTAATGCGAGCATTAGTGGTGAAACCAGCTCAGGGGGTCTGACACGACTACCTACACTATTGAAGCAAAAAAAGCCTGGGATTGTATTTCTTGAGCTAGGTGTTAATGATGCATTACGAGGGTTATCGATCGATCAAACTGAAAAAAATCTTCGCAAGATGATTCAGATGAGTAAGCAATCCGGAGCAAAGGTATTGCTTTTTGGTATTCAAATACCACCCAATTATGGGCAAGACTATACAAATCGATTTAAAACAATGTATCCGAAACTAACAAATCAAGAAGGTATTGAATTATTGCCATTCTTTTTAAAAGATGTTGCCTCTCAAAAAGAATACTTTCAAGCAGACAATATTCATCCTAATGAAAAGGCACAGACATTCTTGTTCAGGAATGTCTGGGATGCCATGGGCCCTTACCAGAACTTACTAAAGAGTAAGTGAATCCATTTCAGTTAACTGCCGGTGCCTGTATTGGCTGGTTTAAGAGGATTAATGATCTTCACATTAGCAGACTCACGCCAATAGGACATGAATCCCGCAAACTCTGATTGGGCTGCAAGTGACTGTATCTGTGCTGCCTGTGCTTTATATACTCTGGCATCACCACTGGGCGGCTGACGGACTTGATCAATCCGATATAAGGTAGTTCCAACACCAGGATTAGATACTGAAACGACTGCGGGCAATTTATCAGGATTAATAGACATCACATCATCTAAGGCAGGCCCTAATAGATTAGATGGTTTATTGCGTGATACCCAAATAGGGCTAGCAAAACCAGTGCTGATCTTTGGGTCTTTTTGTAGCGTTGCAAAACGCTCTGAAGCGGCTGTGATAGCAAGCTTTTCAGCAGAGCGTTGGGTAACTTGACGTTTGACTTCTGTAGCAACATCTTTATAGGGAAGTGTTTGTGCAGGATGAAACGTTACTACCCTAGCAGACACAAAAACGCCTGGAGAAATCTGGACTGCTTCGATATTACGCTTATTCTTAAGAGCTTCGTCAGCGAATAGAGATTGCACAACTTTTGAGCTAGCAAGTGGATGGTCTTTAGTTGAGGAACTAATACCGCCTCTTGTTAATCCCTTTTGACTCTGAATACTTAATCTCAATTTATCTGCTGTTGGCTTCAGACTATCTGACTGATCATATGTCAGATTGGCAAACTGATCAGCCTTTTCACTAAAAGCTTTAGCATCTTCCTTGGGATCTGCTTTTAAAACAATGTATTCAACGTCTATCAATTCTGGGGTGACAAAGAGCTTTGCATTAGCCTCATAAAAAGATTGCAACTCCTCTTGACTAGGACTTACCTTAGATAAGAAATCCTTCGCATCGAACTGTAAGGCTTGAACCTGACGCTCTGTTTCATAAAGCGTAGAAATAATTCCAGATATTTTTGAGGAGGGCAACTCCGTTCTTGCAACCGAATTTAAAAGTTGATTAATCTTTAAATCAAAAGCCTGACTCTCATAGAACTGCTCTTCATTGAGACCATTATTCGTTAAGAGCTGCTTGAATCGTGCATCATCAAAACTTCCATCAGGTTTATAGAGAGCTTTGATTTGGGGAATATTTTGAAGACTTTTAATTAAGGTCTCTTTACCAACTTGAATCCGTAAATCCGTGACAGCGAAACCTAAGATTCTTTGTTGCAAAAGCTCACTCAATACTGCCTGACGAAATTGCAAACTTTGGGAAATTTGAAGGTTACCACCAGCACGTTCAGCTTGGCGTTTAGCGCTCACCTCTACTTCTTGTGCGGTAATTGGCTTCCCATTAACCTTCACCAAGTCAGTTTCTTTATCCAAGAATCCTGAGTAACTAGAAATTCCGAAAAAAGCAAAAGAGGGAACGATGACCAGCATTAGTGCAAACTGCATTAATCTTTGGTGCCTGCGGATAGTATCAAACATGTAGTGGTTCGCTAGTCAAAATAATGAATAACGCTAGTTTACTAGGCACAAGAGGATCATGGTTGGGATGCCTTAGAAAAGGCAAGATAAAACTAGAAATTTGGTGGGCGCTGACGGGATCGAACCGCCGACATTCTGCGTGTAAGGCAGACGCTCTACCATCTGAGCTAAGCGCCCCAATTTAATACAGCCCAAATTGTAACCTACCCGAACTAAAGAGAGAGGTTTCCCATCAATTTCCCTCGGAATACAAGGAAGCAAGATGTTAAACCCATACTCAATTAGTGCTTCAGAACATCTCCTGAGGAAATCTTCTCGCTAGCTTTACTTGCCTCAGCAGCCTTTTTAGCCAATTCTTCAGGGCTTGGGTCAGCCAAAGCCTCAGGCATACGCTCCAATGAAAGCTCTAACACTTTGTCGATCCAGCGTACCGGAATGATTTCTATTGCGTTCTTCACGTTATCAGGAATATCAATTAAATCTTTGACATTTTCTTCAGGAATTAAGGCCAATTTAATGCCACCTCGATGTGCAGCCAGAAGTTTTTCTTTTAGACCGCCGATGGGCAATACTTCGCCACGTAAAGTAATTTCCCCGGTCATCGCTACATCTGAGCGAATGGGTATCCCAGTAAAGACCGAAACAAGCGCAGTTGTTATGGCAATACCTGCTGATGGACCATCCTTGGGAGTTGCACCATCAGGGAAGTGAATATGAATATCTTTCTTTTCAAAGGATTCATCCGAAATTCCAAGACGTCTTGCTCTAGATCGAACTACAGTCCGAGCGGCCTCAACCGACTCTTTCATCACATCACCAATCGAGCCAGTTCGAGTAATCACACCTTTTCCTGGCATCGTAGCAGCTTCAATCGTTAAAAGATCGCCACCAACTTCTGTCCAAGCAAGTCCCGTTACTTGACCAACTTGATTCTCCTTGGCAGCTAGTCCAAAGTCATACATGCGAACAGAGAGAAATTTTTCTAAATTATCAGCATTGACTATGATTGGTGCAGCTTCTTTCTTGAGGAGTAATAGCTTCACTACCTTCCGGCAGATTTTACTGATTTCACGCTCTAGTGAACGGACTCCTGCTTCTCGCGTGTAGTAACGGATTATATTTCGAACTGCGCTTTCTTCAATTTTCAGCTCATCCTTTTTCAAACCATTGTTTTTAATTTGCTTGGGAATAAGGTAATTTACTGCAATACTTGTCTTTTCATCCTCCGTGTATCCAGCTAGACGAATAATCTCCAAACGATCAAGTAGTGGTCCAGGGATGTTTAATGAATTTGATGTTGCCACAAACATGACATCGGAAAGATCAAAATCAACTTCAACATAATGATCTTGGAAGGTGTGATTTTGCTCCGGATCTAAAACCTCAAGTAATGCACTTGCTGGATCACCCCGAAAGTCCATCCCCATCTTATCCACTTCATCCAATAGAAACAGTGGATTGCGTACACCAACCTTGGTCAAGCTAGATAAAATCTTACCAGGCATAGAGCCAATATAAGTCCGACGATGTCCACGAATCTCAGACTCATCACGAACGCCACCTAAGGCCATACGAACGAACTTGCGATTGGTAGCGCGCGCTATAGATTGACCTAAGGAGGTTTTACCAACTCCGGGAGGGCCCACTAAACAAAGTATCGGCGCCTTAACGCGATCAACTCTTTGTTGAACTGCAAGGTATTCCAAAATGCGTTCTTTTACTTTATCTAATCCGTAGTGATCTTCATCCAACACCATTTCAGCATTAGTGAGGTCATTGTTAATTTTTGTTTTTTTCTTCCAAGGAAGATTCACTAAAGTATCAATGAAGTTACGAATCACGGTTGCCTCAGCAGACATGGGTGACATTAACTTTAGCTTTTTGAGCTCAGACTCGGCTTTCTTGTTTGCCTCTTTAGGCATACGGGCAGCTTTGATGCGTTTTTCTAATTCCTCTAGGTCAGCACCCTCTTCACCCTCTCCTAGTTCTTTCTGAATAGCCTTCACTTGTTCATTGAGGTAGTACTCGCGTTGACTCTTTTCCATCTGGCGTTTAACACGGCCACGAATACGCTTTTCTACTTGCAGGATATCGATTTCACTCTCTAGATCTGCTAGTAGGCTTTCTAAACGCTGCACTACATCCACCATTTCTAGAAGACGTTGCTTTTGCTCAAGCTTGACAGGCAGATGTGCGCAAATGGTATCGGCTAGACGACTAGGATCATCGATGCCACCCAAGGAGGATAGTATCTCTTGGGGAACTTTTTTATTCAGCTTTACATACTGATCAAACTGAGCCATGATGGCGCGACGAAGTGCTTCGGTCTCGTGTGCATCAATCCCATCCATAGCTGTGGGAGTCGCTTCGCAGTTGAAGTAGCCCATACTATCCTCAACTTGACTAACTTCAGCACGTTGCACGCCCTCAACCAGAACCTTCACAGTACCATCTGGCAATTTAAGCATCTGCAAAATATTGGCGATACAGCCTACTTCGTAGAGATCCTCAATCACAGGCTCATCTTTCGCTGCAGCTTTCTGGGCTACCAACAGGACATTTTTGCCAGTTTCCATTGCTGCCTCTAGGGCTTTAATGGATTTTGGTCTCCCTACGAAGAGGGGAATCACCATATGGGGAAAAACAACTACATCCCTTAATGGGAGCAAAGGTAGTTGAATTGGTTCAGAGGGTAGTAATAAGTGGCCGGGCATAAGGCAAATCCTCCAAAGTAATCTATTCTCAAGCGTCTTTCTCTAGTGCTATTAGATTCAATAGCTACTAAATAGAGACATTATTCTTAAGTAGCATACTACCTATATGGGTGGCACTTTGAAAAATTCAAGGGAAAAAAGTACAAAAAAGAGTTAAAAGTAGCAATAAAACGGAGAAAACCCTGATTTATTAGGCTTTTTTGCTCAAATCTGACTGTTCTAGATCTTGCTTGTAGACCAACAGGGGCTTGCCACCCTCAGCAATGCTAGATTCATCGATCACCACCTTCTGAACATTCTTCAAAGAGGGCAAATCGTACATCACATCCATTAAAGAGCCTTCAAGAATAGAACGTAGACCGCGAGCACCGGTTTTGCGAGCTATCGCTTTTTTGGCAATTGCAGACAGGGCTTCAAGACGAACTTCAAGCTCAGAGCCCTCCATTGTGAGAAGTGCCTGGTATTGCTTCACTAAGGCATTTTTGGGTTCAGTCAGAATCTGAATCAGGGCTGACTCATCTAATTGGACCAATGTTGCCACTACAGGTAAACGACCAATTAATTCTGGGATCAAGCCAAACTTAATGAGATCTTCTGGTTCAACTTCTATCAAAAGGTCGCTGATGCCACGATCGTCTTTACCGGGTACAGCAGCATTAAATCCAATGCCCGTTTTTGCAGTGCGTTGTTGAATCACTTTCTCAAGACCATCAAATGCACCACCGCAAATAAATAGAATGTTGGTGGTATCAACTTGCAAGAAATCTTGATTGGGGTGCTTGCGTCCGCCTTGCGGAGGTACAGAAGCCATCGTACCCTCTACAAGCTTTAGCAAAGCCTGTTGTACGCCTTCACCCGATACATCTCGGGTAATTGATGGATTATCGGATTTACGAGAAATTTTATCGATCTCATCGATATACACTATGCCGCGCTGTGCTTTTTCAACGCTATAGTCGCAAGCCTGTAAGAGCTTTTGGATAATATTTTCAACATCCTCACCAACATAACCTGCTTCAGTTAGCGTAGTGGCGTCAGCCATAACAAAAGGCACATCAAGCATGCGTGCCAAGGTTTGCGCTAGCAATGTTTTTCCTGAACCAGTAGGTCCAATCAATAAAATATTACTTTTAGCTAGCTCAACACCATCTACCATTGCTTTAGCAGGTAATTTCGTTTCTTTTTTATCGCCGCTCTCCACTGGCTTGCCGTCTTTATCTAACTTTTCCTTTTTGGGCTTAGGTAGATATTGCAAACGCTTATAGTGGTTATATACCGCAACAGCCAAAGTCTTCTTGGCATGGTCTTGACCAATCACATACTGGTCTAGGTTTTCACGAATCTGATGTGGCGTTGGTAAAGCGTCAGTACCCGATTCTTTAGGAAGCTTGGCGATTTCCTCTTGGATGATATCGGTACATAAATCAATACATTCATCGCAGATAAACACAGAGGGGCCTGCAATTAACTTCTTGACCTCGTGTTGGCTTTTTCCACAGAAGGAGCAATACAACACTTTTTCTGTCGTACTAGTAGAGTTGGTATCGCTCAAGTGTTTTGCCTAAGTTTCTGATGAGAATTAAGGGCGCTTATCGATAACTTTATCGATCAGGCCGTATTCACGGGCTTGCTCAGCTGACATGAAATTATCACGATCTGTATCTTTTGCAATCGTATCAATTGTTTGACCTGTACGATCAGCCAAGATCTGATTTAATCTTTCCCGCAGATAGAGGATTTCTCGTGCTTGAATTTCAATATCGGAAGCTTGACCTCTTGCACCACCCAGAGGTTGATGAATCATGACACGTGAATTAGGAAGTGCGTAACGCTTGCCTTTCTCACCTGCGCATAATAAAAATGCACCCATGCTGGCAGCCATACCCATACACAAGGTGCTAACGTGAGGCTTAATAAATTGCATGGTGTCATAAATTGCTAGGCCAGCAGATACTGATCCACCAGGAGAGTTAATGTACAAAGAAATTTCTTTATCCGGATTTTCGCTCTCAAGGAATAGCAACTGCGCGATCACTAGGTTAGCCGTCTGATCATTTACTTCACCAACCAAGAAAACAACTCGTTCTCTTAATAAGCGAGAGTAAATATCATAAGCGCGCTCTCCTCTTCCAGAGGTTTCAATCACCATCGGAACCAAACCTAAACCCTGAGGTTCTAAATTTTCAGATTGAAAATGATTCATGGTGAAAGCCCTTTAAGAGTAATGGATGACAACTAAATGAAATTAGTTAAGTTTGCTTAATTCTTCAAAGCTTACGGCTTTATCGGTAACTTTAGCAAGCGATGTGAAATACTTAATCACATTGTCTTCAAGAACTAGGTTTTCGACATCCTTAAGGCGGCTTGGATTGCTATAGAACCAACGAACAACCTCTTTAGGATCTTCATAGGTAGCCGCTTGTTCATCAATTTCAGCTTTAATCTGATCTGCAGTAGCAGATAAGTTTTGCTTTTTGACCAATTCACTCAAAATGAGACCTAAACGAACACGCTTTAGGGCTTGATCTGCAAATATTTCTACTGGAATTGGGGCATCTTTAGCATTCGGAACACCACGTTGCATGAGATCCTGGCGAGCGCCCTCTACTAAACGCTCTTGCTCTAAAGTGACTAAAGATCTCGGAACATCTAACTCACATAAGAAATTAAGCTTGTCCATCACTTCACTTTTCAATAATGAAGTGATACGTCTATTCACTTCACGAACAAGATTTTCTTTTACTTCTGCACGCATCTTAGTAACACCACCATCATTTACCCCCATCGATAAAGCGAATGCATCATCAACGACTGGCATATGGGGCCAATTTACTGACTTAATAGAGATCGTGAACTCAGCTGTTTTCCCAGCAACATCTTTGCCGTGGTAATCAGCAGGAAAACTCAATGAAAATGATTTGCTGTCGCCTGCTTTTAAGCCCAGGGTTGCTGACTCAAATTCTGGAAGCATCCGACCTTCACCCAAGACATACTCGAAATTTTCAGCCTTACCACCCGCAAACTCAACACCATCAATTTTGCCAACAAAGTCAATGACCACCTGATCGCCAGCTTGAGCTGCAGTATTAGCGCCACCATCGCCATGGTCACCGGCTTGGCCGCGTGGATGGTAATGTACTTGCTGTTTGCGCAAGACATCGATAGCGCGATCTATTTCAGCATCGCCAATTTCTGTAGTGTATTTACTGACTTCTACCTTTGAAAAATCGCCAATCTTCACCTCTGGCAATACTTCAAAGAAAGCATCAAATATCACCTTGTCAGCATTAAGCTCACTTTTAGGTTCAAGACGAGGTTGACCAGCGAGCGCTAATCCTTCTTTTTTGCTCTCTTCATAAAAGAGCTCTGCGGCTTTATCAAATTGAAGTTCAAAATCAACTTGCATGCCATGCTGTTTTTCAACTAGATTCTTGGGAACTTTACCAGGGCGAAAGCCCGCCATTTTCATGGTCTTACCCATTTTTGATAAGCGAATTTCACGTGCTTTTACCAAATCGGCGCGAGCGAACTCTAATGTCATTTTGCGTTCCAAGGAACCTAAGTTTTCTATTTGCACAGCCATTCTCGTCTCTTAATTGAAGATCAGGTTATGTGAAGTCCAGGCCAAGTAGTAATCATTTGGTGCGAGGAGGGGGACTCGAACCCCCACACCATTTCTGGCGTCAGGACCTAAACCTGGTGCGTCTACCAATTTCGCCATCCTCGCGAATATCCGCAAACACTGCCAAGCCTAAACTTCACTCTAAAGACCGTAATTCTACATTGCTTGGGGGTTTAGAGGATCTTGTGGGCTACGGGCTAGGCCAAATATAGATAAAAAGTCAGGTTTGATCGGCTATTAGGCTTTATAGAGTAAGGCTACGGCATGGACTGCAATGCCCTCTCCTCTGCCTAAATGGCCAAGCAATTCATTAGTCTTGGCTTTGAGATTGACGTGGCTTGGGGTTACACCTAAATCGCCTGCAATATTACGGACCATTTCAGGCAAAAATTCCGCTAATTTAGGCTTTTGGCAAATAATCGTGGCATCCACGTTTCCAATGTGAAAACCCGCTGCTTGGACCTTCTGCAAAGCGGCCCGAAGCAAGATTCTGCTATCCATATCTTTAAATTGTGAATCAGTATCTGGAAATAATTGACCAATGTCGTTTAAACCTGCTGCACCAAGTAAAGCATCAGTGAAAGCATGCAGCAATACATCTGCATCTGAGTGCCCTAACAATCCTTTTTCATAAGGAATATGTACACCGCCTAAAATCAGTTTACGGCCCTCTACTAGAGCGTGTACGTCATAACCTTGACCAATACGAAACTGTGGAATATGTTGAGCGCCTTGAGTCATATTGTGATCATCATCATTATTTGGTTGACTGGAGTAGTAATTGCATTAGATCCCAATCTGCAGGATGGGTTACTTTGAAATTGCGGGTTACACCTTCTATTAATAAGGGCTGAAAACCTGCTAACTCCATTGCGCTCGCTTCATCCGTAATATCAGCTTCAAGTCGAATGCCATTGACTAGGGCCTCATACAAATCATTGATAGCAAACATCTGTGGGGTCTGAGCTTGCCATAAATGCTGACGCGGAATGGTCTTTTCTGAATGTGGAATATTGCCTGCAATCACAGAATCGAAATCAGCCTGCTTTAAAGTGTCAGCTAAAGGGATTGCCAGGAGACCACCTTTGCTACTTACTCCTACTGCAGCAATCAACTTTTCAATTAAATCTGGGGTGATGCCAGGCCTAGCTGCATCATGCACCAACACCCATTCATTTCCACTAATACCTGACTCAAGCATGGCCGCCAATGTATTGCGGACAGTTTCTTGACGGGTAGCTCCGCCTGAAGGCAGAAATTGAATCGGTTTACTCCGACTAGTAAAGCTTTTTAAGATCGGATGATCAATAAATACTGGACTGACCCCAACCCAAATTGATGCAATATTGGAACACTGCATAAATGCCTCAACAGCGTATGCCAGCATGGGCTGACCAGCTAATTGCTGAAATTGCTTTGGTAGCTCTCCCCCAAGGCGTAGCCCTGATCCCGCCGTAGGGATTAGCGCATGACATTTTCTGTTTGATTGATTTGCAGAGCTCATACCTGATTCTATAATGAGCGAAGATGTCTGATGGATTAAATCTAGCACCCCCCATACCCGCTCCACGGGCTGGGCAGCGCTTTACCTTTTCTGGCCTCATTGGGTCAGCAGATTCAGCCCTGATTGCTCAATCCGCCCTTCGGTACCGAAGTCAATTTTCTGTGATGGTCATTTTTTGCGCTCAAGCTCAAGAAGCGCAACGATTACTTGAGGAAATACCTGCTTTTGCCCCCCAATTGAAAACTCGGCTTTTGCCTGACTGGGAAATTCTGCCTTACGATCATTTTTCACCACACCAGGATTTAGTCTCAGAGCGTTTAGCGACCCTCTATGAGTTATTGAATGGAAGTTGCGATATTGTTTTAGTTCCAGTAACTACCGCTTTACAAAGACTGGGCCCACCTCATTTTATATCTGGCCATACCTTTTTCTTTAAGCAAGGTGACAAACTGAATGAGGCTTCATTAAAACTACAGCTTCAACAAGCTGGTTATGACCCAGTTAGTGCAGTCATGCGTCCTGGAGAATATAGTATTCGCGGTGGATTAATCGACTTATATCCGATGGGCTCAAGTCTTCCTTATCGATTGGATTTATTTGGAGATGAGATTGAGCAAATTCGAGCATTTGACCCAGATACCCAACGCAGTCTCTATCCAGTCAAGGAAGTTCGGTTGCTGCCCGGACATGAATTTCCGTTTGATGAAGCTTCACGGACAGCCTTTAGAAGCAAATGGCGCGAGGTCTTTGAAGGAGACCCTACTCGCTGCTCAATATATAAAGATGCTAATTTGGGAATCCCGAGCGCAGGAATTGAATCTTATCTGCCGATGTTTTTTGAAGAGCATTCAAATGTATTTGATTACTTTCCTCGCTCCGGTGATCCAGTATGGATATGGAATACCGGTGATATAGAAGAAACAATTCGCAGTTTTTGGAAAGATACGCAAACTCGTTATGAATTTCTAAAGCATGATCTTGATCGACCCATACTACCCCCTAAGGAACTATTTTTAGATGTAGACGAATTTTTTGCATCTTCAAAGCCCCATGCACGAATTACTCTTGAACATCAATCAACAGATCAAGCTCAGTTCTTGCCAGTACCAGATATTGCAGTTCATCGACGTGACGCAGATCCGCTTGCAAAACTCAGAGCTTTAGTGTCATCGGAAAATGTGCGCCTACTCATTTGTGCAGATAGCGCCGGACGAAAGGAGTCAATTCGTCAACTATTAGAAGAAAGTAATTTAGTTTCAGGGCCAAACGGAAATGCTATATACCCCCTAAAGCCTGAGAGCTATGAAGGCATTGCGGACTTTATTAAGAGTAATAGTTCCTTCGGACTAGTCATTGGTCCGCTGTTCAATGGATTCTCATGGCCTGAACAACATTTAATTGTTTTAACAGAAGCAGAATTATTTACTACTACCGCAAGACAAAGGCGTAAAAGTAAAGGATCTGAGCAAGTTGATCCAGATATGCTTTTTAAAGATTTATCAGAGCTAAAAATCGGTGATCCTGTAGTTCATGCAGAACATGGGATAGGCCGCTATCAGGGTCTAGTATTACTCAACATAGCAGCCCCTAAAGATGAACCCATTTTTGAAGAATTTTTGCATCTCCAATATGCAGGGCAAGCGACTCTATATGTTCCTGTTCAACAATTACAAATGGTTACACGTTATGCCGGTTCTGACCCAGATTCAGCGCCTTTACATCAACTAGGTTCGGGGCAATGGGATAAAGCCAAGCGCAAGGCTGCACAACAAATCCGGGATACTGCCGCCGAACTACTGAGTTTGTATGCTGCCAGAGCCATTCGAAAAGGTCATGCCTTTGAATTTTCCGCTCATGATTACGCTGCATTTTCTGAAAGTTTCGGCTTTGAAGAGACTCCGGATCAAGCCAATGCAATTGCTGCGGTCATTGGTGATATGACTAGTGGTAGTCCAATGGACCGCCTGGTATGTGGGGATGTTGGCTTTGGCAAAACTGAAGTGGCCTTACGGGC
Source organism: Polynucleobacter sp. (assembly GCA_044377685.1). GTDB lineage: Bacteria > Pseudomonadota > Gammaproteobacteria > Burkholderiales > Burkholderiaceae > Polynucleobacter. The sequence continues at coordinate 29,610 of JBILYO010000001.1, read as the reverse complement.
TAGCTTTGTAGCAGTTATGGGTGGCAAGCAAGTTGCCATACTGGCACCGACCACCTTATTGGCTGAACAACACGTAGCTACTTGGAAGGATCGTTTTGCAGATTGGCCTGTGCGCATCGTTGAGCTTTCACGCTTTAAAACAAGCAAGGAAATTAATGCTGCATTAGAAGCTATTACTAAAGGCGAGGCTGACATCATCATTGGCACTCATAAATTACTTTCAAAAGAGACTAAATTTGCCAATTTAGGTTTAGTCATTGTTGACGAAGAGCATCGCTTTGGAGTCAGACAAAAGGATGCCCTCAAAGCACTGCGGGCAGAAGTGGATATTTTGACCTTAACTGCAACGCCAATTCCAAGAACCCTGGGTATGGCTATGGAAGGCCTAAGAGAATTCTCTATCATTGCCACCGCTCCACAGAAACGACTTGCAATTAAAACTTTTGTGCGTCGTGAAGGTGACAGCATCATCAGAGAAGCGGTACTGCGTGAAATTAAACGTGGCGGACAGGTTTACTTTTTACATAATGAAGTGGAAACCATTCAAAATCGTAAACAGGCATTACAAACGCTAATTCCAGAGGCAAGTATTAGCGTTGCTCATGGTCAAATGCAGGAACGCGAGTTGGAATCAGTGATGCGCGAATTTGTGACACAGCGCACTAATATTTTGTTGTGCACCACCATTATTGAGACCGGCATTGATGTTCCTACTGCCAATACCATCATCATGCATCGTGCTGATAAATTTGGCTTAGCCCAATTACATCAATTAAGGGGTCGTGTTGGTCGCTCCCATCATCAAGCCTATGCCTACCTTTTAGTTCCAGACCCTGAGGCTCTGAGCAAACAGGCTCAATTACGCCTGAACGCTATTCAGGCAATGGAGGAATTAGGTTCGGGATTCTATCTGGCAATGCATGACCTTGAGATCCGCGGTGCTGGCGAAGTCCTAGGTGACAAGCAATCAGGCGAAATTCATGAAATTGGTTATCAGTTGTATACCGAGATGCTGAACCGAGCCGTGAAGTCCTTGCGCAGCGGTAAAGAGCCTGATCTTCTAGCACCCCTCCAAGCTACCACAGATGTTAATCTGGGCGTACCTGCCCTTCTTCCTAGTGATTACTGTCCTGATGTGCATGAGCGTCTCTCCCTGTATAAACGCTTTGCAGGAACGCATGACTTTTCAGAGCTAATGGGCTTACGAGAAGAGCTAGTTGATCGCTTTGGGGACCTACCAGATCAAGCTAAATCATTCTATGAAACCCACCGCCTACGTTTAGAAATGACAGGCTTTGGCATCAAAAAGATTGATGCCTTCCCCGCCTCCATTCAGATTCAATTCATACCAAATCCACCGATTGATCCCATGAAGATTATTCAGCTAATTCAGAGCTCAAAGCATATTTTGCTAAATGGGCAGGACAAATTAAAGATACTTCCTCAAAAAGATCGTGAATTTGATAAGCTCGAACAACGATTGGATGCTATTAGATTGGTTTTACGTCGCCTTAATGAATCAGCCATGCTCAATACTGTTCAGATTGATTAATGAATCACCATTAATATTGATACTATGCCCTTTCAAGAACTGATCGCCATTTCCCGTGAACCAATTTCCCAAAAATTGATTTTTGAGCTAAAGGAAAAAGCTCTTGTATTTGCTACAAATTTACATACTGAAGATGGCCAAGTATTTAATGGTAGCTATCATTCAGAGCGGTGGTCTTGCAATCAACTACTAGATACACAACAGCGAGAAATACTCCGCTCTATTGCCAGTCAATTCAATACCGACTTATGTTTTCTAAAGCCCGAATATTCATCTCATTCAATTCGTATTTTGGCAATGGATATGGACTCGACATTAATTAATATTGAATGTATAGATGAAATCGCTGATTTCGTAGGGAAAAAAGCAGCTGTAGCCCAAATTACAGAAGCAACTATGCGCGGTGAGATCAAAGACTTTAAAGAAAGCTTGCGAAGGCGAGTTGCTTTATTGGAAGGTATATCTGTAGATTGCTTAGAAGCTGTTTACCGTGAAAGATTACGACCAAATCCTGGAGCGGCAGAGCTCTTAGCCGGTGCGCATGAACGTGCTGTTCATACATTGCTGGTTTCTGGGGGTTTTACTTTCTTTACGGAAAGGCTAGGCCAGCAGTTTGGAATTAAACAAACCCAAGCAAATACTTTAGAAATCATCGACGGCAAACTGACTGGTCAGGTCCTAGGTGAGATTGTGGATGGTTTAGCCAAAGCGGCCTATTTAGACGAGGCCTGTAATGAACTGGGTTGTACTAAGATCAATTCCATCGCCATAGGTGATGGTGCTAATGATCTCATCATGATGAATGGTTCGGGCATCAGCATTGCTTACAGATCAAAACCTGTTGTCAAAGAAAAAGCCGACGTGGCTTTTGACCATGTCGGCTTAGATGCTGCTTTACTACTAATGACTTAAGGTGCTGCTCTCAATAATCAGCGTAATTTGGTTTACATACGCTCAAATATAGTGGCAATGCCTTGGCCACCACCAATGCACATTGTTACTAAGGCGTACTTTCCTTGAACACGTTGCAACTCGTGGATTGCTTTGGTAGCGATAGCTGCACCTGAACACCCAATAGGGTGACCCAATGCTATAGCACCACCATTGACGTTTGTTTTCGCAGGATCTAATCCTAGCCCCTTAGTTACTGCAAGAGCTTGTGCTGCAAAAGCTTCATTTGATTCAATGACATCCATTTGATCCAGCTTGAGGCCGGCGCGCTCAAGGGCAAGCTTAGTTGCTGGAATGGGGCCTTCCCCCATGATTTGATTAGGAACGCCAGCAACTGCATAAGACACTAAGCGAGCAATTGGCTTATGACCAGCTTTTATAGCTGTCTCTGCATCTGCAAGCACAAAGAATGCAGCGCCATCGTTAATACCCGATGCATTTCCTGCTGTCACGCTACCACCCTCTTTTTTGAAAACTGCTTTCATCTTGCCAAGGGTTTCCATCGTGGTCTCTGGCTTGCAATGCTCATCAGTATCGAATACGACATCACCTTTACGGGATTTAATAGTAATCGGCACAATTTGGGATTTAAAGCGACCCTCTTTAATTGCATGTGCAGCCCGGCGGTGCGATTCCACAGCAAATGCATCTTGCTCTTCACGAGTTAATTTCCATTTTTCTACCAGATTTTCAGCAGTGACTCCCATATGGCCAACGCCGAAAGGATCTGTTAAAACAGCAACCATCAAGTCAAGCATTTTGGTATCACCCATGCGCGCTCCACTTCGCATTGCTGGGGAGCCATACATACCGCGAGACATCACTTCAACACCGCCACCAATACCGTAATCACAATCACCCAACATAATTTGTTGGGCTGTAGTAACAATTGCCTGGAGGCCTGAGCTACAGAGACGATTTAAAGACATCGCCACAGATTCCATTGGCAAACCTGCCTGAATAGATGCTACCCGTGCCACATAGGCATAACGGCTATCAGTTGGAATGGTATTGCCAACCGTGATGTAATTGATTAATGCTGGATCTACACCAGAGCGAGCAACCGCCTCTTTCATGACGATCCCGCCAAGTTCTGATGGTTCAAAACTACTGAGGGAACCATTAAAGGTACCAATTGCGGAACGAACTGCACTTAATACAACGACATCACGACTCATATCAATCCCCTTAGCTGAGCCTAAGATTAGGCTTTATTACACATTTTAAACACATCAAAAAGTCATTAAATAGCAATCCTCAAGTTTCGACTATTAGGTCATGCCCTTGGGAGCTAATTACTGTTGCCCGAATGATTTCTCCGGCCCTATATCGCTTGGAAGGTTTACTGGGTGGTAATACCCTCACCAAGCCATCAATTTCTGGGGCATCTCCTATAGAGCGGCCAATTCCACCTGAATCATCTACTCGATCAATTAATACTTGGATACGTTTACCAACTTTTTTAGCGAGGCGCTTAATAGAAATTTGTTCTGCCTTAGCCATAAATTGAGCTCTACGCTCCTCACGAATTTGCTCAGGAATAGGATTGTCTAATTGATTGGCTAATGCACCGTCTACGGGTGAGTAGGCAAAGCATCCCGCTCTATCAATTTGAGCTTCATCTAAAAAATCCAACAAGTACCCAAACTCTGACTCTGTTTCACCAGGAAAGCCCGCAATAAAGGTACTGCGAATTACTAAGTCTGGACATGCTGCTCGCCATGCCAAAATGCGCTCTAAATTCTTTTCACCACTAGCTGGACGCTTCATTCGTTTAAGAACATCAGGATGCGCGTGCTGCAGTGGTATATCAAGGTAAGGTAAGACGCCATAACCATGCTCTGAAAATTCAGCCATCAACGGCAAGATGTCATCTACATGAGGATATGGATATACATAATGAAGCCTTACCCAAGCCTGATGCTCACGAGCTATTTGATTTAATGCATTCACTAAATCAAACATTCTGGTTTTAACTGGCTTGCCATCCCAAAAACCAGTGCGATATTGAATATCAACTCCATAGGCGCTGGTATCTTGGGAGACTACTAAGAGTTCTTTTACGCCAGATTCAAAAAGGCGGGTGGCTTCTAGCAAAACTTCGCCAATTGGCCTGGAGACTAGATCTCCGCGCATACTTGGAATGATGCAGAAAGTGCAGCGATGATTGCAGCCCTCTGAAATTTTCAGATAGGCGTAGTGTTTTGGTGTCAGCTTAATACCAGTGGGCGGCACTAAATCAGTAAAAGGGTCATGTGGCTTAGGTAAATGCAAGTGAATAGCCTGCATCACCTCGTCTGTAGCATGAGGGCCTGTAACAGCAAGTACTTTAGGGTGAATACTTTGGATGAGGTCGCTGCCATCTGGGTTTTTACGAGCGCCCAAACAACCCGTCACAATCACCTTACCATTTTCAGCAAGAGCCTCACCTATTGCAGCAAGACTTTCTTCAACAGCGGAGTCAATAAAACCACAAGTATTGACAACAACTAAGTCGGCGCCAGAGTAGTCTTTAGCTGTCTCATATCCTTCAGCGCTGAGCTGAGTCAATATCAGCTCTGAATCGACCAATGCCTTTGGGCAACCCAAGGATACAAAACCAATTTTTGCAGCCACAACTATTCTTTTTCAGTTTTATCAGGCTTGGGTGTAAAAGGAAAACCACCAAACATATTGTGTGAACCTTGCATTTGCTCTTGCATCTTTAGAAATAAGTCTTTGCTTTGGTCCATGTAGCTACCCATCAAATTTTGCATCAATGGATTTTGTATATTGAGCATTTGTGACCAAGCCTCAGGAGTACTTCCTACTCCAAGACCTTTGGTCTGATCGCCCAATTTATTATGGATGTCCACAAAAGACTGCATTGTTTTCTCTAAGTAATTTCCCATCAAACCTTGCATGGAGTTTCCGTAAAAACGAATAATTTGAGAAAGCATTTGCGAGGAAAAAACAGGCGATCCACCGGCCTCTTCTTCCAAAATGATTTGGAGCAAAATATTGCGAGTCAGATCCTCTTCAGTCTTAGCATCAACCACCTTAAAGACCTCACTAGACATTACTAAGGCTTTGATATCCGTCAAAGTAACGTACGTACTTGTTTGGGTGTCATATAGACGACGGTTAGGATATTTCTTTATGAGTCGCTCTTCGCCTACTCGCTTTGCTCTTGTAGCCATCATTTTCCTTACTTAGTATTGCAACGCAACATCGGCATAGTTTATCTCTAGTTTGATCAAAAGGTAAATAAGCCGTGTTGCATCACTCTAATATCTGCAAATGCAGTATTAGCCAGTATGAATACCGCCATTTAAGGAGAAATCAGCGCCTGTTGCATAGGCACCATCCTCAGAAGCGATCCAGCAGCAGATTGAGCCAATTTCATCTGGAGTGCCCAAACGCTTCACTGGGATTCCAGAAACGATTTTCTCTAGGACATCCTCTCGGATAGCTTTAACCATATCTGTACCGATGTAGCCTGGGGAAACTGTATTCACAGTAACGCCTTTTGTCGCTACTTCCTGGGCTAGGGCCATCGTAAATCCATGCAAGCCTGCCTTAGCAGTGGAATAGTTAGCCTGTCCAAACTGACCTTTTTGGCCGTTTACAGAAGAGATATTGATGATTCGACCCCAATTGTTCTCCACCATTCCATCGATGACTTGTTTGGTGACGTTAAATAAGGAATTCAGATTAGTGTCAATCACTGCCTTCCACGCATCTGGCGTCATTTTGCGAAAAACACTGTCACGAGTGATGCCGGCGTTATTCACTAAAACGTCTACACGTCCAACTTCAGCCTTTACCTTATTAAACGCTTCAACGGTACTATCCCAATCGGATACATTTCCTTCAGAGGCGATAAAGTCATAACCCAACACCTTTTGCTCGCCAATCCAGCGATCTTTACGTGGAGAATTAGGGCCACAGCCAGCAATAACTTTAAAACCATCTTTGGCAAGGCGCTGGCAAATAGCAGTACCGATTCCACCCATACCACCAGTGACATATGCAACTTTTTGAGACATTACTTTCCCCTTTTAAAAATCTTCGTTAATAACTATGTTTGTTTTATTGCAAGATCTGCTTTTTCTTTTACATAAATACCAGGCGCAGCTTCCATCTTTTTATATTGAGCATTACCAAATATTTTGCTCGCAGGCTTCTGTTGACCACCAAATTGCTCAAGCCATTTTGTATAGTTTGGCCACCAGCTCCCTGAGGTTTGTTTAGCACCCTCTAGCCATTCTTCTGCCGTGGGTAAGATCTGATGATTCTCAAAGTAATAGCGTTTATTTTTTGCAGGTGGATTAATAACGCCTGCTATGTGCCCTGAAGCTCCCAAGACAAAACGATTTTTACCTTTTAGTAAGTGTGTTGACTCATAAGCAGATTGCCAAGGGACGATATGATCTTCCTGAGAGGCATACACATATGCTGGACATTTAATTTTACCAAGATCAATTTTTTCACCGCAAATACTGACCTTACCAGGTTTAACTAAATCATTTTGTAAATAGGTATGTCTTAAGTACCAGCAGTACATTGCGCCAGGTAAATTCGTGGAATCGCCATTCCAGTAGAGAAGGTCAAATGGTGGCGGAGAATTGCCCTTTAGGTAATTTTCAACAACATAATTCCACACAAGATCATTTGGACGCAAGAAGGAAAAGGTATTACCCAGATCAAGTCCAGACATCATGCCGAACTTACCACCTTTTCCACCAATCGAATTCTCACGCATCTCGACCATACCTTCATCAATAAAGACATCTAGGATGCCGGTATTGGTAAAATCAAGTAAGGTAGTTAATAAAGTAAGGCTTGCAGCAGGATGTTCATTGCGAGCAGCCAGGACTGCCAAAGCCGATGCGGTTAGTGTTCCACCAACACAAAAACCAAGAATATTGATTTGTTTGGTATCGCCAATCTCTTTAACAACATCAATCGCCTTAATAACGCCTTTACCCACATAATCATCCCAACTGATTTTTGCCATTGATGCATCAGGATTTTTCCAAGACACTAAAAATACAGTGTGCCCTTCACTAACCATATGTCGCACAACTGAGTTGTCTGGCTGTAAATCTAGTATGTAATATTTATTAATGCAAGGAGGCACCATTAAAAAAGGTCGTTCAAATACTTGCTTGGTCAGCGGTGTGTATTGAATCAGCTCAAATAAGTCATTACGAAAAACGACATGTCCCTCGGTAGTAGCGATATTTTTACCAACCTCAAAAGCACTCTCATCGGTTTGAGAGACCTTACCCTTTTTCATATCCGCCAATAAGTTAACAATACCTTTTTGGATTGACTGTCCTTGAGTGCTAATAATGCTTTCTAAGACTTCAGGATTAGTAGCAATGAAATTGGATGGCGATAAAGCATCAATCATTTGCTCAGTGGTAAATAAAATCTTTTGCTTTGATTTTTCGTCAGTTTCAACAGCCTTAGCCAAGGACATTAAATGCTTGGAATTTAAAAGGTAAGTTGCCGCAATCACTTTGCTCCATGATGAGTGCCATGCTTTACCAGCAAAGCGCCGATCTTTTACTTCTATCGCTTCAGGATTAGTAGCAATATGTGCTAATTCAGTGAAATACTCTTTTTGAATTTCCGCCAATCGATCTGGCGGAATGAGCGCCATATGGTGCGCTGCCAAAGATGGAGTAGCGCTTGGATTCATGCCTGCAAACATATTATTCTCGTAAATTAACAATAGACATTCTCCATCCATCAGGAATATAGGGTTATACGCAATAACCCTAGCCCAAGGGCAAATATAGTAATAACCCGAATGAACGTCAGGATCTGTCTATTTAGCAATCCAAATGAAGGAGGCAAATCGTCCTGTTATGCCATCGCGACGGTATGAAAAAAAGCGGCCTTGATCAAGATAGGTGCACGACCCTCCTCCATCAACCCGATCAATGCCAACAAGCTTCAAGCGAGCCTTTGCCAAAGAATACAGATTGACTAGGTATTTTCCACGTTTATTCGGTATAGCCACAAAATCATTTCCATTTGGTTTTATTGAGCATTCTTGGAAAGTCTTAAAAACATCTTCACCTACTTCATAGATGCTTGGCCCAATCGCTGGACCCATATACGCAAATAAATCTGCGCTCGACAAATGTGGGCTTAGCGACAGCATTGCATTAACTGTATTTTCAAGCACACCTGAAGATAAACCCCTCCAACCAGCATGGGCTGCGCCAATAACTGATCCATCATTAGCAGCAAATAGAACTGGCAGGCAATCTGCGGTCATGATGGCTAACACTTCATTGGGCTTGGTTGTGACAATCCCATCAGCCTCTATTAGCCTATTTGGATGATTTGAACGTTCGGCTGGAGTACTCACAATCGAACTGTGAATTTGTTTTAGCCATAAAGGCTCAGATGGAAGATGCGCTCGTAATAAATGACGATTCTGAGCAACATATTCTGGCTTATCACCCACGTGCTCTGCAAGATTGAAGGTGTCATAAGGTGGCTGACTGACACCCCCCAAACGAGTGCTCACCAAAGCATGAATATGAGGGGGCACATCCCAATCGAGCTTTATCAAATTCATCAACGACGCTCATTCAAAATAGATGCCAATAGCGCATCTTTCTTGGGCAAATCTTCGCTGCTCAAACCAACAGACGGCAAAAGCCCTATCAAATCCTCTGGCGGCAACTGAAACCAGGTCATGACATCGTGACTGGCAGGGTGCTCTAAGGTAAGCGCATAAGCATGTAGCGCTTGACGCATTAATGGCAGTGTTTTTGCGGCACCCGGGGTTTTTTTCCTATATACAGGGTCTCCCAGCAGTGGAAAACCCAGTGACTCTAAATGCACCCGAATTTGATGGGTACGGCCTGTCTCCAATCGGCACTCGACTAAGGCCAATGCAGCATCGCTAAACAATCCTTTCGCAAGGCGACGAAATACGGTTGCAGCTGGCTTTCCTTGGGGGCTGCCAGCAGCCATCTTTAATCTATCGCGTTGATCCCGCCCAACTGTTGCCAATACTTTTCCTTGACTTGGTAAGTTGCCCCATACCAATGCCAAATATCGCCTACCCACAGTTCTCTCTTGTAGTTGTTTAACCAAAGCAGTTTGTGCTTGAGGAGTTCTTGCTACCACCATTAGCCCTGAGGTATCTTTATCGAGTCGATGGACAATGCCGGCGCGAGGAAGGCTTTTAAGTTCAGGATAGCGAAACAAAAGACCGTTTAGTAAAGTACCAGTCCAATTTCCAGCAGCAGGATGAACTACTAAACCAGGGGGTTTATTGATCACAATAATCGATGGATCTTCGTAAATCACATCTAGCGTAATATCCTCGGAATTAAAGGCAAATTGCTCCGGCATATCTTGTGGAAAAACCTTAACGCTTTCTCCCCCATGAAGTAAATAGCGAGCTTTAGTTACCTTTCCATCTACCGTAACGGCCCCTGCCTCTACCCAAGTCTTTAGTCGATTTCGAGAGTAATCAGGCAAAAAAGTCGCCAAGACCTTGTCTAGACGTTCTCCCGCCATGTCTTGTGGAATCTCTAGGGCAATGAAATCCTCATCATCGATATAATCAATGGGATTCGAATCAGGAGTTTGCGGCAATGCCACGCTTAAGAAGCCTTTTAGTTATGTCCGACATAGTTTCAGACGCCAGTTTAAGGCTTACTGTGAAATCTGCACCACCAAAATCTCCCTTACCTGCTAGCTTCTCTTCTTATGCTCTATTTTTAATCAGTTTTTTGGCGATCATGATGTTAAGTGCTTGTGCCGGTAGCGAAGGTCAAAAAGACGATACTGATATTTGGTCAGAAACTAAACTTTATTCTGAGGCGACCGAGAAACTCAACAGTGCCGATTTTGCTAAGTGCGGTAAGTACTTTGAAAAATTAGAGGCGAGGTTTCCTTTTGGCCCATATTCTCAACAAGCACAAATTAATGGCGCTTATTGCTACTGGAAGGCGCAAGAAACAGTCCAAGCCTTGGTAGCAATTGATCGCTTTATCAAATTACACCAGGGCAATGAGAATTTAGATTACGCATACTATCTAAAGGGTCTCATTACATTTAATGATGATCTAGGATGGTTGGGTAAATTTACTGGTCAAGATCTCAGTGAGCGTGACCCAAAAGCAGCAAAAGATGCATTTGAGTCCTTCAAGGTTGTGGTGGAACGCTTCCCTAATAGTAAATATGCGCCAGACGCCTTGGATCGGATGCGCTATATCGTTAACTCTTTAGCCGAAGCTGATGTGATCGTCGCTCGCTTTTACTATCAAAGAGGCGCTTATTTAGCTTCTGCTAATCGCGCTCAGCTAGCGATTCGTGATTATGATCGTGCCCCAGCAGTTGAAGAAGCACTTTACATACTCTATAAATCATATGAAAAACTGGGTATGGTCGAATTAAGTAACGATACTGCGCGAGTATTCAAGTTAAATTTTCCTGATAGCCCTATGCTTCAGACTGGTATGCGTAGCAAAAAAGAGCGTAAATGGTGGCAAATTTGGAATCAATAATTATTTAATGACAACAGGCACTCGGGGTGCGACTGCGCACAGTAACTCATACCCGATCGTGCCACTCATTTGTGCAACATCATCTACTGGCACTTGCTCACCCCATAACTCGACTGCCGTTCCAATTGCAGCATTGGGTGCTTGACGAAGATCAATCGCTAACATATCCATCGATACGCGACCCACAATTGGGCAGACTAGACCGCTACCATCGTCTCTAGCATTAAAGACCCAAACCGGCGTGCCATCTTTAGCATGACGTGGATAACCATCGGCGTAGCCACAGGCTACTATTCCAATCCTCATTGCTTCTGGTGCTAAATAGCGACCACCATAACCAATTCGATCACCTTTTTCCAGCTCTTGAATATCAATAATTTCACTATGTAGATGCATAACTGCGTTTAATTTTGCATTCTTAATATCACTAAAGTTACCAGTTGGAGATGCACCATAAAGCATGATGCCGGGTCGTACCCAATCCCCCAGTGCATTTCGGTGCCACAAAATAGCCGCAGAATTAGCTAAAGATGTTGGAGCCTCTAAACCATCAATCGTTTGACTAAAAATCTCCATTTGATTACCAACCGAAGGTTGCTGATCAACCTGATCTGCATTGGCAAAATGGGTCATATGGTGCATGTGATATCCCGCACTGTGAAGGCGATGAAAAGCGGTTCGATAGCTAGGCGGTTTAAATCCGAGTCGGTTCATGCCGGAATTCATCTTCAAAAAGACATTAAAGGGCTTATGGGCTTTACCTTCAAATTGCTCTAGCCATTGAACTTGGGCCTCACAATGAACCACAAGATCACAGCCTAATTCTTGGGCGATTTTTATTTCATTCTCATGAAAAAGGCCTTCTAACAGCAAAATACGACCATTCCAGCCATGTTCCCTCAGCCAACGTGCATCCGCTATATCCAGTAAGGCAAAGCCATCAGTAGAGGCTAAACCGATAATGGCAGCATCAAAACAGTTGCCATAGGCCCTAGCCTTGATGACAGACCAAATCTTAGATTCGGGAGCTAACTCGCGAACTCTGTTTAAATTGTGTCGAAAGGCCTCGGTGTAAATGGATGCCACAATTGGTCTATTGATTAGAGAATCAGCTGGACTACCCATTTTTACCCCCCTTTCATGCTTTAATTACATTAATGACTAGATTGTACGAATGAACCGCAGTTTTTACACCATTATGGCGGCGCAATTTTTTTCGTCGCTTGCTGATAATGCTCTTCTAATAGCGGCTATTGCCCTATTGATCCAGCTCAATGCTCCGGCCTGGATGACGCCGCTGCTCAAATTGTTCTTTGTATTGTCTTATGTAGTGCTGGCTGCGTTTGTCGGCGCCTTTGCAGATTCCCGTCCTAAAGGCAATGTCATGTTCATCACAAACACGATCAAGTTTGTTGGTTGCGTCGCCATGCTATTTGGTAGTCACCCTTTACTGTCTTATGCCATTGTTGGTCTTGGTGCAGCTGCATACTCTCCTGCCAAGTATGGAATTTTGACAGAATTGCTTCCCCCTGAAAAATTGGTTGCTGCCAATGGTTGGATTGAAGGCTTAACAGTGGGCTCCATTATTTTGGGTACTGTATTAGGTGGGGTCCTTATTAGTAGCACTGTTTCTCAAAGTCTTTTATCTTTTGATATCCCTGTTTTAGAAACAGGCATTGATACCCCTGCTGAATCTGCCATCATGATCATCATGATGATTTATGTCATTGCAGCACTCATTAATCTTAAAATTCCTGATACTGGCGCGCGCTATGTTTCTCAAAAAACGAATCCTATTGAACTGATCAAGGATTTCTCAATCTGTTTTAAGACCCTTTGGAATGATCGCTTAGGTCAAATCTCCTTGGCTGTTACCACATTGTTTTGGGGTGCCGGAGCTACTTTACAGTTCATCGTCATTAAGTGGGCTCAAGTCGCTTTGAATATGAATCTCTCTCAAGGTGCGATCCTGCAAGCTATTTCGGCGGTTGGAGTAGCAGGTGGTGCAGTTTGGGCGGCCTCGCGCATTCCTTTACGTAATTCATTAAATGTCCTGCCATATGGCGTAGTCATGGGATTGATCGTCTGTTTATTGGCCATCTATCACAGCGATATGCTGCCTAATACCACCATTATGACGGTAGGTAAATTTGAACTCTCATTAAACTTATTGCCCGCCTATTTTCTTCTAATTTTAGTCGGCTGGTTAGCTGGTTACTTTGTTGTGCCCATGAACGCTCTACTGCAACATCGAGGCCATGTTCTGATGTCGGCTGGGCACTCGATTGCAGTTCAGAACTTTAATGAAAATATTTCTGTTCTCACCATGCTACTTGTCTATTCCCTGCTGATTTGGCTTGATGTACCGATCCAATATGTCATCATTGGTTTTGGAGTAACAGTCAGCGCCATTATGTGGTTAGTCATTAAACGCCATGCTAGAAATCAGGCGGAATATGATTCAATGCATCTTATTGGTGAGCATAAGCACTGAAAGACTGCAGTAACTATTTTTAAAGATTCAAGAGCACCGATTTTGCCAATAGCATATCCTGCCAAAGCAAAGCTTTGTCTTTTGGTCTACTCAAAAGATGTGGCAAATCAAACGTGGCCAGCACCGGAATGTCTTCAAGACCCTCGCCATTCAAAGACAATACAGTCTCGCGCAGTTGAGATAATGAATCACGCTCCCCAGTGATCTTCTGAATTGCCGGCCCGCCAAAAGCAATCGCAACGGTCGGAAAATTGGGCTTAATCTTATCCAAAAGGCCTAACTTTTCCGATGGTTTTACCCATAGCCATTCATGAGGGGCTAATTCCAAGAGGCGCACAATATTCTGAAAAAGTAATTGCGCATCACCTTGAACTGGATCGCCAAAGAAGCACCATTGGTAACGAGCGGTAATATCTGCTGCAGGTGAGTCATCTGATTTTGATATCTGCTCAACAGGCGTTTCAGAGATCTCTAGATGACTAGATGAATCACGGCTCTGCCATGCAGTGATTCCCATTTCTTTTAGAAAGCTAGCGTTTGTATTGCTCATATCTCAAGCTTAATCGATTTTGCCAAAACCAGAGCGTCTTCGCGAGATCCCGTAATAGCATCGGCTGGATAGTAAGCTTTGCGAAGACCAATTTGCTCATAAGCTAATTTTTGATAAAGATTGACGGCAGCAATATTTGAAGGCCTTACCTCCAGAATGATTCTGGGAATATTTTGTCCTGCAGCTACACCTTCAATCGCGGCCATCATTCTGCTACCTAATCCTAGCTTACGCAGATTTGGTGAAACGGTAATATTTAACAAATGCAACTCATCAACTGCAGGATATAAGATGCAATACGCCCAAAGTGCATTGGGATCTAAAAAACTACCCTTTATCGCTTGATCTACTTGAGGGCGAATGCAATAAGCCCAATGCCCAGCTTTTAATGAATCATGAAAATTCCCACTGGTCCATGGATGTATATGAGAAACCAATTCTATTTTTAAAACAGCATCTAAATCTGCTATTTGCATTGGCATGAATGAGAGTTCAGCAACACCATCGATTAAAGAGTGATCTTGGCTTGACATCAGCGTGTTATCTCGGCTTTATAAAGTATTGAGCGCTCCTCAGTAGTGAAAGCTACTTTATTTCGAACATACAGCGGCTCTAGATCAGAGATATCGATTTGTTTGCCATCTAACAAGTCTTTTTTTCCGCAATCTAATACTCCGAGAGCAGATATACCAATATTTTTATCAAGAAATGGTGTAGAAAGCTTTGAAGAATTGGACGTGAAAAGTCGCTCACCATATTCATTGATAGCACTACCAGCAATAAATTGAACACCGCTTAACTCTATTTTTTCAGGCTTTGTTAGTTGAATATTACCAAGCCTGGAAGGTAATCCTAGAGAGGTCGTTTGGTATTTGGCCCAGTAAATCTCATCCATACGAGCATCTACTGCAACAGCAAAAATACTGGCATGGCTTGATTTAAATTGAGAGGATAAAACAAGCTGTGAAGCAATCGCATCTAAGCTAGCTACCGGCAGCACTGGTAGTCGTGAGCTGATTGCCAGTCCTTGCGCTACAGCAAGGCCTAAACGGATGCCCGTAAATGCTCCGGGGCCTACTCCAATAGCGATGGCATCTAAATCATGTAAAGATATATCTGCATTAATCAGTATCTCTTCGATCCAAGGCAGCAACAATTGGCTGGCACCAGCAGAAACCGGCTCATGCCGAAATAGCGGTTCATTGTCATCCAAACTCAAAGCCACCGAACACCAAGCAGATGAGGTATCGATAGCTAATATACGTGTCAATTCAAGCTCTTATATTTTGGAGGCAAGTGGAGATGATGATCTTAATCCCGCAATGACTTCTGGGGGCGCTTGCACTAACTCGATCAATACACCTTCACCACTAAAAGGAAATTCATCATTGGCTTTGGGATGTACGAAAGTGATATCAAAACCACCGGCTCCTCTTCGAATACCGCCTGGAGCAAAACGCAAGCCCTTAGCGGTCAGCCATTCAACTGCCTTTGGCAAATCATCAACCCATAAACCAATGTGATTAAGAGGGGTCTGATGAACTGCAGGCTTTTTCTCAATATCAAGCGGTTGCATTAAATCTACTTCAATTTCATTAACGCCTGTTCCGATAGAGCAAATATCTTCATCAACATTTTCGCGCTCAGAGACAAAAGTGCTTTTAAATTGAAAGCCCAAAAGATCAATCCATAATTTTTTGAGACGTTCTTTATCCTCGCCACCAATAGCAATTTGCTGAACTCCCAAAATCTTGAAGGGCTTAAGGTTTTTATCTGACATACTATCCTCTGTTATTTGAAGCGCAGGATTAACTGATCGACCGCCAAACTGTCGCCCTCTTTAGCGCAAACTTCAGCGACCACTCCATCCTGAATGGCAGAGATTGTATTCTCCATTTTCATGGCTTCAATTGAGGCTAATTTCTGACCACCAGTAACAATATCGCCAACCTTGACAGCCATCTTAGTGAGAAGTCCTGGCATAGGAGACATCACTAATTTAGAGGTATCAGGGGGTAATTTTACTGGCATTCGACGTTGCAGCTCAGCACCTAAGGGGCTTAAAACCATACATTCATAATGTGCCCCATCTAATACTAGTAAAAATTTAACCCCACGACGCTCAACTTGGGCAGTTACTTTTTGAGTGCCATTAATTGTTGCGTAAAGACAAATTTGCCCTGGTCGCCAATTACTGACGATGTCATAACGGCTAACACCATCAGGCTCTTCAATATAGATGGAGTAGATGCTATCTTTGAGCTCTACCCGAATAGGGACTTCATACGGATCTTTCATAGATCCAACTTGGGAGCCAGTAACCACTACAAATTTCTTGGCAATCACCATTTCATGGCCTGCTAACTGCCCATCGATCATCTTGATATGCTCAAGATAGCGATAACGCATAAAAGCAGCCAAAGCAGCCATCCGCTTTGGATCTGCCGGTTGTACTGAGTCCTTCTGAAAACCCTCAGGATATTCCTCTGCAATAAAGCCAGTTGTGAAATCACCCGAAACAAAACGGGGATGTTGTAATAAAGCAGCCTGAAATGGGATATTGGAATGAATTCCACGAATCACAAAATCGTTCAATGCCGCACGCATTTTATGAATTGCTTCACTACGATCTTTGCCATGCACAATCAATTTAGCAATCATCGAGTCGTAATACATTGGGATTTCGCCACCCTCATAAACGCCGGTATCTACGCGCACCCCATTGATCGATTCTGGAGGGCGGTATTTCACCAGGCGTCCGGTCGATGGTAAGAAGTTGCGAAATGGATCATCTGCATTAATGCGGCATTCCATAGACCAGCCATCGAGCTTAACGTCTTCCTGTTTAAATGCCAACTTCTCGCCTGCAGCTATCCGAATCATTTGCTCAACTAAGTCAAGGCCAGTGATGCTCTCAGTCACTGGATGCTCTACCTGCAAGCGGGTATTCATTTCAAGAAAGTAAAAAGATTTATCTTTGCCAACCACAAACTCAACAGTGCCTGCTGACTGATAGTTCACCGCTTTTGCCAAAGCTACAGCTTGCTCGCCCATAGCTTTTCGGGTAGCAGGATCGATAAACGGTGAAGGCGCTTCTTCGATGACCTTTTGGTGACGGCGCTGTATAGAGCAATCACGCTCATTCAAATAAACTACATTGCCATGTGAATCGCCCAATACCTGAATTTCAATATGGCGCGGACCTTCAACGAATTTCTCAATGAAAATACGATCATCGCCAAAACTATTCATCGCCTCTGTCTTGCAGGCAGTAAAACCTTCTGCAGCCTCTTGATCATTAGAAGCTACACGCAGTCCCTTGCCACCACCTCCCGCTGAAGCTTTGATCATGACAGGGTAACCAATGCCCTGGGCAATTTTGAGCGCCTCTTCAGTAGTAGCAATAGCTGCGTTATGACCAGGGATCGTATTTACCTTAGCTTCAATGGCAAGCTTCTTAGAGGCAATTTTGTCACCCATCGCCGCAATGGATTGATACTTAGGGCCAATAAAGACGATGCCTTCATCTTCGCAGCGTTTAGCAAACTGTTCATTTTCAGATAAGAAGCCATAACCAGGGTGGACTGCTTCGGCACCCGTATCTTTACAGGCTTGAATAATACGATCTATCACTAAGTAGGATTCACGAGAAGGCGCTGGTCCTATAAAAACAGCTTCATCTGCAAGCTGCACATGGCGGGCTTCTTTATCAGCCTCGGAATAAATCGCAACCGTTTTGATTCCCATCTTTTTGGCTGTTTTCATTACACGGCATGCAATCTCGCCGCGGTTAGCAATCAATATTTTCTTAAACATTTTCGTGGCCATC
Organism: Polynucleobacter sp.; assembly: GCA_044377685.1. Taxonomy (GTDB): domain Bacteria; phylum Pseudomonadota; class Gammaproteobacteria; order Burkholderiales; family Burkholderiaceae; genus Polynucleobacter. The sequence continues at coordinate 11,709 of JBILYO010000001.1, read as the reverse complement.
ATATTTTGGCGCCTTTACAGAGGAATATTGCCGTGTTTACGCGCTGGATTTTTTAAATCCTTATCCTTAAGCATCGCTAAAGAGCGAGCAATACGCTTGCGAGTTTCATGCGGCAGGATGACGTCATCGATATAGCCTCTGCGACCAGCAACAAAAGGATTGGCAAATTTTGATTTATATTCCAGCTCACGTGCTGCAATCTTTTCTGGATTTGATTTTTCTTCTCGGAAAATGATTTCTACAGCACCTTTCGGACCCATTACTGCAATCTCAGCAGAGGGCCAGGCAAAGTTCACATCACCCCGTAAATGCTTAGAGGCCATCACATCATAGGCACCACCGTACGCTTTTCGAGTAATTAATGTCACCTTCGGCACAGTGCAATCAGCGTACGCATAAAGTAATTTGGCGCCATGTTTAATGATCCCTCCGTATTCTTGGGCGGTACCTGGCATAAATCCAGGCACATCTACCAAGGTCACAACCGGAATATTAAAAGCATCGCAAAAACGAACGAAGCGCGCTGCTTTGATGGATGCTTTAATGTCTAAGCAACCTGCCAGTACTAGAGGCTGGTTAGCAACAACGCCTATTGAACGTCCTTCCATACGAGCAAAACCAATCACAATATTTTTAGCATAATCGGGCTGTAGCTCAAAAAATTCACCATCATCCACAATTTTTGTAATCAACTCTTTCATATCGTAAGGTTGGTTTGGATTGGATGGTACCAATGTATCTAAGGAAAAATCAGGTTCTTCGGTGCGGTTTGCACCTTTAATTAATGGTGGCTTTTCACGATTTGAGAGTGGCAAGTAGTTAAAGAAGCGACGCAGCATCATGATGGCATCAACATCATTATCAAATGCCTGATCGCAGACTCCGGATATCGTAGAGTGCGTGACTGCACCACCCAACTCTTCGGCAGTAACATCTTCATGGGTTACCGTCTTGACCACTTCAGGTCCTGTAACAAACATATAGGAACTGTCTTTCACCATAAAGATGAAGTCTGTCAATGCGGGTGAATACACTGCACCACCAGCGCATGGGCCCATAATTAAAGATATCTGCGGTATAACGCCAGAGGCAGTAACGTTGCGCTGGAAAATTTCTGCATATCCACCAAGAGATGCAACGCCCTCTTGTATGCGTGCACCACCAGAATCATTTAATCCAATTACTGGAGCACCTACTTTCAGAGCTTGATCCATGATCTTGCAGATCTTTTCTGCATGTGCTTCAGATAAAGAGCCTCCCAGGACTGTAAAGTCTTGTGAGAATACAAACACCAAGCGACCATTAATCATTCCATAGCCAGTAACAACGCCATCACCTGGAACGGTTTGTTCACCCATGCCGAAATCATGGCAACGGTGCTCTACAAACATATCCCATTCTTCAAAAGTACCGGCGTCTAAAAGAAGCTCAATTCGTTCACGTGCAGTTAATTTCCCCTTAGCGTGCTGTGACTGGATCCTTTTTTGACCACCGCCTAAGCGGGCAAGCTCACGCTTGGCTTCTAGCTGTTGAATGATTTCCTTCATTTTTATTCCTTAGAAAAATTCATGGCCCATGGATTCCAAGAGCCTTCTTGCCGCTACAGACGCTGTCATTGTTCCTTGATTGACTTGGGCGCTTAAGGTAGGCAGCAACTCTTGCACCGCTACATTGTTTCGAAATGCATTTTTTAGGCCTGCCTCAATGCGATCCCACATCCAGGCACCGGCTTGCTGTTGACGACGCGCATCAAATTTGCCATTAGTTTTTTGTAAATGCTGAAAATGCATAATCTTTTCCCACAACTCTGGCACGCCTTTACCTTCGAGTGCGCTCATTGTCATCACGATAGGATGCCAAAACTCTTGATTGTGTGATGCATGATCAGGATTACCCTGAAAACCCAGTAAGCGAAGAGAACTAGTGATAAATGCCTGGGCTCTCATTGCAGCATTGGGATCAAGATCGACTTTATTGATGACAATTAAATCGGCAATTTCCATGACACCTTTTTTGATTGCCTGTAAGTCATCTCCCGCATTAGGAAGTTGGAGCAATACAAACATATCGGTCATACCTGAAACGGCGATCTCACTTTGACCGACCCCAACGGTTTCTACAATGACAACATCAAATCCTGCGGCTTCAGCAACTAACATCGCTTCGCGAGTTTTTTCAGCAACGCCGCCCAGAGTGAGCGATGATGGACTAGGGCGAATAAAAGCGTTTTCTAAAACAGATAGGCGTTCCATTCGTGTTTTATCGCCCAGAATAGATCCGCCTGATAGGCTAGATGAAGGATCAATCGCCAATACGGCAACTCGATGGCCTTTATCTATCAAATAGAGGCCTAGAGTTTCAATTAGGGTGGACTTGCCCACTCCCGGAACACCTGAAATTCCAATACGAAATGATTTACCTGTTTTAGGGAGCAATGCATTAAGTACTTCATCTGCACGCTTGCGGTGATCTAAGCGAGTGGACTCAAGCAAGGTGATGATCTTAGCAAGTGCACGTCGCTGTGATAGCGAAGGTGCGCCTACTAGATCATGAATCAGAGTTTGATCAGCCGCATTAAGCATGGTCTTAATACGCTTTAATGAGGCTTAGCAGATTTACGAATTAGCTCAAGTACATCTTTTGCCGAAGCCGGAATTGGAGTTCCAGGACCGTAAATCCCTTTTACTCCCGCCTCATATAGAAAGTCATAATCTTGCCTGGGGATAACGCCGCCAACAAACACAATAATGTCATCAGAGCCTTGTTTTTTGAGCTCAGCAATAATGGCGGGAACTAATGTCTTATGACCAGCCGCTAAAGTAGAAATACCTAAAGCATGTACATCATTTTCTATGGCTTGACGGGCGCATTCTTCAGGAGTCTGAAATAAAGGTCCAATATCAACGTCAAAACCTAAGTCAGCAAAGGCAGTGGCTACTACTTTTGCCCCACGATCATGACCATCTTGACCCAATTTAGCGATCATCACACGCGGGCGACGACCAAAGTCCTTGGCAAAGTCAGCAATTTCAACTTTTAATTTCTCCCAACCTTCGGCTGAATCATAAGCGGCTGCATACACACCGGTCACCTTTTGAGTATCGGCGCGATGGCGCCCGTAAATTTTTTCCAAAGCATCAGAGACTTCACCAACTGTAGCCCTCAAACGAATCGCATTGACCGCTAATTCCAAGAGATTTCCAGTATTCTCTTCCGCCGCTTTTGTTAATGCCTCTAAAGCTGCCTGAACTTTCTTAGAGTCACGTTTTGCTCTAATTTCTTTCAGGCGAGCAACCTGATTTTCACGGACCTTGTCGTTATCAATCATTAACACATCAACTAGATCTTCTTTTGCGAGCTTGTATTTATTGACTCCAACAATGACATCTGTCCCAGAATCAATCTTTGCCTGCTTTTCAGCGGCAGCAGCTTCAATCTTTAATTTTGCCCAACCACTTTCTACGGCCTTAGTCATACCACCCATCACATCGACTTCTTGAATGATTTCCCAGGCTTTATCAGCCATTTCTTGTGTAAGATTTTCCATCATATAAGAGCCAGCCCATGGGTCGATCACGCTAGTGATATGGGTCTCTTCTTGCAAAATAAGTTGGGTATTACGTGCAATTCGGCTGGAAATCTCAGACGGTAAGGCAATTGCCTCATCAAAAGAATTGGTATGCAAGGATTGAGTTCCGCCAAATACTGCTGCCATCGCCTCAACTGTGGTTCTCACAACGTTGTTATAGGGATCTTGTTCAGTGAGCGACCAGCCTGAGGTTTGGCAATGTGTGCGCAACATTAAAGACTTAGAATTTTTTGGCTCAAATGATTTCATAATGCGCCACCATAAGAGTCTTGCAGCGCGAAGCTTTGCTACCTCGAGGTAAAAGTTCATACCAATTGCAAAGAAGAATGAAAGTCTTCCGGCAAAGCCATCGATATCAAGACCCTTTGCCAATGCTGTCTTGACATATTCCTTACCATCAGCCAAAGTAAAGGCAAGCTCTAACACTTGATTCGCCCCCGCCTCTTGAATGTGATAACCCGATATTGAAATCGAATTAAATTTAGGCATGTATTTGGCGGTGTACTCAATGATGTCACCGATAATGCGCATTGAAGGCTCAGGCGGATAGATATAAGTATTTCTGACCATAAACTCTTTCAGAATATCGTTCTGAATAGTTCCTGAGAGCAGCTCCTGCTTAACTCCCTGCTCCTCACCGGCCACAATATACCCAGCCAACACTGGCAAGACTGCACCATTCATCGTCATCGATACTGAAACTTTATCGAGCGGTATACCATCAAACAAAATCTTCATGTCTTCAATGGAATCTATTGCTACACCCGCTTTGCCAACATCACCCGTTACACGCGGATGATCAGAATCATAGCCACGATGGGTTGCTAAATCAAAGGCGACCGACACACCTTGCCCACCTGCATCTAATGCTTTGCGATAAAACGCATTGGATTCTTCAGCAGTAGAAAATCCAGCATATTGCCGAATCGTCCATGGGCGAACCGAGTACATCGTGGCCTGGGGACCGCGAATAAATGGCTCAAAACCTGGAAGTGAATTTTTGTATTTCAAGTCCTCAGTGTCGGCAGCGGTATATAGTGCTTTTAGATGAATTCCATCCGGTGTATTCCAACCTAATTGATCGACATTTCCATTGGGTGCCGATTTCTGGGCGGATTCTTTCCAGCTTTCCAAATTGCTTTCCGGAATAGATGGCCACTCACTATTTGTAGTACTTTTTTGATCTGTAGTCACAAACCACTCCCAGTAGGTTTTGTTGCATTGCATCTAATTTTCTCTATTCTGCTTGACATTATCCAATTTGTCTACATAATGTATTCATAATTATGGATACAAAATTGAATAACAGACCCTTATATGAAGACGTAGCGGATAAGTTGCGTGAACAGATATTTAGCAAGAAATTGCTTCCAGGTAGCTGGCTAGACGAACAAAGTCTTGCAGATCAGTTTGGAATTAGTCGTACTCCCATGCGTGAAGCAATCAAGGTTTTAGCCTCTGAAGGGCTTGTGACTATCAAAATGAGACGTGGAGCCTATGTCACCGAGGTGTTCAGGAGTGATTTAGAGCAAATTTTCACTATTCTGTCTCTTCTTGAAGGCCAAGCAGCAAAAGAAGCCGCTACCAAGGCAACTGAAGCGCAATTAAATTTGCTTGATCACCTCCACCACAGACTAGAAACAGCTGCAGCAGATCGTGATATTGAGCAGTTCTTTGAAATTAACGTGAAATTTCATGAATTAATACAAGAAATTGCCGGAAATCGGTGGATGAATGGTGTCATAGCAGACCTCAGAAAGGTGCTAAAACTCCATCGCCGTGACTCTCTGACCAGTACGGGACGACTCCAAAACTCACTGCTTGAGCATCGAGAAATACTAAGAGCCCTACTAAAGCGTGATGAGGGAGCCGCTGAAAGTGCTATGCAAAAGCATCTTGCGAATGGGCTTGAGGCTGTACGTTAAATAATAAATATTATAAAAAACAATAGCTTAGATGATTAGTCTAAGCTATTAGTTTAAATATCTAATATTTACTTTTTAATTACAAAGATCCCTGGCAAGGATGCAATATAAGCTGAGATATCTTGTAAATCCGCATCGGTATACGCCTGAACTTGAGAGCCCATTATTGCGTTATTACGACCGTACTGGGCATTACTATTGCCTACCTTGTATGCTTTTAGGGAGTAATACAAATAATCGGCGTATTGACCTGCTAGCTTAGGATAAGCAGGCAAGATAGGCGCATTTAAACCAGCACCATGACAAGAGGCGCAATTAGCCTTCTCAACAATCGCTCGGCCTTTGTCAATACTGGCTGCGTGCGCAAGATTGAATACACCAAAAATTGCCATGAATACTGTGGTGATTAAAGCAAATTTCATAACGTACCTCTATTACTTCAACTTGTTGATAGGTGAGCTGGCAGTTTGCGCAGCGTAGTATTCGCCAAGATCGGCCATATCCTGATCGGAAAGACTGCCAGCAATGGCTCGCATTGTTGGATGCTTTCTCTCGCCTTTCTTGTAGGCAGCCAGGGATGCAGCAATATAGCTAGCATTCTGACCTCCTATTTTAGGCACTCGGTAGACCAAGGGATAGTCAGCACGGTAATCTGGAATGGAATGGCAACCAACGCAAAGCCACACTTTGGCATTGGCAGCAGCAGCATTACCTTTGATCTCGTCAGCTTGAGCTAAGCCAGCAAAAGCCATGCCAGCGCTTAGAAGCAAATAAGAAAGAATGGGGAGTTTTTTCATGGAAATCATTATTGATAGGTTTGATTTAAATCAATTTGGAGAGATTATAGCGGACAGCAGCCAGCCCAAGCTTTTTGCCAATTGGTCATTTTTAGAATAAGTAAAAATTTGGTAAAAATATCCAAATTTTTCTGGGCTTTACCTATACTTAAGCGCTCAAACAAGGACTTATTGACTGCCCATGAATCAATCCAATACCCAAAATCCCCATCCAGCTCAAAACCGTTTTGACGGCAGCCAAAGTTATGTAGCAACTGATGATTTAAAGCTCGCTGTCAATGCAGCCATTGCCCTTGAGCGTCCTCTTTTGATCAAGGGTGAGCCAGGCACTGGCAAGACCATGCTTGCCGAAGAAGTTGCAGGTGCCTTGAATATGCCTTTATTGCAATGGCATATTAAATCTACAACCAAAGCCCAACAAGGTTTGTATGAGTACGATGCCGTAAGCCGTTTACGCGACTCTCAATTGGGTGACGTAAAAGTAAACGATATTCGAAATTACATTGTAAAAGGTGTTTTATGGCAAGCCTTTGAGGCAGAAGAACAGACGGTATTACTGATTGATGAAATTGACAAAGCTGATATTGAGTTTCCAAATGATCTTTTACGCGAAATCGATCGCATGGAATTTTATGTCTACGAAACAAGGGAGTTGATTAAAGCAAAACATCGACCGCTAGTTATCATTACATCCAATAATGAAAAGGAATTACCAGATGCCTTTTTGCGCCGCTGTTTTTTCCATTACATCAGTTTTCCAGACGCTCAAACAATGCAAAGCATTGTTGATGTTCATCACCCTAATATCAAACAAGAATTACTCGAGGCGGCCTTAAAGGCTTTTTACCAAATCCGCTCATTACCAGGATTAAAAAAGAAACCCTCTACTTCGGAATTGATTGATTGGTTAAAGCTTCTTCTTGCCGAGGATATATCACCGCAAGCCCTCTATAGTGATGATGAAAAAATAGTTGTACCTCCCCTTCATGGTGCCTTAATCAAGAATGAGCAAGATATTCAGCTTTTTGAACGCTTAGTAATGATGAATCGTAACCATCGTTAATTGATTGAAAGAGCCTTAATCGATGCTAATTCAATTCTTTCTTCATTTGAAAGAAGCAAAAATTCCTGTTTCAGTAAGAGAATTTTTAACATTATTAGAAGCTCTCAAAGCATCCGTCATTAATCCTTCGATTGATGAGTTTTATCAATTATCCCGCATGACACTGGTGAAGGATGAGCAATACTTTGATCGCTTCGATCAAGTTTTTGGCGCTTACTTCCAGGGCGTAGAACAAATCATTGCGCTCTCTCCAGAGATACCTTTGGCATGGCTAGAGAAAAAATTGCAGCGGGTACTGACTGATGAAGAAAAGACGGCACTTCAAAAATTAGGTGGTCCAGAAGCACTTCAAAAACGTCTAGAAGAACTTCTGAAGGAGCAAAAGGAATGGCACGGAGGTGGCAAGAAATGGGTTGGTGCTGGTGGCTCTTCACCATTTGGTCATAGCGGCTACCATCCAGAGGGTATACGGATTGGAGGTGAAAGTGCCGGCAATCGTACCGCCATTAAAGTCTGGGAAGCGAGGGAATTTAAAGACTATGACAGCAACCTTGCTCTGGGCACTCGCAATATCAAAGTGGCGCTTCGTCGTTTGCGTCGCTTTGCTCGCGAAGGCTCAAACTTAGAATTAGATTTAGATAAAACCATACATTCAACTGCTGCAAATGCAGGAATGCTAGATATTCAGATGCGCCCTGAGCGGCATAATCAAGTCAAAGTTCTATTGCTGATGGATGTAGGTGGGTCAATGGACGATCATATTCAACGGATTGCAGAACTATTTACCGCAGCTAAAGCCGAATTTAAACACTTAGAACACTACTACTTTCACAACTGCGTATACGAGAATTTATGGCGCAGTAATCGACGTCGCAGAGATCAGGTGACTCCCACTCAAGAAATCATGAATCAATATGGCTCTGACTATAAGCTGATATTTGTGGGGGATGCCACGATGTCTCCCTATGAAATATTGAGCCCTAACGGATCAGTGGAGTTTAATAACAAAGAATCTGGCGCCGCTTGGGTCAATCGGCTATTAGGCCATTTTCCTCACTTCGCTTGGTTAAATCCCGAGCCAGAATCTGTGTGGCAATATAGGCAATCGATCGACATCATGAAAAATTTAATGAAAGATCGCATGTATCCAGTCACCTTAAATGGTTTGGAAAGTGCTATGAAACAACTTTCTAAGTAAGATCATTACAAACCTCCCAGTTCATTTTTAATTTTTTATTTGAAAGCCAGCATGAGCAAGATTCTCGAACGCATCAAAAATTTAGGTATTGATTTACCTCCTCCCGGATCAGCTGCTGCTGCCTATGTGATGGCTGTGACCACTGGCAATACTGTCTTTTTATCTGGTCATATTGCCAAACGAGATGGTAAGCCTTGGGTTGGAAAGCTCGGGCAGGATATGGATACGGATACCGGGAAGGCAGCAGCTCGAGCCATTGCAATTGATCTGATCGCTACATTGCAAGACCACTTAGGATCATTGGACAAAATCAAGCGCATTGTTAAAGTAATGGGTTTAGTGAACTCAACTGCACAATACACAGAACAACATTTAGTGATCAATGGCTGCTCTGAATTGCTACTCGAGATTTTTGGGGATGCTGGAAAACATGCCCGCAGTGCGTTTGGTGTTGCTCAAATACCCTTAGGTGCATGCGTTGAGATTGAGCTCATTGCAGAAATTTGAATCCATTTAAAAAAATTATTTAGTGAGTCCTAAAGCTTGGATGTCTAATTCTGTGTCGGCATCCAAGACATATGCTTGCTTGTCAGTATTCATGATCATGACAAGTTCAGGGTATTGATCCATATATGGTCGGCACGCCATTCTTGGTATTGCTAGGATGAAGTCAATAACCTTCCTTGAAAACACAACTGGGTTGCCACGATGCCCATTAACCATCGGCAATACGATTTCTTGATGAGTATCACGGTGCATAAATTGCTCTAATAATGCCTCGATTTCTAAAGCGCCCACATTGGGTTGATCACTTAAAGCGATGATAAGCGCGTCGTAATCAGATTTGAGAGATTCAAGCCCAAGCCGAACTGAGCTTGCTTGACCAGCTTCAGGATGAGGATTGCGCAATATCCGCAAAGGTAATTGGCTTGTATCTATTGATGCTAGCTCACTCTCAATCTCCTGAGCATGAAATCCAGTCACAATCACAATCTCAATAGGAGAAAGTGCCTGCATTGATAAACAAAAAGAATGTAGCAATGTTTGCCCATCTTTTTTTAATAATGCCTTTGGAAAGCCCCCTAAGCGACTACCCTCACCTGCAGCGAGCAATAAAATTGCCAGCCGTGTTTTGGTCTTATTGGAAGATTTACCGATAGTTGTCATTAGAGAGATAATAAATAGGAAACTCGATTCCATCATAAAGATCCTAGCAAGCATGAATAGTACTGATTTAAGCGTTCTCAAAGCTGCCGTTCGTTGGCTTAAAGAAGGTCACCCTGTGGCCATTGCCACAGTAGTTCAAACCTGGGGTTCTGCTCCACGTCCTGTTGGCTCTTGGCTTGCCATTAGGCAAGATGGACAAGTCGCAGGCTCAGTCTCCGGGGGCTGCGTCGAAGATGACCTGATCCGCCGTGTCCAAACTGAAATTTTGACTAGAAATACTCCGGAACTAGTGGTCTATGGTGTAAGCCAGCAAGAAGCAGCGCGTTTTGGCCTGCCTTGCGGAGGCACCCTTCGCTTATTGGTAGAGCCAAAACCTGAACTAGCCATCTTAGAAAAATTGCTCGAGTTGATCTCATCACATCAAATCACATTACGGTCGGTAGATTTAAGTTCTGGTAAGTCCACATTAATTACCGGAACCCGTCATGATGAATTTACTTGTACCGAGCAAGAAATGCGGACCAGCTATGGGCCTCGTTGGCGGATGGTCATCATCGGTGCAGGACAGCTTTCTCTGTATACGGCTGACTTTGCACTCGCCTCTGACTTTGAAGTCATCGTGATTGATCCTCGTGAGGAATATGCAGAAGGAATAGATCGTTCAGACATCACCTTCTGTACAGGTATGCCAGATGATGTTCTGCTAGAGATTGGAGTCGATGCCCATACTGCGGTAGTGGCACTGACACATGATCCTAAGTTAGATGATATGGCTCTAATGGAGGCATTAAAGTCATCCGCTTTTTATGTCGGCGCCTTAGGCAGTAGAAATAATACCCAAAAACGTAAAGAGCGGCTGCTAGAATTTGATTTAAGCCAAGACCAGATCAATCGTCTACATGGACCGGTTGGTATCTATATCGGCGCTCTCACTCCTCCAGAAATTGCGGTTTCTATTTTGGCCGAAGTGATCGCCGTCAAATACGACGTGAGTATTCCAAAAAAACAGTAATGCTTAAAGCAAGCTATTGAATCGCTTAGTTTGCTTTAAGCTTGCCATCTTTTAAACGGGGCTCAACAAAGTGCCCCTTGCGTGCACGATTACCAGCAAATGACTTCAAGGTCTTTGCATCTAAATTAAGTTCAGTAGGCTTACCGCCTCGACCAGTTCCATAGTAGGCCGCCCCCTCTGGGCCAACTGCAATGGCAGAAGCCAAGGCCTCTTTATCATCTATGCCCATTAAGATCACGCCTTTGCCTCCGGTTGGCAAACGCTTTAGTTCATTTAATGGGAATACCAATAATTTAGAGGCTGCAGACAAACATGCAACCTGCTTCATGCCAATTTCAACTTTGGCAGCGCCTAAAGGGATATCTCCTTCAGATTTACTATCTATGCTGATAAAAGATTTTCCAGCCTTATTACGCGTACTCATATCAGCAACATTAGCCAAGAAGCCATAGCCTGCTCTGGTAGAGATGAGAACAAGATCATCAGCCTGCCCTGCGTAATAGGCAACCATTTGCGATCCTGGTGCCAAGTTCACGAAACTGGTTAAGGGTGATCCATCGCCACGCGCACCGGGTAATTCGCTAACAGCCACAGTGTAGACGCGACCATCACTACCAAAACCTTGAATCACATCGACTGTGCGAACTTCAAAGGTGGCGTAGAGGGCATCACCGGCTTTAAAGCTAAATTGAGTCATATCATGCTCATGGCCTTGGCGAACTCGAACCCAGCCCTTTTGAGAAACGATCACCGTTACAGGCTCATCAATCACTCTTGTCTCAGCAACTGCACGCTTATCTTCCTGAATGAGGGTACGACGATCATCACCAAAATCCTTCATATCGGCTTCAATTTCTTTGATGATACGTTTACGTAAAACCGTATCGCTTTGTAATAAGCCCTCTAGATCATTGCGCTCAGACTTCAGATCTTTGAGCTCTTGCTCAATCTTAATTCC
>JBILYO010000148.1:0-5565 GCA_044377685.1 Polynucleobacter sp. | reverse complement strand
ATTTCACCATCCTCTACCCAAGCAATTAATTGCTCAAGGGGAGCAGCAAACACATCTAAAAACTCTTCATCATCTAGCTTACTTTTGCCAGACACTAAATCTTCAGCTAAATAGATATCAATTAATTCTGTAGAGTAGGAAATTACGGGGTGAATGCGCCGGATATAACTCCACTTCTTTGCTGTATAGCCCGTCTCTTCTTCGAGCTCACGTTGCGCACAAAGTAAATGATCCTCACCAATCTCTAATTTACCTGCAGGAATTTCAATGCAGGTTTTTGCAATGGGATAGCGATACTGACGCTCCAATAAAACCCTGCCATCATCTAAGATTGCCAATACAGCAACCGCTCCTGGATGAGTTAGATACTCACGCACAGCTTGCTGTCCATCAGGTAAACGAACCTGATCCTTCTTCATATGAAGGAAAATTCCACCATAGATGTCTTCACCAGATATACGCTCTTCGCGTAAGTGTTTATCACCCGCAGGTAAATCGCCAAATAATTTTTCAGTCATGAGTTCGTGGCCTTCTCAAAATCAAATAACCCATCATACAAAAAAGAAATGTCATTTCAATGGCATCTCAAAAAAATATAGGCCCCAAGCGGAGCCCATATATCCACACCTACTATGAATGCTCTATGATCCTAGTAAGGTACGGCGCATCGCATCCAAACAAATTGTCATCAAGCTAGCCGGCACAATACCAATGATTAGCACCAGAAGGCCATTCAAGCCTAGAATACTTTTCGCAATACCCGATCCTGAAACTGTAATCTCATGCTCTGGCTCATCAAAATACATGACCTTGACTACCCGCAAGTAATAGAAAGCGCCAATTAAAGAAGCAATCACAGCAATCACTGCCAAAAAGGTATGTTCAGCATCTACTAAGGCCTCTAAAACTCCTAGTTTTGCTGCAAATCCAACTGTTGGTGGAATACCGGCTAATGAGAACATCATGATCAAACCTATAAAGGCGTACCACGGATGTATTTTGTTTAAGCCCTTGAGTCCATCTAGTGTTTCACAGTCATAACCTTTACGTGACAGAATCATCAATAGGCCGAATGTACCCAAAGTGGTTAATACATAGGTAATTGCGTAAAACATTGATGCGCTAAAAGCATGATCATCAAAAACAGATAGCATTCCCAAGAGAACAAAACCCATTTGCGCGATAGCTGAGTAGGCCAACATACGCTTAAGATTAGTCTGTGCTATCGCCGTCACGTTGCCCACAATGAGGGATAACATGGCTAGTATCACTAACATTGGCTGCCAATCTCCCATTAAAGGTAGCAATGTATTAATCAGCAAACGGAATAACAAGGCAAATGCAGCAATCTTAGGTGCTGCAGCAATCAGTAAAGTCACTGCCGTGGGGGCACCCTGATATACATCTGGGACCCACATATGAAACGGCACTACACCCAACTTAAATGCCAGACCAGCAACAATGAAGACTAGACCAAAAGCCATGACTAAATGGTTGATGCGAGGATCAGCAACTACTTTGAAGATCTCAATCAGATCTAATGAGCCTGTAACGCCATAAAGCATCGACATTCCATAGAGTAAGAATCCTGATGCCAAGGCTCCCAAAATAAAGTATTTGATAGCTGCTTCAATACTTTTCTCACTACTATGCCGCATCGCTACTAAGGCATAAGTTGGCAAAGCCATCAACTCTAGACCAAGATAGAGAGTCAAAAGATTAGCACCCGAAATCAATACCATTTGCCCCAGCAAAGCTAGTAAAGCTAAAACAATAAAGTCTGGACGAAATAATGCACGATCTTTTAGATACTGCTTGGAATAAATGAGGCTAACTAATACCGCGGCGCATGAGCACGCTTTGAGTAAATTAGAAAGTGGATCTGATTGGAAAAGACCGTTCATGGCTACCAGAGAATCATCTGATATACGACTGATATATACAAAGATGAGATATACGAGCAATATCATGGTGAAAAAATAAACAAACCCAACCGCACGGGGTGTATGGAAAATATCTTGCTCTATACCAGGTGTGCTTATATGATTTTCACGAATGTAAACGCTAATAAGCAATAGTAGGCAAGTCACAACTAGTAAAACGAGTTCCGGCAGGATGGCGTAAAGGTCGAATGCTTGCATTTGCTTTTACTCAGAGTTTGCTTACAGCAACATGCTGTAGCAGATTAATGACGGCTGGATGAATGATGTCAGTCACTGGTTTTGGATATACGCCCATACCAATCACACAAATCGTCAGAACGGCCATCATGAAATATTCTCGGCCATTCAGATCTTTAAGCTGCTCTACCTGATCATTAGCGATCACGCCGAAGAATACGCGCTTAACCATCCATAAGGAATATGCAGCGCCTAGAATTAAAGCTGTAGCAGCCAAAATACCAATAATAAAGTCGTAGTCAACTGCAGCCAAGATCACCATAAATTCACCAACGAAACCAGATGTGGCAGGCAAGCCGCAATTAGCCATTGACATGAGTACTGCAAAAGCAGTGAATACAGGCATCCGATGCACTACACCGCCGTAATCAGCAATTTGTCGGGTATGCATACGATCATATAGAACGCCAATAGAAAGAAACATTGCACCTGCAATAAAACCATGTGAAATCATTTGCACGATGCCGCCCTCAATGCCCAAAGGACTAAAAAGGAAAAAGCCGAGAGTTACAAATCCCATGTGTGCAACTGATGAATAGGCCACCAGTTTTTTCATATCCTTTTGTACTAAGGCTACAGCCCCAACATAGATCACAGCAACTAAGGATAAGAAGATGATAAAAGGCCCAAGATATTGGCTAGCATCCGGAGCAATTGGCAATGAGAAGCGTAAGAAACCGTAGGCACCTAGTTTCAACATAATGGCGGCCAATACAACAGAACCACCTGTAGGAGCTTCTACGTGGACATCAGGTAACCAAGTATGCAATGGCCACATTGGAACCTTGACAGCAAAAGCCATAAAGAATGCAGCAAATAAGAGAATTTGCTCAACTATATCAAGGCGTGCAGTTTGCCAAACCAGGATATCAAAGGTGTTGGTAGCGTTGTACAGGTAAAGCATGGCAACCAAAGTCAATAAGGATCCAAGCAAGGTGTACAAGAAGAATTTAAATGCTGCATAGATACGGTTATGACCACCCCATACGCCAATAATGATGTACATCGGAATTAAGGTGGCTTCGAAAAACACATAAAACAACAAAGCATCTAAGGCACAAAATACACCAATCATTAATCCCGAAAGGATCATAAATGAAGCCATGTACTGCGAAACTTTAGTATCGATTACTTCCCATGCTGCGATCACCACAATAATATTAATAAATGCAGTCAGGACAATAAACCAAACGGAAATACCATCGATACCTAGATAGTAATTAATGTCATAACGAGGAATCCAGCTCAACTTCTCGATAAACTGCATTCCTGGATTAGCGATATCAAACTGGATGATTAAAGGAAGCGTTGCAATAAAGCCAAGAATCGCGCCAATCAGTGCTAACCAGCGAACACCAGCCGACGGTTTATCAGACCCATAAAATAAAATGATGAGTCCAAAAACAATCGGAATCCAGATGGCATAAGAAAGAATCATAGTGGGTACTTAAGTAACATAGACCTAGCGAACAAAAGGTAGGTAAGCATATAAAACCCAGGCTAGCAATAAAGCTAGGCCTGCAATCATTGCAAAGGCATAGTGATAGAGATAACCTGATTGCAGATGGCGAATCACTCCAGCAAAGCGCCCAACTATATGCGCACTGCCATTGACAAAGAAACCATCAATGATTTTTTGATCACCACGGTGCCATAAGAAGCCACCAATCCAAATGAGGCCTTTAGAAAATACGGCCTGGTTTAGATCATCTAAATAGTATTTGTTATCGAATAATGTTTTGATGGGTGCAAACGCTTTAGCAAATTGAGCAGGTAATTTAGGTACCCAAAGATATCCAATCGCCGCTGTCAATACTCCAAGCACCAATAATAGTAAAACTGGAGAGGTAAATGCATGTAGCGCCATCGCAACAGGGCCATGAAACTCATCCTCCAGCTCCTTCATCACGGGGTGACGTGCAATGTCTATAAAGATTGAGTCCCCAAAAAAAGTACCGAATAATAATGGCGTAATAGTGTAAAAGCCAATAATCACCGAAGGAATTGCTAAGAGAATTAAAGGTAAAGTCACTACAAACGGAGACTCATGCGGCTTTTCACCGGGGGCTAATCCATGATGGGTATGATCATCACCCTGCTCCGCATGATGGTCATGATGATCGTGAGCATGGGACTGACCCCAGCGCGCTTTGCCGTGGAATACCCAGAAATACAAACGGAATGAATATAAAGCAGTCACAAAGACGCTGGCCATCACCGCAAAATAAGCAAAGCCAGAACCTGCAATATTGCTAGCAGCCACTGCCTCAATAATGGAATCTTTAGAGTAGAAGCCCGAGAAAAATGGCGTGCCTATTAAAGCTAAATTACCAAGTAACATCATCAAACAGGTAATTGGCATATATTTCCAAAGCCCACCCATCTTGCGCATATCTTGCTCATGATGCATTCCCAAAATCACGCTACCTGCAGCAAGGAACAAGAGTGCTTTAAAGAATGCATGGGTCATTAAATGAAAGATGGCTACTGGGTAAGCTGAAACACCCAATGCAATGGTCATATAACCTAATTGAGATAAGGTTGAATAGGCCACAACGCGCTTGATATCGTTTTGGATAATACCCAAGAAGCCCATAAAGAGTGCCGTAATCGAACCAATAATTAAGATAAAGCTCAAAGCGACATCGGACAGCTCAAATAATGGCGACATCCGAGAAACCATGAAGATGCCTGCTGTCACCATGGTGGCAGCATGAATCAATGCTGAAATAGGAGTTGGGCCCTCCATTGAGTCAGGCAACCAAACATGCAATGGAAATTGAGCTGATTTACCCATAGCACCAATAAACAGGCAAATACAAACTACCGTGAGCAAATTCCAGCTAGTGCCAGGCAATGTTTGTGCTGCTAGGGCTGTATTTTGAGAAAAAATGACGTCATATTGCATAGAGCCAGTGCTAGCTAGCAATAAACCAATACCGAGAATGAAGCCAAAGTCACCAACTCGATTGACTAAGAAGGCTTTCATATTGGCAAAAACTGCAGATTGACGTTCATAGTAAAAGCCAATCAACAGATAAGAAACCACTCCGACCGCTTCCCAACCAAAAAAGAGTTGCAAAAGATTGTTACTCATCACCAACATCAACATAGCAAAGGTAAACAAAGAGATGTAGGAGAAGAAACGGTTATACCCCTCCTCACCACGCATATAACCAATGGTATAGATATGAACCATCAATGATACAAAGGTCACCACACACATCATGGTTGCAGTTAAAGGATCAATCAAGAAGCCGATATCTAAATTAAGCTCTCCTAATTCCATCCAGCGATACACGGTGCCATTGAAATAAAAGCCATCCATCACTTGCGCCAATACATTACAAGATAGAGCAAATGCGATAGCAACACCTAAAATAGT
>JBILYO010000147.1:0-5571 GCA_044377685.1 Polynucleobacter sp. | reverse complement strand
CACCGGCAGTAAGGGGCCCCACAATACGCGAGGTATTCATAGCAATAGCATTGAGCGCTAGTGCTGAAGATAGTGATTCTCTTGGGACAAGTTCTGGAACAATTGCAGCAAAGATAGGCCAGCGCATCGCTAAGCCAATACCATTGGTAAAGGTTAGAAAGAGCAGTACGTAAGGATTGAGCATGCCAAAGACTAGAAATAGCATTAGGGCAGTCGCATTCGTTGCTAGCCAGATTTGGGCAAAGACAAAATAATGCTTACGGTTCAAAATATCTGCTAGTGCTCCACTAGGCACACCCAATAACAGAACCGGTAAGCTGGCAGCAGTTTGTACTAAAGCAATCAAGGTTGCTGAAGTGGTTAGGGTAGCCATAGTCCACGCAGCTGCTACATCGCTCATCCACATGCAGATACTGGCTGTTAACCAGGTTAGCCATAAAGTACGAAATACTTTATGTCTTAAGGGCGCAAGCCATCCCTCAGAAATAAACGTTTGGGCTTGCAACGGTTTCATGATCAATACTTTTTAGCGACTAGCAGATCTGAATGGATGATTCATTCAATATGCTCATATACGTTCAATGACCATCGCAATGCCTTGACCAACCCCAATGCACATGGTGCAAAGAGCGTAGCGTTTTTGTTGCTCTTCTAGCTCCACTATCGCTGTTGTAATGAGGCGAGCACCACTCATACCTAATGGATGTCCCAATGCAATTGCACCCCCATTCGGATTGACGCGAGCATCATCATCAGCTACCCCCAACTCACGAAGAGTTGCCAGACCTTGAGCTGCAAAAGCTTCATTGAGTTCAATCACATCAATTTGATCAATGTTCATTCCCAAGCGTTTCAGTAATTTTTGTGACGCTGGTGCTGGACCAATACCCATAATGCGTGGTGGTACTCCGGCAGTTGACATACCAATAATTCTTGCTCGAGGTTTTAAACCATGTTTCTTAACGGCGGCTTCGCTAGCAAGTAGTAGGGCGCAGGCCCCATCATTAACACCAGAGGCATTACCAGCTGTCACTGTTCCATCTGGGCGAACGATTGGCTTTAATTTAGCTAGTGCCTCAATAGTGGTAGCACGAGGATGCTCGTCTTGAGAAATCACAATAGGCTCACCCTTTTTTTGGGGAATAACTACTGGGGTAATTTCTTTTGCAAGTCGTCCACTAGCTTGTGCAGCAGCAGCTTTATTTTGACTTCTCAAAGCCATCTGATCTTGATCAGCCCGATTAATCTTGTATTCATCAGCAACATTCTCAGCAGTCTCAGGCATAGAATCTACGCCATGTGCGCTCTTCATGAGGGGGTTGATAAAACGCCAGCCAATAGTGGTATCTTGAATCGAGTGATTTCTTGAAAATGCCGTGTCGGCTTTACCCATCACGTAGGGCGCGCGACTCATACTTTCGACACCCCCAGCAATTGTAAGATCAATCTCACCAGCAGCAATTGCTCTTGCAGCCGTTCCGACTGCATCCATGCCTGAACCACATAAACGATTGATTGTGACGCCTGGTACCTTAGGAGAAATACCGGCTAACAATGCACTCATCCGGGCAACGTTGCGATTATCTTCACCTGCTTGATTGGCGCAACCATAGATGACTTCATCCACCTCATCCCATTTCACTTGTGGATTACGTTCCATTAAAGCTTTAATTGGAATGGCACCTAAGTCGTCAGTGCGAACACTGGATAGAGATCCGCCGTAACGGCCAATGGGGGTTCTGATAGCATCACAGATATAGACAGGGTTCATAATTTTATTGAGTGAGTTTGATTTGATTGAGTTCGAATTCGATCTTATTTTTTAATTCAAAAAGTGCAGGGGTATAGTTTTCAACAAGTTCGTTTAAATTACTTTCTGCTGGGGTACTGAAATTGAGCGAGGCATAGTTACCATTTAGCATCTGCACTGTTGTAGAGATTGCTGAAATTTCAGGTAGCCATGTAGCAACACAATACCCCTTTTTTGACATTGATTCTATGGCCTCATGGATTTCTCTCTCTATTTGAGACCAATTTTTGATTTTCTGTTTTTTTAATTCTAGAAGAAGTTGCATCCTACGGTGAGGCTCTAATCGCGCAATCCAAGCTCTTCCTAACGAGGTACGTTCGATGGGCACCCTTTGACCAGAAGCAACCGCTCTCAAGGCCACATTCTTTCTATATCGAATAGATTCTAAGTAAACCATTTCAAGTCGATCTGCCACTGCAAGCCCTACATTCAGTTTTAACTTTTCAGAAACTTTCCGCATCAGGGGCTCTGCTAGCCTTATTTCAGCTGAAGCAGTTTTAAAGGCATGACTCAAACACAGGACAGTAGGGGCCAAGCGATAGGCTTGACGAGTGGAATCATGTTCTAAAAACCCAGAGAGAACCAAGGTCTGAGTCAGTCGGCTAATAGTTGAGGGGGGTAAACCCGTTCGCTCAGCAATCTCACTATTGCCCAGCAAGCCCATGCCGGGCTTAAAGCAACGCAAGATCTCTATCCCTCGGATTAGGGACCGATTAGTCTTGGAGTATGTTTTTATTAATTCCATCTAGTGGAATTAGACCATAAATTTTGCTCGGATTTCAGCCATACTGCCTTACCCGTCATCAAATCAATCAAAAGGGAGGCAAATATGTTCTCTTGTATTTCAGTTTTCAAACGCATAGCTCCTATTACCGGGCTAATGATCGGTTTATTGACAATCAGCATCAGCCCTTTGGCATTAGCAGCCTATCCTGACAAGCCTATTAAAGTGATTGTTCCTTTTGCACCAGGTGGCGGAACAGATTTAGTCGCAAGGACTTTGGGTATAAGCATGGCTGAAGATTTGCGTCAGCCTATCGTGATTGAAAATAAGCCTGGTGGAAGTACTGTCGTCGGTACGGATACTTTAGCAAAGAGTGCGCCCGATGGTTACACCCTAGTGGTGGCAACTTTAGCGCATGCTGTTAACCCCAGCTTGAAAGCAAAGCTTCCGTATTCGCAAGATAAAGATTTTGCACCAGTCATTTTGGTTGGCGTCTCTCCGAATGTGGTGGTGGTATCGGCGAATAGCCCTTATAAAACATTCTCGGAATTCTTGGCTGCTGCAAAAGCGAACCCAGGCAAATTATCGTATGCATCTCAAGGTGGGGGTACGTCAGCTCATCTTGCTGGAGAGCTGTTCAATTCATTAGCCAATACAAAACTGATTCATGTGCCTTATAAGGGTGCTGGTCCAGCATTAACGGATGTCATTGGTGGTCAAGTCGATGTGATGTTTGCAACTGCATCAGCGGTTGGCAGTCTTGTCGATGGCGGTAAATTAAGGGCGCTTGCAGTGACAACTCCTGCACGCTCTCCTTCGCCGCAATTATCGATGCTACCGACAGTTGCAGAGAGTGGCGTGCCGGGGTATTCAGCTGGAAGTTGGTATGGATATTTTGCGCCAGCGGGAACACCCCCTGACGTGATTAACAAATTAAATGCGGCCATCAAAAAAGGGGTGCAATCCCCTGTATTCAAGTCGCGCGTTGAAAGTGAGGGATTGGTGATTAGGGCTGGAAGTCCAGAGGAGTTTGGAAAATTTGTGAAGGCTGAGGAAATACGTTGGCAAAAAGTAATCAAAGACGCCAATATCAGCCCAGATTAAAAATATTAAACAAGGAAATCGAATGACTTATCAATTCATTGGGCTCGCCGTAGAGGATGGGATTGCAACGCTACGATTAAATCGTCCAGAAAAGCGCAATGCGATGAGTGACGATATGCGCAGTGAGTTCATCGAAGCCCTTGAAAAGATTTCTGCAGATAAAGCTATCCGTGCTTTAGTGTTAACTGGTAATGGCAAAGGTTTTTGTGCGGGCGGTGATATTGCTGGCATGGAAAAGCGGATGAAAGCCCCAGCAGGTGAAGTGGCTTACAACGGCTGGCATCGTCAAAAGCGCGTTCATCATGCTGTTTCTTTATTGCACACTATGCCTAAGCCAACGATTGCTGCGGTCAATGGATCTGCTTCTGGTTTGGGTGCAGATACGGCTTTAGCTTGTGATTTTATTATTGCCTCGGAGGGGGCAAACTTCACCTGGTCTTATATTCATCGCGGCATCATTCCCGATGGTGGTGGCATGTATTTTTTACCTAGACGTGTTGGTTTAGTGAAGGCTAAAGACTTAATCTTTAGCGGCAGAAAAGTGGATCTCAAAGAGGCAGCGCAGATTGGCATCGTTGACCGTATAACTACTCCAGAGCTATTAGTGACAGATGCACAAGCTTGGGCTAAAGAATTAAGTAAGGGATCAGCGACTGCGCTGGCTTTGAGTAAAACCATTCTCAATCAGACCTTTGAAACTACTGCTGCTCAGATCTTTGCTCAAGGTAGTCAAGCCCAAGGCATTTGTTATACCAGCACAGAGCATCGGGAGTCTGTCATGGCCTTTCTCGAAAAAGCTGCAGCCGCTAAAAATAAATAAGGTTGATAGATGAGTAATGCCATTTTGAAGTTAATGGAGCCTAGCAGTATTGCAGTAATTGGGGCTTCAACTGACCCTAAAAAAACGGCTGGTAGGCCCATCGCTTATTTACAGAAGCATCATTTCAAGGGAAAGATTTATCCAGTGAATCCTAGAGTAGAAGAAATCGCTGGCTTAAAGTGCTATCCCGATATTGAATCACTGCCAGAAACCCCAGATGTAGCCATCATCATGGTGGGAACTGATAAGGCACTCAGCGCCGTCCAAGCATTAACTAAATTGGGAACACCCGCCGCGATCGTTTTAACCAGCGGCTTTGCTGAGCATGGGCCGGAAGGACTTCAAAAACAAGAGGAGCTGATTGCTGCTGCTGGAAAAATGCGGATCTTAGGTCCAAATACTATTGGCATGGTGAATGTGACTGATGACATTCCTTTATCCCCCAGTAGTGCCTTGGAAATGGATGAGTTTCCTAAGGGTGGTGTGAGTGTGATTTCTCAGAGTGGAGGAATTTTAGGCTCTCTACTTTCGCGTGCCGCAGCCTCAGGGCTAGGTCTTTCAAAACTGGTTTCTACTAGTAATGAAGCCGATTTAGGTATGGCAGATTTTGTTGATTATTTGATTGAAGACGTCAGCACTAAAGTCATCGTGCTCTATATTGAGAGTATTCGGCATCCTGAAAAATTTCGTGCGGCAGCTTTAAGGGCCAAGCAGGCTGGTAAACCCATCGTGGTTTACAAGGTAGGTAAATCAGAGGCAGGTATTAAGGCTGCGATTTCTCATACTGGAGCCTTAGCAGGCACTGACAGGATGTATGACGCTTTATTTCAGCAAACGGGCATTATTCGTGCAAATAAATTCTCCGATTTTTTAGATATTCCTGCAGCTCTTTCATCGGGAAGAGTGCTCAAGGGTAAGCGGGTAGCTATTCTGACTTCTACAGGTGGTGCTGGTACTTTGGTAGCAGATAGTCTTGGCGAGTGGGGTTTTGAAACACCTGCTCCAGACGAGATAACCGCGGCACGACTGCGTGCTTTGCAGCCAGGCGATCAAGCTGTTTTAGATCGTAATCCCATTGATGTCACTTTGGCAGGTTTGCAGCCTGATTTGCTG
>JBILYO010000146.1:0-5605 GCA_044377685.1 Polynucleobacter sp. | reverse complement strand
CCATCAACTGTAGCAAAACGATAGTCTGGATACATGGTTGGGCTATGGTTACCCCAGACAATCAATTTTTCAATATTGGCTACCGGTTTGTTCAGCTTGCTTGCTAATTGTGAGAGGGCACGGTTGTGATCAAGACGCAACATCGCAGTGAAGTTTTTTGCTGGAATATCTGGAGCAGATTTCATGGCGATATAAGCATTTGTGTTAGCTGGGTTCCCAACAACCAATACCTTCACCGTTTTCTTTGCAACAGCATTTAATGCCTTGCCTTGGGCTGTAAAAATCTGCGCATTAGCAGACAGTAAATCTTTACGCTCCATACCAGGACCACGCGGACGGGCACCTACCAAAAGGGCAATATCGATATCCTTAAATGCGGTCATTGGGTCAGAATGAGCGCTCATGCCAGCTAGTAATGGGAACGCACAGTCATCTAACTCCATCATGACGCCAGTTAATGCTTTTTGTGCTTTTTCGTCTGGAATTTCAAGTAATTGGAGGATTACAGGCTGGTCTTTGCCTAACAGGTCGCCATTGGCGATACGAAACAAGAGTGAATATCCGATTTGACCGGCTGCACCGGTTACAGCGACACGCATTGGGGCTTTTGCCATTACTTATTACTCCAGAGGATGGTTCAGTTAGTGAATTAATGAAAACTTTTCTATTATCCATTCAAGTGTATGGATTTTCGCTTTACACTGTCAATGGTGTCTTATATAAGACTAGAATTAAGTTAAATTTTATCTAATGGATCTCTGTCATGGAGTTAATTTGTCAGAAGTAAGTCTGTCCGTTCCAGCCTTTAGCCCTCTGTATCAACAGATTAAGGCGATGATTCTGACCAGCCTACAAGCCTCAGAATGGCTACCAGGTGCTGCCATCCCAAGTGAAATCGAGCTTGCAGCCCGTTATGCCGTGAGTCAGGGTACTGTTCGCAAGGCTATTGATGAATTGGCGGCAGAAAATTTATTAGTCAGACGCCAAGGTAAGGGCACCTTTGTTGCAACCCATCAGGAAGATGTTTGGCAGTTCCGTTTTTTGCGCTTAGCCCCTGATTCTGGAGAAAAGCTCCACCATACCAACCAGTTTCTGATTTGCGAGAAGGTAAAGGCTAACGCCTATATTGCCAATTTGCTTAAATTGAAGGCTGGTGATTTCGTCATTCATATTGATCGGATCCAGAGTTTTGATGGAAAACCGATTATTTTTGAAGAAATTTGGCTTCCTGCAGCCCGTTTCAAAGGATTGACCTTGGAAACCTTAAATGAATGGCAAGGCCCGATGTACGCCTTCTATGAAAGCAAGCATGCAACCCATATGGTGCGCGCAGAAGAAAAGATTAAGGCACTAGCTGCTGATGAAAGCTTGGCAACCCACCTCCAGTTAACGCTTGGCACGCCATTACTTTCGGTTGAGAGGGTAGCTTTTACCTATGGAAACAAACCAGTGGAAATTCGGCACGCTCGGTACAACACTTCTAAGCAACATTACGAGAACAAATTGAACTGATCTTATCCGCATAAATTAGAGCAGCTTTATCCGTGAAAACCAGTATTTAGACCCGATAAACCCTATAAAATCCCCAACGACCCCAAGGTTTCCAATAGAATATGTTGCATTACAACAAAAACACACTGAACCTCCACCTAAAGATTGATATTACCCATGGTTGATGCACAGCAAGACGTAAAAAAAGATAGACCTGTTTACCGAAACATCGGACTAGCGCAGTTAATTAAATATCGCCTCCCATGGGCCGGTAAAGTTTCAATTCTTCACCGCATCAGCGGAGCAGCCTTGTTCCTTTTGCTGCCTTTCATTTTGTATCTTTTCGATCAGAGTCTTGCTTCTGAAATGAGTTATCAAAAGTTTCAGGCATTTACCAGCAATATTTTGGTAAAAATAATTTGTCTTGGTTTGATTTGGTCCTTCTTGCACCACTTCTGTGCCGGTATTCGTTACCTTTTGCTCGATCTAGAAATCGGAGTAGATAAGTCAGAGGCTAATCGCTCAGCAAAGTTTGTGCTGTTTTTGGGCTTGGCTTTGACTGCAATAGTCGGCCTCAAAATGTTCGGCCTGTACTAAGCGAAAATTATTTAAGGAAATTACATGCCTATTTATCACATCGGACCAAAACGCTTAGTTGTAGGGGCTCATTACGGCCTTAAGGAGTGGATTATTCAACGTGTCACCGCCATTGTGATGGTGGTGTTTACGATCGTATTGTTAATTGACTATTGCATTACTGGTAGCCCAACTTATGAAGGTTGGGCTGGCTTGTTTAGTAATCAGTTCATGAAACTTCTAACATTTTTGGCTTTATTTAGCTTGTTCTACCACGCCTGGATCGGTGTGCGCGACATCTGGATGGATTACATCAAGCCTGTCAGCATTCGTTTAACACTTCAAGTGTTAACAGTTTTATATCTAGTTGCGTGTGCGGCCTATGCCGTTCAAATTTTGTGGAAAGTGTAATTCGATGACTGCGATTCAAAAATCATTACCACGTCGCCGTTTTGATGCGGTGATTGTTGGTGCGGGTGGTTCAGGTATGCGCGCTTCATTGCAGTTGGCAGAAGCAGGCTTAAATGTTGCTGTGTTAACAAAAGTATTCCCAACGCGCTCACATACTGTTGCTGCACAAGGTGGCATAGGTGCTTCATTGGGTAACATGAGTGAAGATAATTGGCACTATCACTTTTATGACACCATCAAAGGTTCTGACTGGTTAGGTGACCAGGACGTGATCGAGTTTATGTGTCGTGAAGCTCCAAAAGTAGTTTATGAGTTAGAGCACTTTGGTATGCCGTTTGATCGTAACCCCGATGGCACTATTTATCAGCGTCCATTTGGTGGTCACACCGCAAACTATGGTGAGAAGCCTGTTCAACGTGCTTGCGCTGCTGCCGACCGAACTGGACATGCAATGTTACATACCTTATATCAACGTAATGTTCGCGCTAAAACTAATTTCTTTGTGGAATGGTTAGCCTTGGATTTAATTCGTGATGATGCAGGTGATGTAGTGGGTGTTACTGCACTCGAAATGGAAACAGGCCAAATCTATATTTTGGAAGCCAAGATTGTGATGCTGGCTACTGGTGGTGCAGGCCGTATTTGGGATGCATCTACTAATGCGTTTATTAATACCGGCGACGGTATGGGACTCGCAGCGCGCGCGGGTATTCCATTGGAAGATATGGAGTTCTGGCAATTTCATCCAACCGGTGTTGCTGGCGCTGGAGTGTTATTGACAGAAGGTTGCCGTGGCGAAGGCGGTATCTTACGCAATAAAGACGGTGAGCGCTTCATGGAGCGCTATGCGCCAACTTATAAAGATTTAGCACCACGTGATTTTGTATCCCGCTGTATGGATCAAGAAATTAAAGAAGGGCGCGGATGTGGCCCTAAAGGCGACTATGTGGTGCTTGATTTAACCCACATTGGTGCTGAGACTATCATGAAGCGTCTACCTTCAGTATATGAAATTGGTATCAATTTTGCCAACGTTGACGTTACTAAAGAGCCGATCCCTGTTGTGCCAACGATCCATTATCAGATGGGCGGTATTCCGACTAACATCAATGGTCAAGTGGTTGTACCAGGGAACGGTAAATCGAATGAAGTGGTGAATGGTCTATACGCAATTGGTGAGTGCTCGTGCGTTTCTGTGCATGGAGCAAATCGCTTGGGTACTAACTCCTTACTGGACCTCTTAGTGTTCGGTCGTGCGGCAGGTAATCACATTGTCAATTTAGGTCTTAAGAATCGTGAGTTCAAGCCTCTGCCGCAGAATGCAGGTCAACAGACATTGGAGCGTATTGCGAGGTTGGATAACTCTACTTCTGGAGAGTATGCACAAGATGTAGCGAACGACATTCGTAAGACGATGCAGAAATATGCGGGTGTATTCCGTAACCAAGAATTAATGGACGAAGGCGTTCGTCAAATGGCGAAATTGACTGAGCGTGCAAATCATCTCTGGTTAAAAGACAAATCTCAGATTTTCAATACAGCTCGTATTGAGGCGCTAGAAGTGGCTAACCTGGTTGAGACTGCAAATGCCACCATGATCTCTGCGGCTGCTCGCAAAGAGAGTCGTGGTGCACATTCACATGATGACCATCAACATCGCGATGATGAGCACTGGATGAAGCATACCCTTTGGTATAGCGAAGGAAATAAGCTCGATTACAAGCCAGTGGTATTACAGCCTTTGACTGTTGAGTCCTTCCCTCCTAAAGAACGTACTTTCTAAGCGAAGAGAAATAGAAAATGAGTGATATTCGTGTATTTGAAATTTACCGCTACGATCCAGATGTCGATGCTGCTCCACGCATGGAGCGTTATGAGCTTGAATTAACTGGGGAGCGGATGTTGTTAGACGCTTTGATTTCGTTAAAGAAGCAAGATGAAACGATTTCTTATCGTCGTTCATGCCGTGAAGGTGTGTGCGGTTCAGATGCCATGAATATCAACGGTAAAAATGGTTTAGCTTGTTTGACTAACATGTTGACCTTGCCTAAAGTGATTACCTTGCGCCCATTGCCAGGGTTGCCAGTAGTACGTGATTTGATTGTTGATATGACTTTGTTCTTCAAGCAATATCTATCTATTAAGCCTTACCTGGTCAATGACAATCCACCTCCAGAAAAAGAGCGCCTTCAGAGTCCTGAAGAGCGTGAAGAGTTAAATGGTTTGTATGAGTGCATCTTGTGCGCATCCTGCTCAACTGCATGTCCATCTTTCTGGTGGAACCCTGATAAGTTCGTTGGTCCAGCCGGCTTGTTGCAAGCCTATCGCTTTATTGCAGATAGCCGCGACGAAGAAACTGCTCAGCGTTTAGATAATTTAGAAGACCCTTATCGCCTGTTCCGTTGCCATACCATCATGAACTGTGTTGATGTATGCCCTAAGCATTTGAATCCAACTAAGGCGATTGGCAAGATCAAGGAGTTGATGGTTCGTAGGGCGGTATGACCCTTAGTAATGCAGAGTTGTATCGCTTAAAGAGCGACGCTCGCAGGGGTCTACTAGAGAATGATTTAATTCTGCAACGTTTCTTTGAGCGCTATGGCGCCCAAATAAGTGCAGAAGATGGAAAAGTGTTAAGCCAGTTACTGGCCTTGGATGACAATGACCTAATGGATTTATTAATTGGGCGCAAAGATTCTGTAGTAGGGCTAGAAAAGGAGATGCATTCTGACTCCTTCAAGGCTGTTTTACAAAGGCTTCGAGAGAAATAAATAGTGTATTAATCATAATTTTGAATGACTAAGGATTAGAAATGATTGAATCGGACATCAAGGCTAAACTCTCATTTTCGGATGGCACCCCAGATATTGATTTGCCAATTTACAAAGGGTCTGTAGGACCTGATGTCATTGACATTCGTAAGCTCTATGGTCAGACCGGTAAGTTCACTTACGATTCTGGCTTTCTGTCCACCGCTTCATGCAATAGCAAAATTACTTACATCGATGGCGATAAAGGTGAATTGCTCTATCGCGGTTATCCCATTGAGGACTTAGCCAATAACTGTGATTTCTTAGAAGTTTGCTATCTCCTGATTAATGGCCAATTGCCTAATGCCAAGCAGAAG
>JBILYO010000145.1:0-5646 GCA_044377685.1 Polynucleobacter sp. | reverse complement strand
TTAGGGTACTTTTTCTTGGCATCAGTCTCAGTTTCTCGCTGCAGTGCTGGGGTGTCCATGCGCCCAAACATCGCTTCTTCAACCAAAGCCTGACGAATAAATAGCTCTCTTGCTTCTACAGGGTTATGAGGCTCATAACGCACTTTACGCCCATGGTAGATTGGTAAGCCATAGAGAGTACCGCGTTCAAAAGCCATGATCTCCCCTTGGCGGCTATCCCAAAAAGGATCACTCAAGGATTTGATGAGTCGATGCACTGCAACGCGCTCTACCCACTGCGGCTCAATTTTGGCTATTGTGCGAGCATACATTCGGGTAGTTTCTTGTAACTCTCCAGCCAAAATCCAGGCGCCCGCTTTTTTACCAAGGGTTGATCCAGGCCAAATGAAAGGACGGATACCACGTGCACCAACATAAGCACCGGTTTTACTACCACGCTCTTGTGACTTTTCATCCTCTTCTTTTTTGGCAACATAACCCAATAAGCCTGTTAGTAGGGATATGTGGACCTGCTCATAAGTAGCTGGTAAGTCATTATCTTTCCAGCCTTTTTCTCCCAGCATCGTATGCAGTTGGCCATGTACATCACGCCACTCACGTAAGCGCCTAGGCGATAAAAATTTACTACGACAAAGATTTTCTAATTGGCGATTACTATGCTTGTGTTGCAAAGCATCCTGATACCAGTTCCACAGTTTTACAAAGCTCAAAAATTCAGAACGTTCATCGGCAAACTGCAAATGTGCTTGATCTGCTGCACCTGCTTGATCTAGCGGTCGCTCTCGAGGATCTTGGGTTGATAAAGCTGAAGCAATAATGGCGACTTCTTTGATTGCATTTTGTTCTTTAGCGGCTAACAGCATCCTACCAATGCGTGGATCAAGGGGTAAATCGGCTAACTGCTGACCTATCGTCGTTAATTTAAAACTCTGATTGATATCTTTATGATCACTATCAAGGCTCTCATCAAACTCAATTGCACCCAGCTCATCCAATAACTGCACGCCATCTGCGATAGCCCTTCCGAATGGTTTATCGATGAAAGGAAAATGCTGAATCCGAGGCAAACGTAAGGCACTCATTCGCAGCAGGACTGCTGCCAATGAACTTCGCAAAATTTCTGGATCCGTAAACTTTGGACGGCTTTGATAGTCCTGCTCGCTATATAAACGAATACAGATACCGTCTGATACCCGCCCACATCGGCCCGCCCTTTGATTGGCGGCGGCTTGAGAAATCGGCTCTATCTGTAATTGCTCTACTTTATTGCGGTAAGAGTACCGTTTTACTCTAGCTAAACCACTATCAATCACATAACGAATATTGGGAACAGTTAAAGAAGTTTCAGCAACGTTCGTAGTCAGAATAATGCGGCGACCATTACCAGCACTAAACACTCGCTCTTGTTCAGCTACTGATTGGCGCGCAAATAATGTGAGTATCTCCGGATGAAATCGCTGTTGTAAAACATGATCCTTACGTAATACTTCTGCGCAATCTCGAATTTCGCGCTCGCCTGGCAAAAAGACTAAGACGTCGCCAGCACCCGAAGCTCCTTCACGCCAGACATTCGCAATTTCTTCAGCAACGGCATCTGGGATTTCTTTAACAACTTTAGATTCTTTTTTCCCGTCAGGTTTAGCATCAGGCTCTAAGGGGGCATAACGCTGCTCAACTGGAAACAAGCGGCCACTGACCTCTACGACTGGCGCTAATTTGCCATCGATTGCAAAATGCTCGGCAAAACGTTTTGCATCAATCGTTGCAGATGTAATGATGAGCTTTAGGTCTGGCCTCTTTGGTAACAGTTGACGAAGATAGCCCAGTAGAAAATCAATATTTAGACTGCGCTCATGGGCTTCATCGATGATCAGAGTGTCATAGGCCCGTAACTGAGGGTCACGCTGAGTCTCAGCCAACAAAATACCATCCGTCATCAATTTGATTGACGCTCCTGGGCTGGTTTTATCAGCAAAGCGCACTTGATAACCCACATCCTGACCAATGGGTGAGCCTAGCTCATGGGCGATTCTTTTGGCAGTTGCAGTCGCAGCTATGCGGCGAGGCTGGGTATGCCCAATCAATTTCCCACCATTGATGGTTCCCCTTCCCAATTCAAGGCAAATCTTTGGCAACTGAGTCGTCTTACCCGAGCCAGTCTCACCGCAGACAATCACCACCTGGTGTGATTGCAAAGCTTTCTGTATGACTTGACGCTGACTTGAGACAGGTAATTCCTCAGGAAAGCGGATTTCTAGCTTGCGCAAGGTGTTGGAAGCAGGCACATGCTTTAGGATTGCTTTGGGTTTTTGTTGGTTTATGGGCTCTTGCACCCTATAATTTTCTCACTATGTCGACAAATGCTCCAAACCTGGCCTCAGATGCCCAAGAATCTCCCTCCAACTTCCCTTTTGTGGGATGGTTGCGCGATGTCGCACCTTATATACACAGCTTTCGAGAAAAGACCTTTGTCATCGCTTTTGCTGGGGAACTCGCTCAAGAAATAGGCCTTGAAAATCTAATTGAAGATATTGCCATGTTGCATGCTATGGGAATGCGCATCGTTTTGGTTCATGGTATCCGACCACAAATTGAAGAGCAATTGATGTTGCGCAAAATTAAAAGTAAGTTTGGTAAAAGTGCGATGCACAGCTACCGTATTACTGATGCTGCCGCTCTTGAATGTGTCAAAGAGGCTGCAGGCGAACTTCGCTTAGATATAGAGGCAGCTTTTAGTCGTGGGCTTCCAAATACTCCTATGGCAGGCTCCCGCATCTCTGTCATCTCTGGTAACTTTATTACTGCAATGCCAGTTGGTGTAGTAGAGGGCATTGACTACATCCATACTGGCTTAGTGCGCAAAGTCGACTCTATTTCAATTAAGCAGTCATTAGATAACAATAAAATTGTCCTGTTAAGCCCTCTTGGATTTTCGCCAACAGGACAAGCATTTAATTTAGCCTATGAGGATGTTGCTGCCTCTACTGCTGTGGCGTTAAAAGCCGATAAGCTAATCTTTTTAAGCCCCTATTCTGGCCTCAAAGATCTGGATGGCGACATCATTACTGAACTATCTCTTCCTCAGTTACAAGACTATGTCACCGAAAATAAAAAGATCGAGATGGGCATGAAGAGCTTACTCAATATTTCAGGGCGAGCGATTCGTGCTGGAGTGGGCCGTGTGCACTTCTTGCCATGTAATCGAGATGGTGCATTACTTGAAGAACTCTTTACCCATGATGGTATTGGCATGATGCTGGCTTCATCTGATATTGAAAACTTACGGGAAGCCAATCAAGATGACGTCGGAGGTATTTTGCAACTGACAATGCCTCTAGAAGAAGAAGGTATTTTGGCTGCCCGCGGACAAGACGTGATAGAGCGAGATATTCAACGCTTCTCGGTGATTGAGCATGACCGCGTCCTATTTGGATGTGCAGCGCTATTCCCCTTTCCTGACGGCGTTGGAGAATTAGCCTGCCTTGCTGTCGATTCTGAGGTTCAAGGCGCTGGAGACGGAGAACGCCTTCTGAAGCGTATTGAGATGCGTGCCAAGCAAGAAGGTATAAAGAAATTATTTGTTCTTACCACTCGAACTGAGCATTGGTTCTTAAAACGTGGCTTTAAACGCGCTACAGTAGATGACTTACCTGAAGAGCGTAAACAAATTTATAACTGGGATCGTAAGTCCATGGTTTTAACTAAAGATTTATAAAGAAAGGTATTACAGATGGCACGCATGGTTCAATGTATTAAGCTCAATAAAGAGGGAGAGGGAATGGATTTCGCACCTCTACCCGGAGATCTAGGTAAAAAGATTTGGAATCAAGTCTCTAAGGAAGCATGGGCGGATTGGCTAAAGCATCAGACTATGCTGATTAATGAAAATCGTCTGAATATGGCTGATCCAAGGGCGCGTCAATACCTCCTCAAACAAGTAGAAAAGTATTTCTTTGAAGGTGGTGCTGATATGGCTCAAGGCTATGTACCGCCAGCGGATTAATTGCTGCAACACAATAAGTTATTCAATAGCAATTTAAAAAAGAAAAAAGTTTCCGCTAGTTGACACTAGCTGATAAGAGGCATAGCATGAATTCGTGACCTAACAGATATGGTGTTGGTCACATTGGCGAAAGCCATTTTAGATAAACGCATCTGTGCGTTTTAAGGCAGCGGAACATTTACCCTTCTGTTCGCCTAAGTCATGTAAACCATGGCAATCAAACCCGATGGGGAAACCCCGTCGGGTTTTTTTAATCCCTAAAATACGATCCGCTCAATACCCGCTTCATGACTAACCAGCAATATATTGGCCTTTTCTTTAGCAAAAAGACCGACAGTAATAACACCAGCAATTTGATTGATGAGCGATTCCATCTTCACAGGATCAGTGATTTTCAAACCAGTCACATCCAGAATCCAGCCCCCATTATCGGTAACAAAGGGCTCGCTTGGTGTTTGCCCTAAATCAGATCGAGTTGTTTTTGCTAAGCGCAAGCTAACCTGACCACCAAGCTTTTGGAGTTGCCTTGTCACCTCTTCTTGCGCTAGAGGAATAATTTCAACTGGTAAAGCAAAGCCACCTAAAACGGGAACTTGCTTTGACGAATCGCAAATACAAATAAACTGTTTCGCCATTGAAGCAATAATTTTTTCGCGCGTCAGTGCCCCACCACCACCTTTGATCATGTGTCCTGAGGGATTAATTTCATCGGCCCCATCAACATACGCAGGAAGACTGAGTACATCATTTGGATTGAGAACCTTAAATCCATGCTTTAGTAAGCGCTCAGTTGTGGCATTTGAACTAGAAACTACCCCAGAAAAATGGTCCTGATGAGGAGCTAAGGCATCAATAAAGCAATTGGCAGTCGAGCCTGTACCAATCCCTAAAACTTGGCCTGCTGGAAGTTTTAAGACTTCATCTCTTGCTGCCTCACCTACCATTTGCTTCAATTGATCCTGATTCATAGTCTTGAGCAATGCCTTTACTGGAACAGATTAATTAATGCATCTATCATATGATAATTAAGAGCCAGTCATTTAGAACACCTATATCCCCATGAATAGCGTCACTTCAGCATTAAATCAACTTAAAAACCTCACCACCGTTGTCGCAGATACGGGTGATTTTGAGCGCATGAAAGAATTTGCCCCTCAAGATGCCACTACGAATCCTTCCTTAATCCTAAAGGCTGCACAACAGAGCAATTATCAATCGCTGGTTCAAACGGTAAAGGCTGCACATCCGGGTATGAAACCTAGCGATTTGGTGGACTACATATTGGTCGCCTTTGGCCTAGAAATACTCAAAATCGTTCCAGGGCGAGTCTCGACTGAAGTCGATGCAAGACTTTCTTTTGACACCAAGGCCACAGTTGCTAAAGCGAAACACCTGATTGCCCTTTATGAATCCCATGATATTGACCGCAAGCGTATTCTGATTAAGCTAGCTGGTACTTGGGAGGGAATTGCTGCAGCTAAACAGCTGGAGGCTGAGGGTATCCATTGCAATATGACCCTACTCTTCTCCCTAGTGCAGGCAGCAGCCTGTGGTGCTGCTAATGCAAAGTTAATATCACCCTTTGTAGGAAGAATTACAGATTGGTACAAAAATAAATTAGGCACTAACTGGAGTGATGCCAA
>JBILYO010000144.1:0-5677 GCA_044377685.1 Polynucleobacter sp. | reverse complement strand
GATTATTGGGTAGATGAAAAGTCTCAGCAGGTTTATTTGACTGAGCAAGGTCACGATAAGGCTGAGACTATATTGGTGCAATTGGGTGCCCTCAATGACGGCAACTCTTTGTATGCGCCACAAAACATTACTTTGATGCACCATGTTTATGCTGCCTTGCGTGCCCATTCTTTATTCCACCGTGATCAGCATTATGTAGTGCAAAACAATGAGGTGATTATTGTTGATGAATTTACCGGTCGCCTAATGCAAGGACGTCGTTGGTCTGATGGTTTACATCAAGCAGTAGAGGCTAAAGAAGGTGTAGCGATTCAGAATGAAAATCAAACCTTAGCAACCATTACTTTCCAAAATTATTTCCGTATGTACGGCAAGTTGGCTGGCATGACTGGTACAGCCGATACTGAAGCATATGAATTTAAAGAAATCTATAACCTTGAGACGGTGATCATTCCACCAAACAGAATTAGTCAGCGCAAGGATCGTCAAGATCAGATTTATAAGTCTTCACGCGAACGCTATGACGCAGTGGTTAAGGATATTGAAGACTGCTACCAACGAGGCCAGCCGGTATTAGTAGGCACAACTTCGATTGAAAATTCTGAGTTGATCGCTAATTTACTGAATCAGAAAAAGATGCCGCATCAAGTTTTGAATGCAAAACAGCATGCACGTGAGGCAGAAATTATTGCGCAAGCAGGTCGTCCTAAGATGATCACGATTGCGACCAACATGGCTGGTCGAGGAACGGATATCGTGCTTGGTGGTAATGTTGCTAAGCAATCTATGCTGCTTGAGTCAGATGCATCACTATCAGATGTTGCGAAAGCGGCCAAGATTAAAGGTCTTCAAGATGAATGGCAAAGTATTCATGATCAGGTTTTAGCTGCGGGTGGATTACATATTATTGGTACTGAACGACACGAAAGTCGTCGTATTGATAATCAATTGCGGGGCCGCTCTGGTCGTCAAGGAGATCCAGGATCATCTCGTTTTTATCTTTCATTAGATGATCCCCTCTTACGTATTTTTGCTGGTGATCGCCTTCGTGCTGTGATGGAGCGCTTGAAGATGCCTGATGGCGAGCCAATTGAAGCCGGCATGGTGACTCGTTCGATTGAGTCCGCACAGCGTAAAGTTGAGGGCCGTAACTTTGATATTCGTAAACAATTATTAGAGTATGACAACGTA
Organism: Polynucleobacter sp.; assembly: GCA_044377685.1. GTDB lineage: Bacteria > Pseudomonadota > Gammaproteobacteria > Burkholderiales > Burkholderiaceae > Polynucleobacter. The sequence goes on along the minus strand of JBILYO010000144.1, from coordinate 4,486 downwards.
GCCAATGATCAACGCAAAGAAACCTATCGCCTCAGAAATGAAGTGCTAGAAAGCAGCGATGTTGGTGAGTTGGTTGCTAATTTATGTGATGATGTGCTCCGCTCAGTGTGCTCGGTTTATGTTCCCCAGGAATCGATGGAAGAGCAGTGGGACTTGCCTGGCCTAGAAAATGTCCTCGCTAGTGAGTGGGGTCTGAATGTAGATCTGCAAAAGTGGGTTGAGAGTGCAGAGACGGTAGAGGACGCTGAAATTATAGAGCGCGTATTACAGGCTGCTAAAGAGGTTTATAACGCTAAGGTCGAGTTATCTGGTCGTGAGTCCTTTGCTGGTTTCGAGCGCTCTGTGCTTTTGTATAGTGTAGATACGCATTGGCGAGAACATTTAGCTGCCTTAGATCGTCTTCGTCAGGGCATTCATTTACGTGGCTATGCTCAAAAAGACCCAAAACAGGAATATCGCCGTGAAGCCTTTGAGTTATATGGTGAACTCTTGGACGTCATCAAAAATGACGTTGTGAAAAGTATCATGACTGTGCAAATTCGAAGTGCTAGCGAGTTAGATCAGGCCTCTGAATCGATGAATGAAGATTTAGCTAAGCTTTCTGATGTGAAATATCAACATGCAGAAGCTCAGACTGCTATTGATAATGTCCCCGACCAGAGTGTGATTGAGCTCACCCCAGCACCTATTCGTAACGGGCCTAAAGTTGGTCGTAATGACCCTTGTCCCTGCGGCAGTGGCAAGAAATATAAGAATTGCTGTGGTGCATTAGCGTAATAGAGTGATTTCTAGAGTACATGTGGGGGCCTAGCCCCCATTTTTTGGCCTATATCTAGGCTTTAGGGCTTTCCCTAGTTATGTAGAAACGATTCTATCGTCGATTATTGAAACTTATATGCAAAGAATTGCATTTATGAGCAAAAGGAATCGGCATGCAAAAGTCACTGCACATCAACGCAGATAAATGCACTGGATGTCTTCAGTGTGAAATGGCCTGTAGCTATGAGCACTACGGAGTCTTTAATACATCAAAATCTCGTATTAAGGTCTTTGAATTTCATAAAACAGGTAAAAAAGTTCCATATACCTGCACTCAGTGTGATGAAGCATGGTGCCTTCAGGCATGTCCTGTAGATGCTATTCGAGTTGATTTGATCACTGGTGCCAAGGTTGTTTCTGAAGACACCTGCGTTGGTTGCAAGGTATGCACCATCTCTTGTCCTTTCGGAACAATTAATTACGTTCAAGACACTGGGAAGGTACAAAAGTGTGACTTATGTGGTGGCGATCCAGCGTGTGCGACTGCTTGCCCAACCCAGGCAATTACTTATGTTGATGCGGATTGGACTGGTTTAGACAGAATGCGTGAATGGGCCGACAGGCTCGGTAATCAAGATAACGCTAACTAATAAAGTATAGGAAAAATATCATGTCATGGGCTGGAAAACTTCTCCGCGTTAATTTAAGCAAGGGCACTTGCCAATCAGAACCACTCAATATGCAGTGGGCTAAAGAATATTTAGGGTCACGCGGTTTAGCTACAAAGTATTTCGTTCAAGAAGTTGATCCAAAAGTTGATCCACTATCCCCTGAAAATAAAATTATTTGGGCAACAGGTCCTTTGACGGGAACCATGGCATCGACAGGTGGCCGTTATACCGTTGTTACTAAAGGCCCATTGACTGGTGCAATTGCCTGCTCAAACTCAGGCGGCTATTGGGGCGCTGAACTAAAGATGGCTGGCTGGGATATGGTGATTTTTGAAGGAAAGTCACTTAAGCCTGTGTATTTATATATTGAAAACGATAAAGCAGAATTATTGGATGCCGCAGATTTATGGGGAAGATCTGTTTGGGAAACAGAGCCAACAATCAAGATCAAACATCAAGATCCGCAGATCAGAGTTTCATGTATCGGTCGTGCTGGTGAAAATCAGGTTTTATATGCTGCTATTGTGAATGATTTACATCGTGCAGCGGGCCGTTCTGGTGTTGGTGCAGTGATGGGTAGCAAGAATTTAAAAGCAATTGCGGTAAGAGGTACTAAAGGTGTAGGAAACATCAAAGATCCTAAAGCATTCATAGCTGCAACCACTGCGGGCAAAGCTGTATTAGCAGGTCATGCGGTGACCGGACAAGGCCTTCCAACTTATGGAACCCAAGTGCTCATGAATGTGATTAATGAAGTGGGAGCGCTTCCCACACGTAATCATCAGGATGTGCAATTTGAGGGTGCTAAGGATATTTCTGCAGAAGCAATGGCAGCCCCACGTGATTCAGATGGTAAAGCTCATTTAGTAACAAACCAAGCTTGCTTTGCCTGCACGATTGCTTGTGGACGCATCTCAAAAATTGATGATACCCATTTTTCAATTGAAAATAAGCCGCAACATATGCACGCATCTGGTGGTCTAGAGTACGAGGCGGCTTGGGCCCTTGGAGCGGCTAATGGCGTGAATGATTTAGAGACATTGCAATACGCTAACCAGTTATGTAATGAGCAAGGCCTAGACCCTATTTCTTTTGGAGCAACCATTGGTGCAGTAATGGAGCTTTATGAAATGGGTGTTCTGACAAAAGACCAGATTGGTATCGAGGCGCCTTTCGGATCAGCCAAGGCTCTTTGTTATTTAGCTGAAATTACTACTGAAGGTATTGGTTTTGGAAAAGAGATAGGCCTTGGTTCGGCTCGCCTAACAAAAAAATACGGTCATCCTGATCTTTCAATGAGTGTGAAGGGTCAAGAGTTTCCAGCGTACGACGGTCGTGTGATTCAAGGTATTGGTTTGGCATATGCGACATCGAATCGTGGGGCATGCCATCTTCGTGGTTACACCATTGCCTCAGAAGTGCTCGGTATTCCAGTCAAAACTGAACCTGCTGATACCAATGGCAAACCGGAATTAGTGAAAGCTTTCCAGGATGCAACCGCAGCTTTTGATGCAGCAGGGATTTGCATTTTTACAAGCTTTGCATGGACTTTGGCAGATGTCGCCCCACAATTGCAGGCGGCTTGCGGTGATGAATTTACTGTTGAAAACTTAACTACTATTGGTGAGCGAATCTGGAATATGGAACGCGACTTTAATAATCGTGCTGGATTTACCAATAAAGACGATAAATTGCCGAAGCGCTTAATGACCGAGGCAGCTAAAACAGGCCCTGGCAAGGGCTCCGTTAGTGGCTTAGATAAGATGCTGCCTGAGTACTACAAGATTCGTGGATGGGATCCTGAGGGGCGTCCTAGTGCAGAAACTTTGAAGCGCTTAGGTCTTTGAGTCTGTATTGATGAAGCATGTCATTTTGGGTAATGGCCCGGCTGGAGTGATTGCAGCGGAGACAATTCGCAAGCGTTCTCCTCAAGATCAAATTGTGTTGATTGGCTCTGAAGATGAGCCCCCATATTCTCGGATGGCGATTCCTTATTTATTAATGGGCAATATTGAGGAATCCGGTACTTATCTGCGTAAGAATCTTGGATATTTTGAAAAATTAAAGATTGAGCAAGTTCGAGCTAAAGCTTCTTCTGTAGATATTAAGAATAAGAAGATCGACCTTGGTGGCCAGTCTATTGCATTTGATAAGTTGTTAATTGCGACGGGCTCTGTTCCTGTTCAGCCGCCAATTCCGGGAATTGATTTACCGGGAGTCCACCCATGCTGGACTTTAGAGGATGCACGCGCAATTACCAAACTAGCAAAACCAGGTTCAAGAGTATTACAAATGGGCGCTGGTTTTATTGGCTGCATTATCTTGGAGGCCCTTGCCAGTAGAGAAGTAGAGTTGACCGTTGTGGAGATGGGTGATCGTATGGTTCCTCGTATGATGACAAACGTTGCAGGCGGCATGATTAAAAAATGGGTTCAAGAAAAAGGTGTTCAGGTCTTTACTGATACTAAGGTTGAGGCAATTACTCAATCTGGATCAGGTTTGACAGTAAAACTCTCTAATGGCAAATCTCTGGAAGTTGATTTGGTGATTTCTGCTACGGGTGTTCGGCCCAATATTAATTTTCTGAAATCTTCTGGCCTTGATATTCAGACAGGTATTTTGGTGAACGAGCAGATGCAAACATCCCATCCTGATATTTATGCAGCTGGTGATGTCACTGAGAGTATTGATTTTTCGACAGGAGAGCGGATTGTCAATGCTATTCAGCCTAATGCTGCTGAACAAGCCAGAATTGCAGCCATTAGCATGACTGGTGGGGATACTCAAAGCATAGGAGCTCTGCAAATTAACGTTTTAGATACCCTGGGCTTAATTTCTTCTTCTTTTGGTTTATGGGCTGGCGCCAAAGGTGGAGATCATATCGAATTAGTAGATCAAGCAGCTTATAAATATTTACGCCTAGAATTTTTAGAGGATGTTTTGGTAGGTGCGACTTGTATAGGGACAACAGAGCATATCGGAGTGTTGCGTGGCCTCATTCAAGGAAAGATTCCATTGGGTCAGTGGAAAGAAACTTTATTGGGAGATCCAACTAA
>JBILYO010000143.1:0-5687 GCA_044377685.1 Polynucleobacter sp. | reverse complement strand
GAGCTTTAATAAAATTTGACGATTAAGCGCTTGAGTAGTAATCATCTCAATCGTTGGGATTAACCCAGAAAGCTCCGTTTAATCATAATGCCAATAAAAAAGATCAGCGCAATACTTAAAAGAATAAAGCCCGTCCTGCGATTATTCGCAGCGAGGGCTTGTTTCTCAGGGGAATTAAATTCCTGCTTCACGTATTTGCTCTTTACTTGGTGGAGTTTCAAAAGTGTGGTGTGGTGCTGGCGAAGGTATTGTCCACTCTAGGCCCTTAGCACCGTCCCAAGGCTTCATCGCTGCCTTTTCTCCCTGTCCGCGATACGCTGGCATGACAACAAAGAGTAAGAAGTAGACTTGCGATAAACCAAAACCTAATGCCCCAATCGATGCAAAAGCATTGAAGTCAGCAAACTGAGTTGGATAGTCAGCATAGCGACGTGGCATACCCGCTAAACCCAAGAAGTGCATTGGGAAGAAGGTGATATTAAAGAAAATCATCGATGACCAAAAGTGGATTTTTCCGCGAGTTTCATTCGCCATGTAACCAGTCCACTTTGGACACCAGTAATAAAACCCAGCAAACATCGCGAACAAGGAGCCAGCCACCAATACATAGTGAAAGTGCGCAACCACGTAGTAAGTATCTTGAAGGCCAATATCGATTGGCGCCAATGCTAGGATCAAACCAGTAAAGCCGCCCATGGTGAAGACGAAAATAAAACCAATCGCCCATAACATCGGGGTTTCAAAGGTCATGGAACCTTGCCACATCGTAGCAACCCAGTTAAAGATCTTCACACCAGTGGGAACAGCAATCAACATCGTTGCATACATAAAGAAGAGTTGGCCGGTCACTGGCATGCCAGTTGTAAACATGTGATGAGCCCAAACAATGAATGACAAGATTGCGATCGATGATGTTGCGTACACCATCGAGCTGTAGCCAAACAAGGTTTTTCTAGAGAATGCTGGAATGATTTCACTCACGATTCCAAATGCTGGAAGAATCATGATGTATACCTCTGGATGTCCAAAGAACCAGAAAATATGCTGGAACATCACTGGATCGCCGCCGCCTACAGCAGAGAAGAAAGAAGTCCCAAAGTGGCGGTCTGTCAACACCATGGTAATTGCACCAGCTAATACTGGCATTACTGCAATCAATAGGTAAGCTGTAATTAACCAAGTCCAGCAGAACATCGGCATCTTCATCAAGCTCATACCAGGAGCACGCATATTCAAAATGGTGACGATGATATTGATTGATCCCATGATGGAAGAAGCGCCCAATAAGTGGAGGGCAAAAATTGCCATATCCATTCCAGGGCCCATCTGTAGACTCAATGGCGCGTAAAGTGTCCAGCCGCCCGAAGGTGCGCCACCAGGAACCAAGAAGGTAGCAAATAATAACAAAGCAGCAACCGGCAAAATCCAGAAGCTGAAATTGTTCATCCGGGCAAACGCCATATCAGATGCGCCAATTTGCAAAGGCACCATCCAGTTAGCAAAGCCAACGAAAGCCGGCATGATCGCACCGAACACCATGATCAGGCCGTGCATGGTAGTCAATTGATTAAAGAACTCTGGGCGCAAGAATTGCAAACCTGGTTGAAATAATTCCAAACGAATGCCCAAGGCCATCACGCCACCAGCCAATAAACTGACAAAAGAGAAGATCAAATACATCGTACCGATGTCTTTGTGATTAGTTGCGAACAACCAACGACGCCATCCATGTGGCGTGTGATCATCGTGCGCATGATCGTGTACGTGGTCAATGGTAGTAGAGACTGTGCTCATGGATTACTCCGGTTTCGTTTTATCTGTATTGATGAATGGATTACTTGCCGCCCCGTGCGGTAATAATTTCTTGGGTCTGAGTGATATCACCCGTTTTATTACCCCATGAATTACGGGTATAGGTCATGACTGCTGCAATATCGCCATCAGAGATCACTCCAGCCCACTTCGGCATTGCGCCCTTACCATTGAGAAGGATGTTGTATTGAGCGTCCTTTGGTCCTAAAACAAGTTTGCTGCCATCTAATGCTGGGAATGCTCCAGCCCCCTTGCCGTTTGGCTGATGACAAGCAGCGCAATTTGACGCATATACCTTTGCGCCGCGTTCTTTTTGTTCATCAAGGGTATAAACCTTTGTAGGATCATCACTAGATGCACTCATTTCCTTCTTCTTCTCATCTACCCACTTCGTATAGTCTTCTTGCGAAACTACTCTTACAACGATAGGCATAAAAGCGTGCTGAGCACCGCACAATTCTGAGCACTGACCACGAAAAGTGCCAATGGTCTCAGCCTTGAACCAAGTATCGCGAACAAATCCTGGAATGGCATCTTGCTTAACGCCAAAAGCAGGAATGGTCCAAGCATGAATTACGTCATTAGCAGTAGTGATCAAACGAATTTTTTTGCCAACTGGCACAACCATTTCGTTATCGACTTCCATCAAATAAGTATTTGATTTTGGAGCTAGGTTATTAATTGCTTCACGTGAAGTAGATAGCGTAGACAAAAAGCTAATGCCCTCGCCTTCACCTTTGATGTAGTCGTATCCCCATTTCCACTGATAACCAGTAGTCTTAATAGTGATATCTGAATTTGTAGTGTCTTTCATTGCTACAACCGTTTTCGTTGCAGGCAATGCCATGCCGATCACGATTAATAAAGGAATCACAGTCCAAATAATTTCAACTGTGGTGCTCTCGTGAAAAGATGCAGATTTGTGACCCAAAGATTTACGGTGCTTCAAAATGGCGTAGAACATGACACCGAATACACCGACAAAAATCACCGCGCAAAGTATCAACATCATCCAATGAAGCCAGTGGATTTCTTGCATAATTTTTGTTGCAGGCGCAGCAAAATTAAGTTGATTAACTGCAGGGCCCCCTGGCATATTTTCAGCAGCATGTGCCAAAGCAGTGCCAAAGGCTGCTGCTATATAGAGCGAAGCCCCTGTGACTTTTCCAAATAAATTCATCTTATTCTCTGTTTATTGTGGCGAGCAGATTAGCAAAAAACACTACCTAAATGCTCAAAATGCGGTGTCAAGCCAATACTTACTGCCGTAATTATAGGGTTAATTGGGTTCAAAAACAAACCGCATGAACTCAGCCTCATTCAATCTTGGCAATGCTTATAATGATAGTAAACACTTACACTTAGGCAGAATCTCACCTAGACTTGCGTCCAATTTGATTAACATCAATATAAGCAACACTGTCCTGTACTCTAGCGAGCTGCTTTCCAATCGCCCAGGCATGCCCATAGACCACCTCTAAAGTCAGTTTTTGAGGCAAAAGACCCTTTTCGAGCGTATTTGTCGGAGCGCTTTCAATTAACTTTAGTGCTCCTGCATCTGCTAGTAAAAGGACATCTGATTCATAGCCCAAATTAAGGAACTCCATATCCATTACAGGATCTGAAAAGCGCTCACCCAATAAAGCGTCACCCATATCATGCATATCCCATGGACTTAATAGATTTTTCAATTTGAGTATGTCCGCATCAACACTTCGTAATTCTTTTCCGGTATCAGGCCCTAAATAACTAAAACTAAATAAGCCACCTTCTTTTAAGACGCGCCAGCACTCCTGAATAAAATGACGTGGGTCTGCTAAATCCTGCAATAAAAGATCACTAAAAATGAAGTCTACTGAATTATCTGGGAGAGCTAACTTCCCAGACTTGAGATAGTCCTCTAAGGAGCAGTTCTGCGCGCCATTAAATACACGTCGACGAAATAAAGATGCCTTAAAAGTGAAAGAGCTTATGCCGGATAAACCCTCTTCATAAATGCTATCAATCCGCACACCGGGAAAACGTTTTGTAATGGCAGATAAATACTTTCCGGGAAATGCTGGGACTATTAATGCGGCCTTCACATCTAACTTCACAATATCTAACTTTTGCAGCATGCGCTCTGCAATTTCATCCTGTAACCATCTGATTGCTTGGGTCATTTGCTCAGTATACTCAGCGCCCCATGCAATTTCTAAAAAATATCTTTCAATCTTTTTGCTCGTATGCGCTTCCAACTGCATGTATTGTGTGTGAGCAATATCAAGGGGATAGAGTTTGTGACTCTTGTATGAAAATTTGCATGAATAATGCTTTATGTAACTACGAATGCTGCTATCAATGCGGGATTCCGTTCACAAGCCTTGGGATGATTGGCCAGCAATGTAAGCTTTGTTTAGAAGATATGCCTTATTTTGATGAAACCTATTGTCTAGGGTTTTATAACGGCGAATTACAAAACGCTCTTCATCAACTGAAGTATCAAAAACGCCTATCCTATGCGTATGGACTCACGAGCATCTGGAATGATGTTATGCCTGAGCATTTAAATGAATTACAAGCTGATTTCTTGTTACCTGTTCCGCTGAGCGCCGAGAAACTCCGGCTGCGAGGATTTAATCAGAGCTGGGAGCTGGCAAGACGCATTCAATGCAAGGGCTCCATACAGAAAATGCCTTACATCCTGAAACGACGGCACCATCAGATACGGCAAGCAGGAAGCTCGCTAGACATAAGGCAATCTAATATTCGTGGGGCTTTTTACCTTGAAAAGGATGCGCATGTACTTTTGAAAAATAAATCTGTGATTATTTTTGATGATGTGATGACTAGTGGTGCTACCTTAGATGAAATTGCACGTATTCTGAAGGACAATGGAGTTTCGCGTGTAATCAATTGGGTATTACTGCGAACAAGCAAAACATCCTTCAGATAATCAAAGAGCACAGCATGTTTAATATCGTTTTATTCGAGCCTGAGATACCACCTAATACGGGAAATATTATTCGCCTATGTGCCAATACAGGGGCTAAATTACACCTCATTGAACCTTTAGGTTTTCCAATGGAAGATGCTAAATTGCGCAGAGCAGGGCTGGACTATCATGAATTTGCAAAGGTGAAAGTGCATTCCAGTTGGGCGGATTTTTTAAAAGATGAAAAGCCAAGCCCACAACATCTTTTTGCTTTAACTACTAAGGGCAGCGGAAAATTTCATGAAGGTCAATATGTGCCTAATGATTATTTTATTTTTGGGTCGGAGACTAAAGGCATCACTGATGAAGTCAGAAACTCAATTCCCCTTGCCAATCAAATGCGCTTAGCGATGCAAGATAGTTCTCGCAGTCTTAATCTATCCAATACCGTTGCGATTGTGGTGTACGAGGCCTGGCGTCAAAATGGTCTAACAGGCGGTAAATAATCCTAGGATTCTATTTTGGGGTCACGGCCCATGAGTTTTCTGACAGCATCTTGCGCTGGCAACTTACCAGATAACACTTCGCCCATCATTTCAGTAATGGGCATTTCAACCTTTAAGCGCTTTGCTAATTCCCTAATGGCTGATGCGCATAGCACCCCCTCGGCCACGTGACCCAGCCCACTTAGTATCTCAGGCAATGGCTTACCAGCAGCAAGTTCAAGACCTACACGTCGATTACGCGACAAATCCCCCGTCGCAGTCAAAATTAAATCTCCTACACCCGTTAAACCCATACAGGTTTCTGATCTACCACCAGCTGCTTTTACTAAACGCATCATCTCTGCCAGACCGCGCGTCAACACTGCAGCACGCGCATTCAAACCTAAGTGCAAACCATCTCCGATACCTGCTGCAATAGCCAGCACATTCTTTACGGCACCGCCTAGTTCAACACC
>JBILYO010000142.1:0-5716 GCA_044377685.1 Polynucleobacter sp. | reverse complement strand
CCAAGAGGACTTTATTAGGGGCGGATTTTTTTGGATTGGACATACAAATAGTAGAGAAAAAGCCCGATTGCTCGGGCTTTTTTACTTAATCTGGCGGAACGGACGGGACTCGAACCCGCGACCCTCTGCGTGACAGGCAGATATTCTAACCAACTGAACTACCGCTCCAAATTACATCAATTAAAACTCATTACTGCAACCAGAAGAATCTGGCGTCCCCAGGGGGATTCGAACCCCCGTACTCACCGTGAAAGGGTGATGTCCTAGGCCTCTAGACGATGGGGACCTGGACTACTGCAAATCACAACTATCTTTTAAATGCTTGGTGGAGATAAGCGGGATCGAACCGCTGACCTCTTGCATGCCATGCAAGCGCTCTCCCAGCTGAGCTATACCCCCGAAATCTCGCGATAACACTACAAGACACTTAAAACAATCCAAGATTTTAGCCTATTTTTGTGCGAGCGCGCAAATTGCTAGCTGACCACCTTGGAGAGCCTTTTAATAGCTTCATCTTTGCCTAAAACTACCAATACTGAGTCAATAGCTGGTGTTTGAGTACTAGCGAATAATGCATATCGCACTGGCATAGCCAAAGCTGGCATTTTGATTTGATGTTGAGTCAATATTTGCTTAAAGGCAGCGCTATAAGCTTCTTTAGTTGCTTCTGTATTTTCTAAAATTTTAATGAGATCTTTCAGTGCAGGAACAATAGCCTCTGGAATATTCTCAGCAATTTTTTTGGGAAGATGATTGGGTGCAGGCATATAAAACAGTTTTGCCGCCTCAGCTATTTCTATTAACGTATTGGCACGATCTTTCATTAGACCCACTACTTGTACAAAATCGGGACCATTTTCAGTATCAATACCAAGCTCGTGGGCAAAAGGTTTAGTTAGCTCAGCAAGTCTAATAGCATCTAAATGTTGAATATATTGATGATTTAACCAAAGTAGTTTTTCGGGATTATGTTGGGCGGGAGACCGTCCTAAGCTTTCCAAATCGAACCATTGAACAAATTGTTCCTTAGTGAATACTTCAGCATCACCATGTGACCACCCTAGGCGAGCCAAATAATTGAGAATAGCCTCAGGTAAGAATCCGGCTTTTTGATAGTCTCGAACGCTCATGGCGCCATTACGCTTACTCATCTTTTCACCAGCATCATTTAAGACTGTTGGAAGATGCGCATAAATTGGAGGCACTCCAGATAATGCCTTCATGATATTAATTTGCCTAGGTGTGTTATTTACATGATCATCGCCTCGAATAACATGTGTAATTTTCATGTCTAGATCGTCAACTACAACACAAAAGTTATAGGTTGGCGTGCCATCAGGACGGGCTATGACTAAGTCATCCAGCTCATCATTGCTAATTTCAATCTGACCTTTAACCGCGTCATCCCAAATGACTGATCCGCCAATTGGATTTTTGAAGCGAATGACAGGAAGTATTCCTTGAGGTATTGGAGGGAGAGCCTTGCCTTCTTCAGGTCTCCATAGGCCGTTATAACGAGGCTTTTCTTTATTTGCCATTTGAACATCGCGAAGTCTGTTAAGTTCTTCTTCGCTCATGTAACAGGGATAAGCTAAACCTGCTTCAAGCATTTGTTTAATGACCTCGCGATACCGATCAATACGTTGCATTTGATAAATTGGCCCCTCATCTAAATCAAGACCAAGCCAAGCCATACCCTCGATGATGACGTCTACCGCTTCTTGAGATGAACGTTCTAAATCAGTGTCTTCAATGCGTAAAATAAAATCACCCTTGTTATGGCGTGCAAAGGCCCAAGGGTAAAGAGCGCTACGAAGGTTTCCTAAATGTATAAAACCTGTAGGGCTGGGGGCAAAACGTGTACGAATATGCATAAGCCTTATTATCTCAGGTCGTGGTTACATACAGCAAAATCTAAAAAAGTGGATACTTTAGTCTATGAATGAATTGCTTGTATTTATATGTGATGGCGCACCAGTCCGCGGGGAAATAGTCTCAATTAGTTCTGCTTGGCAAGCGATTCTAGAGAGGCGCAGTGACCCACCGGCCGTCCGCCGTATTTTGGGTGATTTTGTTGGGGCTGCTACCCTTTTAAGCGCAAGTCTAAAGTTTGAGGGAACCCTCATTATTCAAGCCCAAAGTAAGGGTCCAATAAAGCTATTGGTAGTTGAATGTAAATCGGACTTAAGCATGCGTGCCACAGTCAAGCTTTCAGTTGATCCAGCCGAAATTACACCTGATGCCACCTTGGGAGACTTGTTAGATGCCTCTCAGACCGGTAGGCTAGTCATTACCCTTGACCCCAAGGAACGAGAACCTGGTCAACAGCCATATCAAGGTATTGTTGCCCTTCAAGAACAGCATGGGGCCTCTATCAAGCCTGTTGCTAGTGCTGCAGAAGCGATTGCCCTATACATGCAGAACTCAGAGCAACTTGATACTCGTATTTGGTTAAGCTCAAATGAAACTCATATTGGAGGCTTGTTACTACAACGTCTACCGAATTCAGGTGGTCATGCACACCTTGATCCTCAAATTGCCGAAGAAGGCTGGTCAAGAATTCAGACTTTAGGCGAAACCATTACCGATGAGGAGCTATTAAACCTATCGCCAACTACTATTTTACGCCGTCTATTTCTTGAAGAGTCAACAGAAAACGGGGTACGAAGCTTCCCTCCACGCCCCATACGATTTGCATGTAGCTGTTCACGAACTAAAGTTGCTGATGTATTAAGAATGCTAGGAGAAAAGGAGGTTCAGAGCATCCTAGCTGATCAGAGTGTTGTTGAAACCATCTGTGATTTTTGTGCCCAGCCGTACCGATTTGATGCGGTTGATTGTCAGCAAGTATTTAAAACTGATTTATTAAGTGATGCAACTAGACCACCATCTGGGGGCCACTAACTCAGCCTCTTATTGCTTGGCATTAGTTTGCTTAAGGCTATCCTCGGAAATACTCGATAATGGCTTGTCTCCAGGCAAAATTTGGACAAAAAATTCACCCTCCTTGATTAGCCCATGCTCAACTCGTGAGCGCTCTTCAATTGCACGAGTACCATCTTTTAAGTCCTTGACGTCACCCGCTAATTTTGCATTTCGCAAAGTCAAGAGGCTATTTTTTGCTTCTTGTAACTCTACCTGCTTCTCCATCTCGTAGACCCTAATCCAGCCACCCTTACCCATCCAGAGTGGGTATTGGATTGCAATCAACAATAACAACATGGAGTAGATGATTATTCGCATAATCTAAGAGATCAGCTTATGGACTAGCGTTTGAGATTATAGAAAACAGATTTACCGGGATAGCTTGCAACATCACCCAAATCTTCTTCGATACGAAGTAGTTGGTTATATTTAGCAATACGATCTGATCGTGACAATGAACCGGTTTTAATTTGTCCAGCATTAGTTCCAACCGCAATATCTGCAATGGTGCTATCTTCGGTTTCCCCAGAACGGTGCGAAATGACGGCAGTGTAATTTGCACGTTTAGCCATTTCAATTGCAGCGAAGGTCTCGGTTAAGGTTCCAATTTGATTGATCTTAATGAGAATCGAATTTGCTACACCCTTCTGAATCCCTTCTTTCAGAATTCGAGTGTTAGTAACAAATAGGTCATCTCCAACCAATTGGATTTTCTTACCTAGCTTTTGAGTGATATCCACCCATCCATCCCAGTCACCCTCATGCATACCATCCTCAATCGACACAATGGGGAATTGATCTGCTAGTTGACCTAAATAATCTGAGAACTCACTTGATGATAATTGCAATCCCTCACCTGATAAGTGATACTTTCCATCTTTATAAAATTCACTTGCTGCACAATCTAATGCCAATAAGACATCTTCTCCAGCTTGGTAACCAGCACCTTCAATCGCCTTTATGATAGTTTGTAAACATTCAGTATTGCTTTTAAAGTTCGGGGCAAAACCGCCCTCGTCTCCTACGGAGGTAGGCATCCCTTGAGACTCTAGGATCTTTTTTAGTTCGTGAAAAATTTCAGCACCACAACGCAATGCTTCACGGAAGGTTTGCGCACCTACTGGCATCACCATAAATTCCTGAATGTCCAAGCTATTATTTGCGTGGGCTCCACCATTCACAATGTTCATCATGGGAACGGGCAATTGCATGCCGCCAGACCCGCCGAAGTAACGATATAAAGGCAATCCAGCTTCCTCGGCCGCCGCTCTAGCTACAGCCATTGAGACTGCAAGAGTAGCATTGGCGCCTAGGCGAGCTTTGTTATGAGTGCCATCTAATTCGATCAAGGTGTGATCTAAGAAAGCTTGTTCACTTGCATCTAGGCCTAAGATGGACTCTGCAATTTCAATATTAATATTTTGAACGGCATTCAGAACCCCCTTGCCTAGATAACGTGACTTATCTCCATCGCGTAATTCTATTGCTTCACGTGAACCTGTAGAGGCACCTGATGGAACAGCTGCACGGCCCATTACTCCAGATTCGAGTAGTACATCACACTCAACCGTTGGATTTCCACGTGAATCTAAAATTTCTCTACCGATAATGTCAACAATGGCGCTCATGCACCTTCTCCTTAAAGCAATATGAAATGGGGCTATTAAATACTTTTATTGAAAGCTATCTTCTAAATAAGAACCGCTATCCTTAATGACTGAATCAATGGCTAGCAGTGACTCAAGCAATTCTTTCATGCGATCTAATGGAACTGCATTAGGGCCGTCTGATAATGCTTTGACTGGATTCGGATGTGTCTCCATAAACAGGCCACTAATACCTACAGCAACTGCTGCCCTAGCTAAAACAGGAACAAACTCACGTTGACCACCACTAGAGTGTCCTTGTCCACCGGGTAGCTGAACTGAATGGGTAGCATCAAAAACGACTGGTGCTTTAGAGGCACGCAAAATTGCAAGACTTCGCATATCAGAAACTAAATTGTTATACCCAAATGAAGCGCCACGTTCGCACACCATAAATTGATCTGGCAGGTTTTTTTCTGCGGCAGCAGCTCTTGCTTTATCAATTACATTCAGCATTTCATGGGGGGACAGGAATTGCCCTTTTTTAAAATTAACAGGTTTGCCACTTTGTGCGCAAGCACGAATGAAGTCAGTTTGTCTACATAAAAAAGCGGGGGTTTGAAGAACATCAACAACTTTTGATACCGCTTCAATCTCGCTAATATCATGAACATCAGTTAGAACAGGAACACCCACTTGTTTCTTAACTTTTGCCAAAATTTCTAAACCCTTTTCCATTCCTAAGCCACGGAAAGAATTACCTGAAGAACGGTTGGCTTTATCAAAAGAGGATTTATAGATAAATGGAATCTTTAAGGCTCCAGTTATTTCCTTTAATTGTCCCGCAACATCAATAGCTGATTGTTCAGATTCAATGACGCAAGTACCGGCTATTAAAAAAAAGCGTTGGTCTAAGCCAATATCAAAACCACATAGTTTGAATGTGCTCATAGACTCCTCTTAGGCAACTTGCTTTAAAGGGGCATTTTGACGCACTAGAGCTGCGTTAATAAATGCAGAGAATAAGGGATGACCATCTCGGGGTGTCGAGGTAAATTCTGGGTGAAATTGAACACCGAAAAACCATGGATGAATGGACTCTGGAAGTTCCATCATTTCAGGCAAAGACTCATTAGGCGTTCTAGCAGAAATGATTAAACCAGCTTCTTCAAGCCGCGGAACATAAATATTATTGACTTCATAGC
>JBILYO010000141.1:0-5744 GCA_044377685.1 Polynucleobacter sp. | reverse complement strand
GCGGGCCAAGGCCTTTGAGATGGAAATTGGTTATTTCAGTCGAACTCGTCGCGATGAAACGGGTTATCAATATTTTGACAGCCTGAAGAGTTTGGCGCAGTGGTGTGACTTTTTAGTAGTGGCGGCACCTGGTGGTAAAGAAACCTTTCATATGATTAATGACGAGATACTTGCAGCCCTAGGACCTCAGGGTGTAGTAGTCAATATTTCGCGTGGCAGTTTGGTCGATACTAAAGCCCTAGCAAGAGCCTTGGCAGGTAATGTGATTGGTGCGGCAGCGCTTGATGTATATGAGAGCGAGCCAAAGCCACCTGTAGAACTCTTGGAGTTTGAAAATGCAATCTTGACACCTCACATTGCTGGAATTTCACCTGAAGCAATTCATGCTTCAGTGCAGCGCTTTATCGATAATGTCAATTTACACTTAGCTGGTAAACCACTACTTACTCCAGTGGATGGAATTTAATTTTTAAGGAATCGATATGTGGAATGGAATTGAAATCAATGATCGCGTAGCCCCTTCAGTTGAGGGTATCAAAGCTCTGTCAGAGTTTCCAACATCGATTGTGGGTGATGTGACTGGTCGACTGAACGGTACCAATGGTCTTCATCCAGTCAATCATTCCCCAGTCACCGCTTGTGGCAATGCTGTTACTGTCAAGGTTCGCTCTGGAGATAATCTGATGATTCATCTTGCGCTCAGAATGCTTAAACCTGGTGATGTCCTTGTAGTTGATGGCGAAGGCGATCTGACGCGCGCGCTCTTTGGTGAAATTATGATGAGTGTTGCTAAGTCAAAGGGTGCAGTTGCTGCCGTGATCGATGGCGCCATTCGTGATGTCAATGCCTTTGAAAAAGCCCAGTTTCCTTGCTGGGCGCGAGGAATTAATTTACGGGGCCCCTATAAAGATGGCCCAGGTGCCGTAAACATTCCAGTTTCAATTGGCGGATTAATTATTAATCCAGGTGATATTGTTTTGGGTGACTCAGATGGTGTTGTAGCCTTCTCTCCAAAAGTGGCGCTAGAGGTAGCGCAACTCGGAAAAGAAAAAGTGGCGCAAGAGGTAGCGACCTTAAAGTCAATCAAAGATGGTACTTATAACGATTCATGGATTGATACAGTTCTCAAAGCTAAGGGCTGCTGATCCCCCTTTTTTTGTTGATTTGCAACCCCAGGGCTAAGGTCGTGCTTTTTTCTTGATTGGGATAAACACTAGGAAATTTGGTCTTTTGTTGACAAGTTTCCATTTAGGAGTAAAACTAGCTACTACTAAATTTTAGTGACCCATTTTTAAAGGAAAAGGTGCACCGCATGAAATTCCTGACTCGATTACTTGTAATTGCTTTTGCATTCGGCGCAAATAGCGCATATGCGCAAGCATGGCCTGCCAAACAAATCACCATTGTTGTGCCTTTCGCTCCGGGCGGCAATATTGATATTGTGGGCAGGACGATAGGCAAGGAGCTCGCTATATTACTGAAGCAGCCCATCATTCTTGAAAACAGACCTGGTGCTGGCGGCATGGTGGGAGCAACTTTTGTTGCAAAAAGCAAGCCTGATGGATATACCTTCTTGGTCAGTAGTAATGGTTTAGTCACCACTACCTTAGTTCGTAATGACCAACAACATAAAGATGAGGATTTAGTTCCAGTTAGCCTGCTAACGATTGCCCCATCAGTCATTATTGCCAATAACAGTAATCCTGCTTCAAACTTAAAAGAATTTATTACCAATCTAAAGGCAAGCAAAGACAATCGCGTAGTATTTGCTACGCCTGGGGTTGGAACAACACCACACTTTGTCTCAGGATTGCTAAAGATAGCTGCTGATGTTGATATTGAGCCCATTCCATATAAGAGTGGTAATGACACTGTGACTGCTTTAATAGGAGGGCAGGTGCAGCTTGCTTCTGAGTCTACTCAGGTAGTTACCTCTAAAATTAAGGCGGGAATGGTTAAGGCATTAGCAGTGACTTATGATCAACGTTCTTCAAGTCTGCCAGATGTGCCCACTACTAAAGAATTAGGTTACCCCAGTATTTTCATTACCCATTTTGTGGGAATGATGGCGCCCGCAGGTACGCCAACAGATATTCTCGAAAAAATGAATCAAGCCAATCAAAAAGCTTTGCAGTCCCCTGAAGTCAAAGCTATCTTTAATAATGCTGGAACTCTTGTGGTTGGGGGTTCTAGGGCTAGTTTTGCCGAGTATATGCAAAAAGAACGAGAGCGCCTAAGGGTAGTTGCGCTTGATGCCAAGATGATCCAATAGCATGTCATGACAGATTCATTTTTGGCAGTAAGGGCGGTAGATTCTCCGGAGCTGATTCCTGTGAGAGCAACCTTAATGCGTGGCGGCTCAAGTAAAGGACTTTATTTCTTAGGTTCAGATCTGCCTGCTGAAAAGCCTATGCGCGATGCCATTCTTTTGGCAAGCTATGGTTCTCCTGATGCACGGCAGGTTGATGGAGTTGGAGGTGCAGATCCTCTAACCAGTAAAGCTGCAATCGTTGACATATCCGAGCGTGACGATGCCGATGTTGAATATACTTTTTGTCAGGTGGGCATTGAAGATGCTGCCGTCTCTACTGGTGGAAATTGCGGCAATATGCTTTCTGGAGTGGGGGCATTTGCGATTTTGCGTGGTCTAGTAAAAGGGGTCGACCCACTCACTACAGTGCGGATTTTTACTACGAATACTCAGCAAGTTGTTATCGCCTCCATACCTACTCAAGAGGGTATGCCCATCTGGGATGGTGATTGTTCCATTGCTGGGGTTCCCGATACGGGTGCCACCATTCGCTTAGATTTTGGTGACTGTAGTGGCGCAGTTTCTGGAAAGTTGCTACCGACAGGAAAGTCGATTGATATGGTGCAAATCAATCATCAAGAGATCCCATTGTCATTAATTGATGCTGCTACCCCTTTTGTTTTTGTTCGGGCTAGTGATATTGGTGCTACCGGATATGAGATGCCAGATCAAATGCGCAACAATTCTTCTCTCATGACTACTTTGGAGCAAGTGAGATCATGGGCAGCCGTTCAACTGGGAATAGTCAGTAAGCCAGAAGAAGCTTTAGCAAAATCCCCTAACGTTCCTCGTGTCATGATGATTGCCCCTGCAGCCGATTATGAAACGCCCCAAGGAAAGCTTATTTCAAAAACTGATGCAGATGTTTGTGTGCGGCAATTGAGTATGCAAAAACCTCATAAAGCTTTGGCAGTCACTGGTGCAGCCTGTGCAGCTGTAGCAAGTGCTGTACCAGGCTCACTTCTACAGCAACTAGTTGGGGGTGTGAAGGGCGTAGTAAGACTTGGGCATCCTAGTGGCGTATTAAGGGTTGCTGCTCAGTCGACATTGGTGAATGGGCAGCTTACGATTCAGAGCGCTCAAATAGAGCGTACTTGCCGTTTATTAATGGATGGATTTGTGTATGTGCGCAAGAGCAAAATCCAAAATCTTTTACAGGGATTAAAAAAATAATCATGACTACAGTTCCAAGTTCACTAGCTTTGCCTCTACAAAGCAAACCCCGAAAAACAGGCCGCACATCAATTATTGATTATGGTCCCGACAATATGGGGTGGACTGGTGAAAATGGAGTTACTGACTTAATCAGTTGCGCAGGAAATTACATTGATTTCGCAAAAATTTATGCGTTCAATAGCTTACTTATCCCCTCTGCAACATTAAAAAGAATTATTGCCCTCTATAACAATGCCGATATTGTTTGTTATTCAGGTGGAATTCTTTTTGAATACGCTCATCTCAAGCATGATGTAGCAGGAATGTTGAAGTTGTTGACCGATTTGGGGTTCAAAGCGATGGAGATATCAGAAAACTATGTTTCCTTAACAGCTGATGAGCGTAATCGATATTTTGATCAGTGCCAAAAAGCAGGTATTTCAGTTATTTATGAGTTTGGTCGAAAAAATCCTGAAACTGAAATTAGCCTAGAAGAATTGGAAGCTTTAATAAAGACAGTTTTAAATCAAGGAATTGAACACATCATCCTTGAGGAGTCCGAAATTACAATGACTGCCAAGAAGAATCCCAATGTCTTAAAAGAGCTTGCTAAAAAGGAATGGTTCAAAGAGATTTTCGTTGAGGCTGATCCTTTTAGATTCCCTCAGAATCATTTGAGCCTATTTCAAGACTTTGGTTCCCAGGTGAACTTAGCCAATATTGCCCCAGGCCAAGCCCTTCGCTTAGAGGGTTATCGGCAAGGGATTGGCAGGGCTGTTGACTACTCCATTTTTAAACAATTTGGTATGTAAGTCAGCGATGGTTTATAGTAGTAGTAATTACAACAACTTATATTGATTTCTTGGAGCATGTCATGACAATGAACACAGATACAGCAGCCGCTTTGGAAGGTTTAACTTTAAGATTCGCCGAGTTAGTCCATGCCTTGAAATATGAGGACATCCCTGAAGAGGTGACAAAAAAAGCAAAATTCATCATTCGTGATGGCTTAGGTAACCAGATTGCTGCTTCTGCGATTAGTGAGCCAGCTCGTAAAGTGATTGAGATGGTTAAGGAGTGGGGCGGCAAACCTGAAAGCACTGTAGTGGGATACGGATTCAAAGTTCCCGCGCCCATGGCGGCGATGTGTAATGCCATGATGGGTCACGGAGTGGAGTTAGATGACGCTCATGGATCTGGTCTGATTAAGGCTGGTTCAGTCATGGTTCCTTCTCTGATGGCTTTAGCAGAGGCGAATAATAAAAGCGGTAAAGAAGTTGTCACTGCATTAATTGCTGGATATGAAGTAGCGATACGAATTGCAAAAGCAATTAATCCTGGACATAGACAGCGCGGCTTTCATACTACTGGAACAGTCTCTGCTATTGGCGTTGCAGCAGCCGGTGCAAAGCTTTTAGGGTGTGATGTCAATGGCATTGCTTCTGCTATTGGTTTAGCAGCGATGCAGTCAGCCGGTATTCAATCTTATTTGGATGATCCCTGCATGGCTAAACCGTTTAGCCCAGGCAAGTCCGCATTGAACGGCACCATGGCAGCGGTCATGGTTAGCCGTGGATTTACAGGGCCTAAAAAGGCGCTAGAAGGTCGTGAGGGATTTTTTAATGCTTATTGCGATGACATTCGCGTGAGTGATTTGCTTGATGGTCTTGGTCAGAAATTTGCCATTATGGAAGTAGGCTTTAAGCCACATGCAGCTTGTAGATATGCTCATGGCCCAATTGACTTAGCTCAACAATTTTTTCATGAGGATAATGTGCGCCTGCAAGATGTTGATTCCATCAGAGTCAATATGTGTGAGCTTTCGATACGCCAGGCTTCTAAACCAAAACCACCTAATTTGAATGCTGCTATGGGTAGCACTCAGTTTAGCGTTGCCTTAGCTTTGGAGATTGGACGAAATGGGTTGCGCGAGTATTGGGATGGATTTAATAATCAAAAAATTCATGATGCCTCTTCTACGCAAACTACCCTAATCTGTGAGCCAGCATATGGCGTTACTGGAAGACAGGCAGCAGTTGAGTTGACTCTTAAAAATGGAAAAGTATTGCGTCGTGAGCAGCCTGAGCCAAAAGGTGAGCCAGCCAATCCGCTAACCGAGCAAGAATTGTCCGATAAATTTACTGGCTTGGTAAAAATGGTAAAGGGCGCACAAAATTTAGGCCCTGCACTCTCTGAAAAATTAATGAATTTAGAAAACCAAGCTTCAGTTAGCGAAATTATTACAAGCCTAAAGGCGCAAGATGAGACGCCTGTATTG
>JBILYO010000027.1:0-17190 GCA_044377685.1 Polynucleobacter sp. | reverse complement strand
GAACACTGAAATACTCGGCAACCTTAAAAAAGACTTTCTCCATTTGCTTAGGAGATAAAGATTTTGTTGCTTTTTGAACGCGAGATTTCACTTTTTTAGCTTACCCTCAATATATGCATATATGCGTATGTATTTGAACTCTCTTTAGGACTAACCGCTATAGTGGCAAACCCTATATTGCTTAGCAATACAATGGCAGTCATGGATATCGATGCAATCCTCCTTTCCCTAAAGCTGGCAGCCTGGACATTAGTTCTCATCATCCCATTTGGGGTTTGGGCGGCTCACAAGCTGATTCGATTGGAGAAGGGCAAACCTTGGATTGAGGCTGCCTTAGCGCTGCCTTTGGTATTGCCCCCTACCGTTTTAGGCTACTACCTGCTGATTGGTCTTGGCGGCAAAAGCATTTTTGGGGTGCCACTGGTTTTCTCCTTCACTGGAATCCTGATTGCCTCATTAATAGTCAACCTCCCTTTTGCCATACAACCAATCCAGCGCGCCTTTGAATCGATTAACCCAGATATTCGAGAGGCTGCTCAAGTGAGCGGTCTGAGTAATTGGCAAATCTTTCGCTTAATTGAACTCCCATTAGCTTGGCGAGGTATTACTAGTGCCGCCGTATTAACTTTTGCACATACTCTTGGTGAGTTTGGTGTCATTTTGATGGTGGGTGGCGCCATTCCTGGTGAAACTAAAACAGTCTCTATTGCAATCTATGACAAAGTACAAAGTTTTGATACTTCTGGCGCAGGAGCCCTGGCCTTGCTTTTGCTAGGAATTTCTTTAGTTGCCATCGCAGTCTCATATGGTGTCTTTGGTAAAAGCACTTACTATCGCCGAGCTAAGACGAATGCTTAAGCTGAAGATCAGTCAAGCCCTGCCAAATCCCCTGCAAATCAACTTGGAATGCGAGGCGGGTCAACTACACGCTCTGGTTGGACCTTCTGGCAGCGGTAAAACGAGTACGCTCAGAACTATTGCGGGCCTTAGCCAAGCAAAAGTCGGGAAAATTCAGTGCGATGACGAGATTTGGTTTGAGGCTGATGAGGTAACCGGCATCAAAATAAATCTTCCACCAGCGAGTCGCTCCTGTGGTTTTCTGTTCCAGCAATATGCCCTTTTCCCACATCTTTCAGCAATTGAAAATGTCATCATCCCTCTGCAAAACTCTTTACTTGAAAAAGAGGAGCGCAGATCGATAGCGCACGAGTGGCTTGTTCGTATGGGAATACAAGATCTGGCTAAGCGCATGCCCCATCAACTCTCGGGAGGACAACAACAGCGTGTAGCGCTTGCTAGAGCTTTAGCGAGACAACCAAAAATTTTATTACTAGATGAGCCCTTTTCAGCAATTGATGCCCCTACTCGGCAAAGTCTTTACAAAACCTTGGCTGATTTACGTAGAGATCTGCATATTCCAATTCTTCTAGTAACCCATGATCTTCGTGAGGCAGATCTACTAGCTGATCGCATTACTGTGATCGATCAAGGTATTAGCCTGCAAACTGCAGCACCCCAAGTATTGTTTCAAAAACCAAGAAACGCTCGAGTTGCAGAGCTTGTTGGAATCAATAATATGTTTGAAGGCGTGTTTCATTCAGGCAAACTTCACTGGAATAATAGCGACCAACTATTTCATGTGCTTGATAAAGGCAAAATTCCACCCAATACCCCAGTAGCATGGGTTATACCTGCAGACGGCCTCAGCTTGCATGAGCAGGCTAGTGATACGAGTGTTATTGCTAAAGTATTACAAATTAGTACATTAGGACAAGTAGCTGTCATTCAAATGCAGTTGAATAATGGTGAACACACCATTGTCTGGGAAGCATCGGCAGCTGAAGTAAGGCGCCTATCCCTAAAGGTCAATAGTGCAGCCTATATAGAAATCGATAGCTCGAAGATTCACATCATGCCCCTTCGACCAATTAATGATCCACGTCGTTTTACAAATTAAGATTGAAGACTTACTTTCGAGCAACTAATCCCAATAAAGCTGACATGCCAGTATGTCTAGCGCCCTCAGAGAGCTCCTTTTCATAGCAGCGCAGATCTAGTATTTGGAAGTCTTTGGCAAGGTCTCTGATCATTTTCTCTGTGTATAGATGCTCAATTAAAGAAGGGCCACCAGTTTTATATTCCAGCTGCTTAGGGGTGTAACCCTGCAGTATGAAAATACCGCCAGGTTTTAAGGCATTGTGAACTTGCTTAAAAATTCTGGTGCGCATCTCAGGCTCAGCAAACTGAATGAAGATCCCAATAACGGCGTCATAAGAATTGACCTGCCAAATAAAGCTATCTGTGTCAGAGAATGAGTAGTCAACTACTACATGATTCTCTTTAGCAAACTGTTTTGCTTTAGCCAGTGCGATATCCGATGCATCAAAGCCCACTACTTGCATGCCCTGTTTGGCTAACCATACGCCATTACGCCCCTCACCATCAGCAATGCAAAGGACTTTATGACCAGGCTTTAAATATAGAGAAGTTTGCTCGACAAGATATTCGTTTGGCTTTTTACCAAAAATGAACTCTTCTTTATCAAAACGTTTATTCCAGAACTGAGTCGCATTTGCAAAACCCATTAGCCTACTCTGATGAATTTGATTATTTTTTGAGTCCACCAATGAGATCATTCTTAAGATCATTGATATTTTCAAGGCCTACTGCAATTCGGACTAAGCCATCCGTTATTCCAGCGGCTTTACGTGCCTCAGGACTCACTCGACAATGGGTCGTAGTCGCAGGATTGGTAATCGTAGTGCGCGTGTCGCCTAAGTTCGCTGTAATAGAGCAAATTTTCGTTTGATTAATCAGTTTAAATGCAGCTTTCTTTCCACCCTTTAGGATAAAAGAGAGAATCGCACCACCTTCTTTTTGCTGGCGTTTAGCTAAAGCATGCTGAGGGTGGGATTTAAGACCGGGATGATAAACACGCTCAACACCGGCTTGCTTTTCTAGCCATTGCGCTAATGCCAGTGCATTTTGACTCTGTTGCTTCATACGCAGCTCAAGCGTCTCAAGCCCTTTAAGAAATATCCAAGCGTTAAAAGCAGAAAGAGTTGGTCCTGCTGTACGGACATATGGAAATACTTTACCCATTATAAAATCTTTGCTTCCAACGATAGCGCCGCCAACTACTCTACCCTGACCATCTAAATACTTCGTAGCAGAATGAATGATGACATCTGCACCAAGAGCTAAGGGTTTTTGTAATGCTGGGGTACAAAAGCAGTTATCCACCGCAAATAAGGCGCCTGCTTTTTTAGCAATCTTTGATATGGCCCTGATATCGGCAATTTCTGTTAGCGGATTCGATGGTGTCTCTAAATAAAAAAGTTTGGTATTGGACTGGACAGCAGCTTGCCATGACTTGGTATCAGACAAGTCAGCATAGCTTGTTGTAATCCCAAAACGACCCAAGATATTGGTGAACAACTGTATGGTTGCGCCAAATACGGAGCGCGAGCAAATAACATGATCACCCGCCTGTAGATGGGCCATTGCCATTGTTAGAATGGCTGACATTCCAGAAGAAGTTGCAATACAAGCTTCGCCACCCTCTAGAGCAGCTAAGCGATCCTGGAACATGCTTACCGTGGGATTGGTAAAACGGGAATAGATAAATCCTTTATCGGCATGAGCAAAGCCCTCTTCAGCTAGTTCAGCACTATCAAAACAAAAACTAGATGTCAGAAATAAGGCTTCTGAGTGCTCTTGGTATTCACTCGTGCGACGAGTGCCAGCACGGACCGCAATGGTCTCAGGCGCAAGCGTTGAAAAATCTGGTTTTTTACGGGTGGGTTTACTCTTCATACTGCTATTTTGACACCGAATCGCAGATTTGCCTTCTTCAAGACAAATTCCTGTCGTTTTTAGTCTTCAGTAGCAAGATGCAGATGTAGCTGTGAGCGGGCAAAATCACTCGAATCTCGCTGCCGGTCAGCCTTTGCTGCGGAAGTATTTCTAGCAGCCTCTAAGGCGTCAAGATAGGATTCAGTGATATCTCCAGTCACGTAATGCCCATCAAAGCAAGAGGCTTCAAAGTTCTGAAGTGCAGGGTTGATATCTCTGACCGCCTGCTTCATATCCTCGACATCTTGATAAATTAGTTGGTCGGCCCCAATCAGCTTATTAATCTCTTCATCAGTTCTGCCATAAGCAACCAACTCGCTCCGGGTAGGCATGTCAATACCATACACATTAGGGAAACGAACTGGGGGTGCCGCAGATGCGAAGATGACTTTCTTAGCGCCTGACTCACGCGCCATTTGCACAATCTCAAATGAGGTTGTGCCACGAACAATAGAATCATCCACAATCAACACTGTTTTATCTTTGAACTCTATTCGCATCGCATTGAGTTTTTGACGCACTGATTTCTCACGAACAGCTTGGCCGGGCATGATAAAGGTTCTACCAATATAGCGATTTTTGAAAAAACCTTCGCGATAAACGATGCCAAGACGCTTAGCTACTTGCATTGCTGCTGGACGGCTTGAATCCGGAATGGGCATTACTACATCAATCTCACCAGCCTTAGTTTCCTTACGAATCTTTTCAGCAAGGTAGTCACCCATTCGCATCCGGACGTTATAAACAGTAACGCCATCAATCGTTGAGTCTGGACGAGCCATGTAAACATACTCGAAAATACAGGGCGTGAGAACTGCGTCAGGGACGCACTGACGTGAGTAGAAATTGCCATCCAAGTCAATATAAATTGCTTCGCCTGGATGAACGTCACGTACAAAAGTAAAACCTAAGCCCTCTAGAGCTACTGACTCAGAGGCAATCATCCACTCAGGACCTTTGGCTGTATCAATTCGACCAATACATAAAGGACGAATACCAAAGGGGTCACGAAAAGCTAGTAATCCATAGCCAGCAATTAAAGACACTACTGCGTAAGAGCCCTTCACACGCTGCGTTACACCAGTAACAGCGTTAAACATAGCGCCCTCATCTAAGGCAGCACTATTAGTTTCTTTTTGCAGTTCATCGGCCAATACGTTTAATAAGACTTCCGTATCCGAACTCGTATTGATATGTCTACGATCACGATAAGCCATTTCAACGCGCAAACTTGGTGCATTCGTTAAGTTACCGTTATGAGCTAAGATAATTCCGTAAGGCGCACTCACGTAAAAAGGTTGAGCCTCTTCCTCGCTACTAGCTGAGCCAGCTGTTGGGTAACGAACTTGTCCAATACCAGCATTACCTACTAAGCTACGCATATTCCGAGTTCTAAATACATCTCGTACAAGGCCATTAGCTTTATGCATGGTAAATGAGTTGCCATTCATGGTGGCAATGCCAGCAGCATCTTGACCGCGATGCTGTAAAAGCAACAAGGCATCATAAAGTAGCTGATTAACTGGGGAGTGGGAAACTGTTCCTATAACGCCGCACATATTTCTAGGTCCCTATCAATAATTGAGGTGTGATGGTTGGAGTCACTTTAGGCATTGCATCACCTAATTGTTTAGCCCAATCTGGGGGCAACCAACTTTTAATTAAACCGGTAGCCATATCGATGGCTGGGCGGGTAATCGCTTTTTGCCATGCGACACTTTGAGGTATTGGAGTTAATGCTGCTAAGGTAGCCAGAACTACCACAATCAATCCGCCACGCATTAAACCAAAAATGAGTCCTAAAAAACGATCTGTCAAACTTAAGCCTGCAGATAGAATAATTTTTTGTATTACCCCACCAAACAAGCCACAAACGATCAAGGTTAGGATAAATAGAATGAGGAAACTAATTCCTAGGCTTAATAGGTCATCTAAATGAAATGTTGAGAGCCACTCTGTAGATAAGTAATAGCTGTAGTGATAAGCAACCCAAGCAGCCACAAGCCAAGAGGCTAAAGCAAGGACCTCTTTAAATAAGCCGCGCGATATTCCAATTAAAGCCGATACAAGCAAAACCACTAGGGTGAAATAATCCACCGGTGTAAATTTGAGGGTGGATAAGTATTCCATTACTGCTTACCAGTTTCGACAAGTCTTGGAGTAAGACCCATCGCCTTAATTTTTTTCTCAGCTGCCTCTGCTTCATCTTTATCGGTGTAAGGACCAGCGCGGAGCACGTATAACTTAGTACCATCAGGAGCATTTCTATTTAAAACATAATTTGGAATTTTTTGCTCTTTTAATTTGGTAATCCATCCTTTAGCTCGCTCCTCAGAAGCAAAAGCACCTATTTGAATTACAAACTTTCCAGATCCATTAGCGGCTGGGACTGAAGATGGAGTTGAATTTGTTGTAGTGGAGGGAGCGCTTACCACCTCTTCGCCAGACGCTAAGCCTAGAGCACTAGATTTAGGTGGAACTGAATTGGCAGGCTTGGATTCAGTCTTGGCTTCTGTCTTCACTTCTGCTTTGGCTTCAGCCTTAAGTTCAGCTTTCGATTCAGAAACTCCTTGATCAGTTTTCAGATTCTCACTAGGCTTTGTAATAGCAGAAGGGATTGGCAAACTTGTCACAATATTGACAGCAATATCGTTAGTAACAGCTTTAGGTTTGTTATCTAAGATCCGTGGCAAACCAACCACCGCAATGAGCACTAAAACAGCGGCACCAATCAAGCGGTGACGAGCACGTTGTTGCTCCGGGTCCTCAGTTAAAGCCAGTTCTTCTGCTTCTGCTGCACGTTGAAAACTGCGTGGTGCTGGTTTATTGGCGGTGCGCCGACCCCTCAATGAACCTAGATCAAGGTCATTAGCCTGTGTTTTTCGCTTAAAAAGCTTCGGTAAACGAATCATGGATCAATGCGCCTGGTTGTTTCGATAAGCCATTACGCCCGCAACAGTATAGAAGGATCCGAAGGTCACTATTCTATCACCCTCACCAGCTTGAGATAGCGCTTTTTGATACGCTGCAGCAGGTGTGGAAAAGCACTCAATTCCGCCATCTACCCCATTTTTAGGCTTAACACCCAGCTGCTCAAGCTTCTGAGTTAGATCTTTGGCGCTGGCAGCCCGTTTTGTAGGTAAATCGGTAAGGAACCAGAAGTCAACGATTTCCAATAGGGGTTTGATGACCCCCTCGATATCTTTATCAGCCATTGCACCAAAAACAGCATAGGTATAAGGGTGGTACCCCATCCTCTCCAGACTTTGAGCTAAGGTTGCAGCAGCATGAGGATTATGGGCCACATCGAGCACTACTGTAGGTTGCCCCGGTAAGACTTGAAACCGCCCTGGCAGTTCGACTAAAGCAAAGCCATTACGAATATCTTGCGCGCTCACCGGCAAGCGTTCATGTAAAGCCATTAAGGCCGCAATCACGGCAGAGGCATTTAAGATTTGATTAGCGCCCCGCAGAGCTGGGTAACCAAGACCACTGAAACGTTTTTGACGACCGGCCCAGCCCCATTGCTGTTTATCACCTTGAAAATTGTAATCACGACCCTGTAACCATAGATCGCAACCTAATTGTTCAGCATGATCTATCAGAGTTTGGGGTGGAATTGGATCCCCACAAACCGCAATACGTCCAGGGCGAAATATGCCGGCCTTTTCAAATGCAATCAACTCTCGGGTCCCGCCTAAAAAATCTGCGTGATCAATATCAATGCTGGTCACAATGGCACAGTCAGCATCAATAATATTAACGGCATCTAAGCGGCCTCCCATACCAACCTCTAAAACCACGACATCTAAATGAGACTCAGAAAATAAATGCATGATGGCTAAGGTAGTGAATTCAAAATACGTTAGGGTTGGCGCATCTACCAAACTCACTCTGGCATTCTCAACTGCAGCAAAATGTTTTAGCAAAAGATCATCGTTTACATCAGCGCCATTAATACGAGCGCGTTCATTAAATTTAAGTAAATGTGGTGAGGTATGACAAGCTACTCGATAACCAGAGGCTAATAAAATACTCTCGAGAAAGGCACAAGTGGAGCCTTTTCCGTTGGTGCCTGCTACCGTAATCACTGGGCAATCGAAATGCAAACCAAGAGCGGCTTTAACGCGATTAATACGCTCTAAACCCATATCGATACCGACTGGGTGTGCAGACTCAAGGTGGCTTAGCCAGGCCTCAAGGCTAGAAAATAAAACGGGTGTTTGGTGTGCTGTAGTCAAGCGCTTAAACAGCTGCGCTACCCGCGATCGCAGGCTCTGGATGTTTTTGCAACAAGGCTAATAAGCGAGCAATTTCAGTGCGCATCTGACGGCGATCAACAATCATATCGATCCCACCCTTTTGCATCAAAAACTCAGATCGTTGAAAACCTTCAGGCAATTTTTCACGAACCGTCTGCTCAATGACACGAGGACCCGCAAAACCGATCAATGCCTTTGGCTCGGCCATCACTACATCGCCCATAAAAGCAAAGCTTGCTGAAATGCCACCCATCGTTGGGTCAGTCAGGACGCTAATGTAAGGCAAACCTTTTTTTGACAACAGAGTCAACATCGAGTTTGTCTTTGCCATCTGAAATAGTGATAGCAGTGACTCCTGCATCCGCGCACCACCAGTAGCGGTAATGCAGATAAAAGGACATTTCTTATGGATCGCTTCTTCTACCCCGCGAGAGAAACGCTCGCCAACTACAGAACCCATTGAGCCACCCATATATTGAAACTCAAAACAAGCTGTTACAACAGGATTACCTTCAATTTTTCCACCCATTGCAATCAATGCTTCAGACTCACCCGAAGCGTCATTTGCTTCTTTAATACGATCGGGATATTTCTTTGAATCTTTAAACTTCAATGGATCGATTGGATAAATATCGGCACCGATTTCGTAACGCCCTTTTTCATCCAAAAGACTATCTAAACGTTGTCGAGCACCAATACGCATATGGTGACTGCACTTTGGACAAACAGAAAGATTGGCCTCAAGATCAGTGCTATAGAGAACCGTTGCACAGTCTGGACACTTTACCCACAATCCCTCTGGAACCGATTTACGGTTAACCGGATCGGTATGTTGGATTTGGGGAGGGAGTAACTTATCAATCCAGCTCATGAGTATTTAGCTATCTAAGGCGTCGCGAATTTCACGAATGAAGGTTTCCAGTGATTGTACCGCCTGGCCTGGGGGTGCATCCTCTAAGATGCGAATAATTCGACTGCCAATCACCACTGCATCAGCACTAGTGGATACAGCTTTAGCACTGGCCGCATCACTAATACCAAAGCCTACCGCTATGGGAATCGGGGTTTCCTCACGAATTTTAGGGATGATGCTGGCAACATCCTGAGTATTAAGATGAGATGCGCCAGTTACTCCACGCATGGAGACGTAGTAAATATAACCAGAAGCAATTTTGGCAGCCTCTTTAACACGCTCATGAGATGAAGTCGGCGCCAACAAAAATATGGGGTCAATACCTGCTTTGCGCATTCGTCCAGCAAAATCAACACATTCTTCTGGTGGATAGTCGACTACGAGCACACCATCAACACCGACCGCCTTTGCTTCAGTAGCAAATCGCTCTGCACCCATTTGCTCTACAGGATTTGCATAACCCATTAAAACAACTGGAGTCATCGCATCTTTTTTACGAAACTCTTTCACCATCTCCAAACAGCCACGTAAAGTGACACCCTTAGCTAATGCTCGCTCAGACGATCTCTGAATCACTGGGCCATCAGCCATAGGGTCAGAAAAAGGTACACCCAACTCGATGATATTCGAGCCACCACGTACTAGTGCATGCATCAACTCAACTGTCAATTGAGGATCGGGATCACCAGCAGTGATAAAGGGAATCAGCCCTTTTTTTCCAGAAGCCTTTAACTCTTGAAAGAGTGCGGTAATTTTTGACATAAGGTTTTCTTATTATTCTATTCTGATGAAGCTGATCTATTACTAACCTTCTGATCCTGTCGCCATAGCAACTGTATGCATGTCTTTATCGCCACGACCAGATAGATTCACTAAGATAGTTTTATCTTTCGGTAATGTCTTGGCAAGCTTGCAAGCATAAGCAATGGCATGAGCAGACTCTAAGGCTGGAATAATGCCTTCAATTTGACAACAATCGTGAAAAGCTTTTAAGGCTTCTTCATCGGTAATAGCAACATAGTCAGCTCGACCTGAATCCTTTAGCCATGCATGCTCTGGACCCACTCCCGGGTAATCCATCCCTGCAGATACAGAATGCGTTTCAGAAATTTGGCCGTTCTCATCTTGCAATAAATAGGTGCGGTTGCCATGCAATACGCCAGGCTTTCCAACGCACAATGCTGCTGAGTGCAATCCACTTCCCAGCCCATGTCCAGCAGCCTCAACACCAACTAGCTTGACCTCTGGAAAATCGATATAAGGATAAAAAATACCCATGGCATTAGAGCCTCCGCCCACACAAGCCATCACATAATCTGGTTGACGGCCTATCATTTCAGGCATCTGTACTTTACATTCTTCACCAATCACACTCTGAAAATCTCGCACCATCATAGGATAAGGATGAGGTCCTGCAACAGTGCCAATGATATAAAAGGTATTTTCAACATTGGTCACCCAATCACGCATCGCCTCGTTAAGCGCATCTTTTAAAGTTTTAGTACCGGATTCAACGGGCACTACTTTAGCGCCTAGCAACTTCATGCGAAAAACGTTTTGAGCCTGACGTGCAACATCCACTGAACCTTGGTATACGGTGCAATCCAAACCAAAGCGAGCACAAATAGTTGCCGTTGCAACACCGTGCTGACCTGCTCCTGTTTCTGCGATGATGCGAGGTTTACCCATGCGCTTGGCAAGCATTGCTTGGCCAATGACGTTATTGATCTTGTGAGCACCAGTATGATTAAGATCTTCACGTTTTAAATAGATCTGAGCGCCACCGAGCATTTCACTCCAGCGTTTAGCGTGATAGACAGGGGATGGTCTGCCTACAAAATGCTTTAGTTCGTAATGAAACTCTTCAACGAACTCTGGATCATATTGATACTTTGCATAGGCTTCTTTTAATTCATCTAAAGCATACATCAAGGTCTCAGAAACAAACACTCCACCGTATGGACCAAAGTGTCCTCGTGAATCTGGCTTATCGTACATAGCAACCTCTTTTGATTTATTTACAGCAAATTATTGGGGTGATGATTTCGCATCTGCTGCACGCACTGCTTTTACAAACTCAGTCATGAGCGCAGGATCCTTGACACCCCTGCTGATTTCTACGCCACTAGAGACGTCAACCGCGCAGGGATGCAGGCGTGCAATTGCCTCGCCCACGTTGTGCGTGTTCAATCCACCACTCAAAACGACCCGATGCGCGTTTTCGCTTACCCATGTCTGTGGAATTCCTTGCCAATCAAAAGGAACGCCTCCCCCACCGTAACCCTCAACTAAGGCATCCAGCAGAAAAGCGTTTGCATCCCCGTATTGTAAGGAAAAATCGTCATAAGCGAACTGGGGCCCAACTCGAGCGGCCTTCATCCAGGGATGCCCAGATGCCAGCTCCTGACAGCGTTGCGGGGTCTCATCACCATGAAACTGCCATAAAG
The DNA here is from genome assembly GCA_044377685.1 of Polynucleobacter sp. Taxonomy (GTDB): domain Bacteria; phylum Pseudomonadota; class Gammaproteobacteria; order Burkholderiales; family Burkholderiaceae; genus Polynucleobacter. Next base: position 5,713 of record JBILYO010000027.1, on the reverse strand, counting down.
TAATGGGCGCAACGGCCTTAATGGCAGCAAATTCTGCATCTGTAGCATTGACCAATAGCCCTACAGCATCTATACCGGCAGGAAGTCTAGAAATCAGCTGGGCAGCAATCTGTGGGGTCACAGCCCGTGGGCTGGGGGGATAAAACACAAATCCCACCGCATCAACGCCTGCAGCAACAGCTGCATCGATATCTGCTGGAGTTCGTAATCCGCAGATTTTGACCCGAGTATGGCCTGGTGAAAGAGTGAGTAAGCCCATAAATGAATAATAAGGCCTGAAGCTCGATTACGCCCCAGTCAGCTCCGTCGGCAACCAAGAGTTCTGGAGCCATGGACCTGGAATACCGAATTCTTCTGGATAGGCAATTTTCGCCAAATAAAGACCATCTGCCATAAATGTAGGCGCTGCCATGTTTCTATCCTTTGCAGCCAAAACCTCGCCCATCCACTCTGGGGGTCTTTTGCCTGTTCCAATCAATAAAAAACTTCCAACGATATTACGTACCATGTGATGCAAAAAAGCATTACCCCGAATGCGGAAATACAGCCAAGGCTCTTGGGAAAGAATTTCAATTGAATAGATTGTTTTGACTGGGGTTTTACTTTGACACTCCGATGCACGAAAGGAAGTGAAATCATGTTCACCAATCAAATAGTGTGTCGCTGCTTTTAAAGCCTCAATATCAAACCAACTCTGGGGAGGCAAAAGTACATAACCCGCTCGAGAATCGACCATCGGCGAACGACAAGGGCCGGCATGCAACGCATATATATACGTGCGTTCATATGCAGAAAAACGTGCACTAAATTCTTCTGGAACTGGTTTAGCCCAATTGACCACAATCGATTTTGGCAAAAAGGAATTAATACCCCTCACCCAAGAAAAATCCTCACGCTCTACTGGCGTATCAAAATGGACTACTTGACCGAGGGCATGCACTCCAGTGTCTGTTCGTCCAGCAGTGATAGTTTGAATCGGCAAGGCTACACTCGATTTATCTCCAACAAAGGCCGTAATGGCGCTCTCAAGGATATCTTGAACGGTATTACCATTGAGCTGTGATTGCCAGCCAGAGTAAGGGCTACCATCGTATTGAAGACCTAGGGCGATACGCATAAAGAAATACCTTAGACCTTACGCTGAGTCAGTTCCGATAGCAATCCTTGCGCCTCAATCGTGATCGCTGGATCAACAGAATTGCTCACACGTAATATTTCTTCAAGGGATTTCTTAGCGGCTGAAAAATCTTCGATGGTGATATAGGCCCGGGCGAGATTTAGCTTCACCCTCAAGGCATCCAAGAGTGGATTGAAAGTCTGCTCAGCCGGCTTTGACAAGTCAAGATCGATGCTAGCCAATATTGCTTTAGCACGCTCTGGCATTCCTTGCGGAACATTTGGCTCTTTTCTTTCTGGAGCGCGTCCTGGCTCAATAAAATCCATCTTCTCTGAACGACGGGCGTTACGAGCCAATGCCCAAAGCACTAAACCGATCAAGACCATCAGACCAATAGCTAAAATGGCAGGGCCAAATCCGCCAAGACCAAAGTTATTGTCGACTGCTTTCTTTTCTTTCGATTTTTCCAGTAGACGCTGTAAGTCTGCAATATTCTTTTCTAATTCAGCAACCCTTGATTTAGCTTGGTCAAGAGCCTTTTCTTGCGCAACCAATTCCTCGGAGAAGCGCTTTTCTTCGTCGCCACTATCAGCACTAGAGCCAATCTTCAGACGATCTTTTTGGGGTGATTCATCGGATGTGGAAGAACCACCTTTTGAACTGGCATCTGCCTTTGCTTCACCTGTTTTAGACTCGCGCCATTGCTCATTAGCCTCAGCTACAAACTGATTTGCTTCAGCAGGACTGATTGAGCGCAGCAAAGCTTGACTTGGCTTATTCAACTCAGCCCCAGCAGCTAAGCGATTAATACTACCGCTTGCAAATGCATCTGGATTTGCTTTAAACAATGCCATCATCGCTTGATCTAAGGTAGCACCATCTAGCTGAGGCGCCATCAATGCAGCAATTTCAGAAAGTGTTTGTCCAGGCTTGACCAGCACTTTCTGAACATCGCCTAATAGCAAGGTATATGTTTTAGTCAGCCTACCGCTCGACCAATTCAGATTGATTAACAAATCTAAAAAGGGATCATCACCAATAGGAACTGAATTGACTGTTTCCACCAGAACCATTAATCGCTCTTGACGATTGCGATACACCATCACCTGAGGATTGAGCTCTAATATCTTTTGTGAAATCCCTAAGCGTTCAAACACTTCCTTTGGAGGCATCGCTGCTTTTAGGCTAGGTAGAACAGCCTCTTCATCGGCAGCAAGCCGAATCGGAATTTCAACCCGGAGTGGCTCACCTGATCGAGAAAGTAATTGTGGTGTGCCTAAGGAAAGTGCCCAAGCTGAGCAAGACCAACTTAGCCAGACAAAGCAAAGTACCTTAATAACGCTATGTTGACTTGAACGTAGCATTAATGTTCAAGCAAAATTCTGAGCATACGACGTAAGGGCTCTGCAGCACCCCACAAGAGTTGATCGCCAACAGTAAATGCGCCTAAATATTCAGGGCCCATTGCCAATTTATGCAACCGTCCAATAGGCACTCTCAGAGTACCGCTGACTGCGGCTGGAGATAAATCACGCTCAGTAGCTTCACGATCATTAGGGACTACTTTGACCCACTGATTATCATTGGCAAGAATGGCTTCAATTTCCTTTAAAGGAACATCCTTTTTCAGTTTCACTGTCAAACCTTGAGAGTGACAACGCATTGAACCAACACGGACGCATAAACCATCAACGGGAATGCTTCCTGGTGAGCGAAAGCCAGGACGACCGAGGATCTTATTGAACTCAGATCCACCCTTCCACTCTTCTTTAGTTTGACCATGCTCTACAGGGACATCAATCCAAGGAATTAAGCTGCCAGCCAAGGCTGTATTACGAAAATTCTTCTTAGGAAAATCAGACGAACGTAATGCTTCAGTCACCTTGCGATCAATATCTAAAATCCATGAAGATGGATCTGCCAGCTCAGTTGCCACACTATCATGTAAGGCACCCATTTGCAGGAGTAATTCACGCATATTTTGGGCACCAGCACCAGACGCTGCTTGGTAAGTCATGGCACTAATCCATTCCACCAAGTCTGCTTTTACTAAGCCGCCCATTGCCATCATCATCAGGCTCACAGTGCAATTAGCGCCGATCCAATTCTTTCCACCTGCAGCTAAAGCTTTATCAATCACTGGGCGGTTTATTGGGTCCAATACTAATATCGCCTCATCTTTCATGCGCAATGCACTAGCAGCATCAATCCAATGACCACTCCAACCTGCAGCGCGTAGTTTTGGGAAAACCTCATTGGTGTAATCGCCACCTTGACATGTCAAAACAATATCGCAACGCGACAAGGCTTTAATGTCATTTGCATCTTGTAATGTACCTTCGCTCTTGGTCACTTTTTGACCATTTAGCAAGGGCACCTCTCCACCTACCTGACTAGTACTAAAAAATACGGGCTCGATGAGGTCAAAATCTTTTTCAGCCAACATTCTATCCATCAGCACGCTACCTACCATGCCACGCCAGCCAACTAAGCCTACTAAAGGAGTTTTTGTATTTGCCATGATGATTAACTGTTGGTTAAATATTCTTTATAACTAAGACAGCGCAGCCACTACAGCGTCGCCCATTTGAACAGTAGAAACTTTTTTTGTTCCCTCGGTATAAATATCAGTAGTTCGTAAGCCTTGTGCTAACACTTTTTGGACTGCCTTTTCTATCCGATCCGCTTGTGCAGGCATTCCTAAGGAATAACGTAACATCATCGCAGCAGACAAAATCGTAGCCAATGGATTAGCTATACCTTTGCCAGCGATATCTGGTGCAGATCCATGGCTTGGCTCATATAAGCCCTTATTGTTCTTATCCAAAGAGGCTGAAGGCAGCATTCCGATAGAACCTGTCAACATAGCTGCTTCATCAGAAAGAATATCGCCAAAAAGATTGCCAGTCACTACTACGTCAAATGCTTTTGGTGCTTTAACCAATTGCATTGCGGCATTATCGACATACATATGCGATAACTCCACATCTGGGTAATCTTTTGCAACCTGAATCATGACTTCACGCCATAGCTGTGAGGTCTCTAGCACGTTGGCCTTATCGACGCTACAAACCTTCTTACCACGCTTACGTGCCGCTTCAAATGCCACTCGTCCAATACGCTCTACTTCGGGCTCACTGTAATGCATAGTGTCAAAGCACTCACGTGCGCCTTTAAATAATGGCAACTCCGAACTACGAACACCACGAGGTTGGCCAAAATAAATATCACCATTGAGCTCGCGCACAATCAAAATATCTAAACCACCAATAATCTCGGGCTTCAAACTAGATGCTGCTGTTAGTTCTGGATAGCAAATCGCTGGTCTAAAGTTTGCAAAGAGCTCTAAGTGTTTACGCAAACCTAAAATGGCTTGTTCTGGGCGATGCTCCCGTGGCAGGGCGTCATATTTCCAGTCGCCCACAGCACCAAACAAAATTGCATCTGCTTTTTTGGCTAACTCTAAAGTTGCCGGTGGCAATGGATGGCCTGCGATATCAAAAGCAGCACCACCGACCGGGGCTTCTTCCATATCAAACTTTGGGCCGAGTACTTTTAGTACGCGAACGGCTTGAGCAACGATTTCCGGGCCGATTCCGTCGCCCGGTAGAACTGCAATTTTCATGAAAGGCCCTTAACTCTACAAAATTACGGCAATTGAGTTGTCAGCCAAGGCATTTTTAGGATGCGCTCAGCTTCATAAGCCTTGATTTTATCTGCATGGCGCAGAGTTAAGCCAATATCGTCCAAGCCATTGACTAGGCAGTACTTTCTAAAGGGGGCGACCTCAAAGCTATAGGCTGTCCCATCAGGGGCAATCACCTGCTGAGCCTCTAGGTCAATGGTGAGCTGATATCCATTAAAAGCGATTGTTTCATTAAAAAGGTGATCTACCTGCTGTTCTGTCAACACAATTGGTAATAGGCCATTTTTAAAGCAGTTATTGAAAAAGATATCTGCAAAGCTAGGGGCAATAATGGCTCTGAAACCGAATTGATCTAGGGCCCAAGGAGCATGCTCACGAGAACTGCCGCAACCAAAATTCTTACGTGCTAGCAAAATGCCGGCACCCTTATAGCGTGCCTGGTTGAGGATAAAGTCAGGATTAATGGGTCTAGTACTGCATTCTTGACCTGGTTCGCCATGATCAAGATAGCGCCATTCGTCAAAAAGATTTTGACCAAAGCCCGTTTTCTTAATTGACTTTAAAAATTGCTTAGGAATGATGGCGTCAGTATCGACGTTCTCGCGATTAAGCGGAGCGACTAAACCTTTATAAACCGTAAATTTTTCCATAATGCTTTAACTCTTAATGAATGCTATTGATTTACTTCACAGGGGTGACAATGACATCCTTACCCTGAGTTTGAGATTCAGGTGGAGCTTGTTTTTTTGGGGTAGAACTCGCGCCACCCATAGATTTACCCATAGTTTGTAAATCTTTACCCATGCCTTCCATAGTGCTACTGCAAGCCGAAATAAATAAGCCCACAAATCCAACTAGAGCTAAATGAGTAATCAAGGAAATACTTGGAAATTTGCGCACAGTAATACCCCTATGAAATTTTTCGTACATCGACAAAATGACCTTCAATC
>JBILYO010000140.1:0-5746 GCA_044377685.1 Polynucleobacter sp. | reverse complement strand
TTTCTAAATAAATGGCATGAGTTGCGGGGTTTTTCCGCTTTACTTGTAAGATTCTTTTTAAATGGATGCTCAGGCCCTAGAGAAACTAGTTTTGATGAAAATGCCTTTTGGTAAATATGCTGGTCGTGCGCTGGCTGATTTACCGGGAAATTATTTGGCTTGGTTTGCTCGAAAAGGTTTTCCTAAAGGCGAACTTGGGCAATTATTAGAGCTCATGCACACTCTTGATCACAATGGTCTGCGTAGTCTGCTAGCACCCATCCAGCGGGCGCACGGAATACAGCAAAGATCCTAGTTACTTGGTAGTTGTGTTGACTGGCTTGATGGGGAGATGAAAATCAATCCCAGTTTTTTGCATGAGGGCTTCATAAGAGATCGGGGGATTCATCTTGGCTTCATTGGTGTTTTCTACCCAATAGGCCCATGCAGAATTTCTATTGGGGTCATACACTAATTTGAAAAGATGACTTGGAATAGTGACTCGTCCATTGCCAATGCTTCCAGCGTTTCCAATCGAGCCGGTGTAAACATAAATATCTCCCGCTGCTCTTTTGACATATTGCCTAGTTGGCTCTTCAACATTTTTTGCCCAGATTCCCTGATTATTTTGCCTAGCCTGCGGCATCATATTAGCTAATGAGAAAGATTGAGCCATGGATTTATCCGCACTCATATCTCCCGCAGGCGCATTATGTCCTCGGTCATATCCGCTACCTCGGTAGTCAGAGAGTTGAGCTCGCTCTGCCAAAGGAAGGCGTGCCTCCTCATAGAACTGATTAGTCCTGCGGGGGTGAGGGCCTACAAACTGATCGCGGTGGAGTTTTTGAACGGTATAGATGGGCTTTTTATCCTGCGCGGAGTAGTAGATTGCAAACCCATCAAAACAAAGATCACGTCCCAGTTGTGGGCTGGTCGGGACTTGTTGCTTAGGAAAAATGTCTTTGCAGTCATCAAATAGGGCAAACGCATTGAAGCTTGTCAGCAGTAGGGCTAAAAGCAGGACCTTGCGAATGGATTTCATAGCGTAATAGTTTAGGGCTTGATGGGCTCAAAAGGGATAGCAAAAGTCTTTCTTAGGAAAGCCTCTCTTGTGCTGAATTAATCAGGATTAGCTATGGAGCTAGTCAGAATTGAGGCGAAGACAAGCTCATTTAGCTCTCCTCCACATTCTTTTGAAGGTTTTATTTCTATGAAAATGATGTCTTGCAGCATTGGAGAAAAACCACTACCGGTAGAAGCGCAAGCCACCTTTAGTACTAGATATATGGTTTTGACTGAAGAATTTTCATCCCAAATAGTAAAAAAGTCCCAAAAAATTGATTTTTTTACACTATGAAATTAGTGCTTACTTACATCTTTAAGTATCTGATTTAATTGAACTAATTATTCATCTTGACTGCCATATACAAAAGTCCTGCTATTTCAAGATCAAAAAGTTATTAAATTCCATTTCTTTATTATTGACTTGATATAAGAACCTTTTTAGGATGGCTCATGTTTTTTAGATATTGCGTTGCAACATAAATATTGAATTTCAGTTTTATGGGGTGTCGCAAAAAATAAATGAGTAAATGTTTATCTAACAATTTGAGTGAAACCCAGGATTCAAAGTCAGTAGCATTGACTGTTAAAGAACTCCTTGCTTTTGCCATATCCCCGGTCTTTAGAGTATTCAATGGCATTCTCGCTGTTGCTGTTTTTATGGTGGTTGGACTCTGGCTTTCAGGTAACGGTACGAATGCAGGCCCTTTTGATTTGGCTCGGATCTTAGTCCCAGATGAGGCTCGTCAGATTGTTTGGAGTAATGGCTTTGGCATCCTTGACCAATCCCATGACTCTCAAGTGACTGCCAATGCGGTAGCGAGTGATTCAGGGATTGCTGCTGTGCTCTATAGTAAGCCAACGGCTACAACTGGCTTGACTAGCGCTAAACAACAAACCGTTGCCTTATTAATGCCTTCTGTGGCTCAGATACAGGTGAAATCTATTTCACATTTATCTGATCGCATCCCCACTTCCAAGATTGACCCTCTAGCTCTAGATACTAATTTGATGAGTTCAATTCAGAATCAGAGAGCAGTAGCTGATTTTTTTGAAAAGAAATATAAGCTCGATCGCGCTAAGATTGAAGAGTATGTTTCAAATACAGTCTTGATTGCAAAAGAAGTCAATATTGATCCAGTATTGTTATTGGCAGTGATTTCTGTTGAATCCAATTTCAACCCCAATATCAAGAGTCATGCGGGTGCAGAAGGTTTAATGCAGGTCATGACATCTGTGCACAGAGATAAGTATGCACACTTTGGCGGCACTTCAGATGCTGTCAAGCCTGAGGTAAATATTCGTGTTGGCGCATATATCTTGAAATATCTGATCGCTACCGGAGGCTCTTTACGTAATGGTTTGAAGTTTTATGTGGGTGCAGGGAATGCAGAAGATGATGGTGGCTATGGCGATAAAGTGATGGCCGAAAGAAATCGTATCATTAGCTTGTGTCAAGACCGCTCAAATCATCGTGTGACCTCAAACGGTAAAAATTTGCGCTCTTAATTTTAGATTCTGAAGATTAAAACTAAGGCCACCTCAGCGGGTGGCCTTATTTATTGGGCAAATAGATGATTGTGTTTAATTCACGCCATGGAGTTCAACATCAAATACGAGGGTGGCATTCGGTGGAATGACGCCACCAGCACCACGGGCACCATACCCCATTTCAGAAGGGATGATGAGAGTACGTTTACCGCCTACTTTCATACCAGCGACGCCTTCATCCCAGCCTTTAATCACATGGCCAGCACCCAAGGGGAAGCTAAACAGTTGCCCACGATCTAATGAGCTATCAAACTTTTGACCTTTATGATCTGCTGCTTTGTCATCGTATAGCCAGCCTGTGTAATGGACGTCGACATGATTGCCTGTGATGGCTTCCTTGCCTTCGCCTACTGCGGTATCAATTTTTTGGAGTTCGCTCATGGTGTTTTCCTATTTCATTTCAAAATGAAGACTAGTATATTCTGAGCCTTATCGATTATCTAGACCCAAAGCACTCTGACTGCATGAAAAATTTCTGGCCACAATCAGCATATAAGACCCTAGAGCCTGGTCCGGATGGTCAGCTTTTGGTAACAGATGACTTTTTACGTACTTATTTGCAAAGACCTGAGCTCAGTCTCGTACCTGAATCTTGTACTGCGGAGCAATCTATTCATGCCCGCCTACTCGCAAGCCCTCGTTGCGATATAGCAGAGGAAGAAATTGGCCAAATGGCAGATGCAGATATTCAGGAAAACTACCGTGTCTGGTTGCGTTATCGTGCCCGTTTATTGGCAGCCAACTCTTTGGAAAGTTTTTACATGAGCTTATTCAAAGGTGAGGGCGTTGATGTGCCTCCCTTGTTTGTGTCGCAGTTAGCGCAAATATTTGTTCGCCATATTCTAGGGGAGAATGCCCATCCATTGGAGGCAAGAATGGGGGAATTATTTTTTAGAACTCAGAAAATTACTCTTCTAGAGGATGGAATTGTGATGGGCGCCGACGAGGAAGTCGTTGCCCGAAATTTGCAAGCAGGTGAGACGGGCAATATTTTAGATTTACTCAAGAGCAAATCACTTGCAATGAGATCAGCAGATCTTGATGTACTACATGAGCAGAATGCGACTGAATATTGGGCGCGTGATGAAGATTTAGATTTGGCAGTGCAGTTGAACTTTGGACATGAGCCAATCAATCACTTCTGTCGCTTGGTAGAAAAGTGGATCGAGCATTTTTTAGGCGTTAAAACCCGCATCACTCCAATGCAACAGATTAGCGACCCCAAGTGGTCTTGGCATGTAGGCTTAGATGCTGCAGCGACAGTGATACTCAATAAACTCTACAACAAAGAAGCACTAGAGGCTGAAGAGCTGGAAAAAATCATTTGTTTATTTCGTCTTGATTTTATCGATGAGTCTGCAGTGGCTAAGGCACAAGCAGGCAAGCCAGTCTATTTGGCAATTGCATTGAATGAGCAACAGCAATTAAAGCTCAAACCTCAAAATCTATTATTTAATCTGCCTTTAGCAAAAGCGTCTTAACTAAGCACTTGTTTTTTTGTGATGAGTGCTTAACCAAATAAGCGCACCCGCGGTAATGAGGACTGGTATTAGTGACCCTATATTGAGAATGTTCCAGCCTTGTGAAGTAATGAGTGCGCCTGAACCGAATGAGGTGAAGGCCATCGTCCCAAAAACAAAAAAGTTAATTGCAGCTTGTGCTTTATCCCGCTCTTCGGGTTTGTAAGCGGTCATCGCTAGCGAAGTAGAGCCGGTGAATAAAAAATTCCAACCTACACCTAGTAAAAAGAGTGCAATTAAAAACTGATGAAGATCAACTCCAGTTAAGGCAATCGCAATGCAAATGAAGTTCAGGACTACGCCTACCCCCATGATTTTGAGGGTACCAAAGCGCTGAATCAGAGACCCAGTAAAAAATCCAGGAGCGAACATGCCAATGACATGCCATTCCAGTACTAAGGCCGTATCAGAAAAAGGGAGTCCGCAGATTTGCATGGCAAGGGGTGTGGCAGCCATGAGTAGGTTCATTACTCCATAGCCCAGTGCAGCACCAATCACAGCAACCATAAAAACAGGCTGAGCAAGAATTTCTTTTAGACTTCTTCCGGCAGAAAGACTGTGCTTAGTTTTGAAATCTTCAGGAAAGTGAATGAATTGCATTACGCCAATGCCGATCAATCCAACAATCGATAAGCTAAGGTAGGCCCCTAAGAATGCAGTATCAAAGAGATTCTTTGTCCAAGATGCCAAATTAGGCCCAATAACGGCACCTAAAATACCCCCAGCTAAGACCCAAGAGACGGCTTTATCACGTTGACTCAATTCGGTGAGTTCAGCAGCGGCAAAGCGATAGAGTTGGCCATTTGCGCTGTAATAGCCAGCGATAAAGGTGCCAGCAACGAGTAGCCAGAAGTTTTCACTAACAGCGGCATATGCGCACAGCAGCGCCGACAATACCGCTACCAATAGACCTAACTGAAATGAGATTTTCCGTCCAAAAGAATTTTGGGATTTGGCCACGATCGAGGTGGAAAAAGCGCCACCTACGACATATCCCATAATCGGTAGGGTCGCCATCCAGCTTGCTGGAGCTAGGCTTAAACCAACTAAGCCATTAATGGCGATGAAGGTGACATTATTGATGAGAAACAGGCCTTGGCATACGATCAGCAGCACCAGGTTTTTATTCAGCAAGGGGTGTTTACTCGTCATAGGCTTGAGTTTACGGTGCTTTTGTTTATTTGCTTTTTTAGCCGATTCCCTTAAAAGAGGCATCTTCAGTCCACCGGGGGTTCAAATAGGGCAATTTCGCCACTGCCAATGATTTAAAATAGAGGACTAACCTTATTGGCAGTGGGTCTGCTACCAGCGGCTTACAAAATGCGGAAGGCGAGAGGGTTAGGGTAAAAACCTGGCTCTGTAAATTGATCAATATCGAGGAAATATTAATGGCTTCAGAGAAATCAAAGATTATTTATACCCTGACAGACGAGGCGCCACTGTTAGCTACTTGTGCCTTTTTGCCAGTCATTCGCACTTTCACAGCTCCTGCAGGGGTTGAAGTCGTTAAGAGTGATCTCTCTGTTGCTGGACGTATTCTTGCTGGATTCCCAGAGTATCTAACTGAAGAGCAAAAAGTACCCGATCATTTGGCCGAGCTTGGCAAGATGACCTTGATGCCAGACACCAACATT
>JBILYO010000139.1:0-5850 GCA_044377685.1 Polynucleobacter sp. | reverse complement strand
CCAAGGGTGTGCTCGCTTGGGCAGAGGTTTGGGGTTTCATTGCGCCTGATAAGTAAGCAGTTCGGCCAGCATCAACTGCCATGGCAAAAGACTTGGCCATGGCTACGGGATCATCGGCCAAGGCAACTGCAGTGTTGAGAAGAACACCATCAAAACCCCATTCCATCACGCTACAGGCGTGAGATGGAAGACCAAGACCGGCATCAACTAGTAAGGGCACTTTTAGGCGATCACGCAAGAGCCTCATTGCATAAGGATTGAGTGGGCCTTGACCAGTGCCAATCGGTGCAGCCCAAGGCATCACTGCTTGGCAGCCGACATCAACCAAACGCTGGCACAAAATTAAATCTTCCGTGCAATACGGTAGCACCTTAAATCCATCCTTGATGAGGATTTCTGCTGTTTGTACAAGGCGCAATATATCGGGTTGAAGAGTGTAGTCATCGCCAATTAGCTCAAGCTTGATCCAGTCGGTTTCAAAGACTTCACGTGCCATTTGTGCAGTTGTGATGACTTCTTGGGGGCTATGGCATCCAGCGGTATTTGGCAGAACTGGAACAGCCATTTTTTTCAGAAGATCCCAAAATCCACTATGCGCTTCTGATGTAGCACTTCCTTGGCGTCGCAGACTCACAGTAATCATTGCAGGTTTGGCTGTATTCACAGCGGTTTCTAAGACCTGTGGAGATGGGTAGCGAGAGGTCCCTAATAGTAAGCGACTGGTAAAACTTTCTCCATAGAGCACCAATGGATCTGCACGATTTAAAGTTTGAGGAAGTGGGGCTGTCATAAGAGCTATTGTGAAATTAACCGCCTGTGACCGGCGCAATGATTTCCACTTGATCATTTTCATTCAGTGGATACTGAGCATGCTGACTCTTTGGTACAAACTGTAAATTAACGGCCACAGCATAGGGAGGTTTTGCTGCAATCAAAGTCAAGGCATCACTCACCATGCTTTGATGCGGTAAGTCATATTCTTTTTGATTCACCATTACACGCATGCAGCGACTCCAAGAGAACTTTTTTCTGTAGTAATACTTAAGCCCAAATCAAGTGCAGTCTTACTTTCGCCCTGCAAAATGAGTTCTAGCGTGCAATCTAAAATAGCCGGAGCAATCATAAAACCATGGCGGTATAGGCCATTGATCATCATTAAATCCGACTTCCCTTTATCTTTTTGGATATGGATTGCAGGTAAATTATCTTGTAAGGTAGGTCTACACTGAGTCGCCATTTCTAAAATACGGGCCTCAGCAAAGCCACTATGGACTGTATACACAGCGCTCAATAATTCCATGGCAGAACGAACGCTCATTTCCGACATATCATCTGATTCAATTTCAGTTGCGCCCACAACATAAATATCATTTTCTTTAGGGGCAATATAAATAGGGTAGCGCGGATGGATTAAGCGGGTTGGTCTGCGTAGTTTTACCTCTGGAGCATAAAGTCTTATGACTTCTCCACGAACTCCGCGCAAAGTCTTGCTAGACTCATTCCAGTCAGCTTGAGCTCCTAATCCACGGCAATCGATTACTTGCTTGTAAGTGCCTAAATCACGAAGAGATTCGGGGCTAACCGGACTGTGCCAATGACAATTGACCGATAGCAGATCTAGCTCAACTACTAGGGCATCGAGAAGTTGACGATTATCGAGTTGGCCTTCATTAGGTAAATACAAGCCTTGGTTAAAGCGTTCTGCCACTTCAGGCTCAATATTCTGCAATGCTTCATGATCAAGAGCCTGAGCATTCGCTAAAAGTGGATTGCGTAGACTATTTTTATGTAAGTGCGCAGTAAAACGTTCGGCATCATTACTGTCTTGACGATGCCACACAATGATTGTGCCATCTTGTTGAAAGAAAACTGGGCTGTGCAGTTCACTAATCAGTGTTTTCCAGCGAGGCAGACTATAGATGCCCATCTGCACAACCGCATCTTCAGTAATGGCCGATTCTGCTAGAGGCGCCAACATCGCGGCAGCAATTCTGGCAGCTGCTTGTTTGGCCTCTGGACCAGTTTGATCAAAAATATCGACTTGAGCACCACGCTTAGCAAGCGCTACAGCCAGCATCCGACCCATGAGGCCGGCGCCAACTATAGCTATCTTGCTTTGCGAGAATACAACTTTAGTCATGATTACTGATAGATTTCACTGCCGCGCTTACGGAACTCGGCTGACATTTCTTCCATGCCCTTGTCGACTTGGCTAGCGTCTTGTGCAATTGGAATGACTTTGCCAGGCACCTTAGGATTGCCATCAGCATCTAAAGTCGCAGCGTAATCACGTACTTCTTGCGTAATTTTCATCGAGCAAAACTTAGGACCACACATCGAGCAGAAGTGGGCAATCTTAGCGCCTTCAGCTGGCAATGTAGCGTCATGGTATTCACGAGCACGCTCAGGATCTAAGCCAAGATTGAATTGATCTTCCCAGCGGAATTCAAAGCGTGCTTTTGATAGGGCGTTATCACGCACTTGTGCACCCGGCAAGCCTTTGGCTAGGTCGGCACCATGAGCGGCAATCTTGTAGGTAATAATGCCTTCGCGGACATCTTCTTTATCGGGAAGTCCTAGATGCTCTTTAGGTGTGACATAGCACAGCATGGCTGTGCCATACCAACCAATTTGGGCTGCACCAATACCACTAGTGATGTGATCATAGCCGGGAGCAATATCGGTAATGAGTGGTCCCAGTGTATAGAAGGGCGCTTCTAAGCAATGCTTTAACTCTTCAGTCATGTTCTCTTCAATGCGCTGCATTGGAACGTGACCAGGACCTTCGATCATGACTTGCACATCATGTTTCCAAGCTTTGGCTGTTAATTCACCAAGAGTATGGAGTTCACCAAATTGAGCGGCATCATTAGAGTCTGCAATGCAACCTGGGCGTAAACCATCACCCAAACTAAATGACACATCATAGGCCTTCATGATTTCGCAAATTTCATCGAACTTTGTATAAAGGAAATTTTCTTTATGGTGAGCTAAGCACCACTTAGCCATAATAGAGCCGCCTCTTGAGACAATTCCAGTAATACGATCTGCTGTTAAAGGTACATAACGCAGCAATACACCTGCATGGATGGTGAAGTAATCCACACCTTGCTCAGCTTGCTCAATCAATGTATCGCGGAACATTTCCCAGGTGAGATCTTCAGCAACACCACCAGTTTTATCAAGCGCTTGATAAATCGGAACAGTCCCGATCGGTACTGGGGAGTTGCGGATAATCCATTCGCGGGTTTCGTGAATATGCTTACCAGTAGAAAGATCCATGATGGTGTCAGCACCCCAACGAATCGACCACACCATTTTTTCCACTTCTTCATTAATGGAGGACGTTACGGCTGAGTTACCTAGATTTCCATTAATCTTTACGCGGAAGTTACGACCAATGATCATTGGCTCTAATTCAGGGTGATTAATGTTGGCAGGAATAATGGCGCGACCAGCAGCAATTTCTTGCCGAACAAATTCTCCCGTGACGATATCTGGAAGGTTCGCACCATAGCTTTTACCTGGGTGTTGCTTGAGTAATTGTTTGTACTCCGGATTTTTGCGAAGTTGCTCTAAACCCATCGACTCGCGCAGAGCGACATATTCCATCTCTGGGGTAATAATCCCTTGGCGTGCGTAATACATTTGACTGACATTTTTGCCGGCTTTAGCAACCCGCGGAGCGCTAATATGTGAAAAGCGTAATTGTTGCGTAGCCTCATCCTGAGATCGTGCGACACCGTATTCAGAGCTTGGCCCTGCAAGTTGATCGGTATCCTGACGTTCGTTAATCCAAGAGTCACGTAGTCTAGGCAAACCATTTTCAAGGTTAATCACAATTTCAGGATCACTATATGGACCAGAAGTGTCGTAGACCGGTACAGGTGGATTAGATATCAACTCTTCACCAACACGGGTTGGTAATTGTTCAATCATGCGAATCGGTGCTTTAATATCCGCGCGAGAACCTTGTAAATAGGTTTTGGTTGAGGCTGGGTAGGCAAACTTTTGCCCAAAGTCACGCTCTAAACTTTTAAGACTAGGTATTTCATGTTTGGTTTGATTTTTACTTTTGCTCATGCCCATCTCCTGACTGTTTTAGATGGACGAAACCGGGTGTGTCGGTCTGATGTAACTCCCCACGCCAGCATTATCTGGATCGGGTTTTAGGGTCTTTCTCAGCGCCTAATTATCTAAATCGATATTGAGGGCACCCCTGTTTCATCCTTAATGATGATTTAACCATGAATCAGAAAAAAATGTATGGAAACGATATTTATTTGCTGCGTCGCAATATAAAGTCAGCAGTGACAAAGGCGGCATCAGCAGTAAATTCATCGGCTAGGATCCTGGCAGCTGCTTCAGCGAGAGAAGTTTCAATAAAGCCGCTCACTTCACCATCATGGTTGCTTGGCACAAATTGAGCAGCTAGTTCTAAATCATAGACATAGAGCAATTCATCATGAAAGCCACGTCCCGCAATGGGTCGACGCATGTGTATTCTGCCAATCGGCTCAATATGCGCAGCAATTTGCTCGGGTACACCGGCCTCTTCCCATAACTCTCGACGAGCGTTGACCCACGGGGTTTCATCAGCACTAATGCCGCCCGCAGCGATGTTATCCAATTTACCGGGATCGGTAGCCTTTGCTTCACTTCGTCGACCTAACCAAATCGAATTGGATTTTGTGTAGCCATTGACATGGGTCGCCATACTTCGAAAGCCAAAAGTACGAAAGGCAGCTCGCTCAAGGCGAAAATATTGATGGCCATTCTGATCCAACCAGGCAAAATCTTCGTGACGCCAGCCAGGAATATAGCCTGCCAAACGCATCGTTTGAGCAAGTTGATATAGGCTTTTCGATAACTCTTGAGGTCGAGTCAGCGAAATGCTGATTTGATCATTGCCAATAGAAATAAATGGAATCGGATCTTTTTCTAATGATTCTTGAAGGAAAGCGATAAATTCAGGATTAAGATGTCCAATAGTCTGTTTGCCAGCACTGCCGCCGATCAGCATAATCGGAAGAAAATCTGGCGGAGCAGAGCGCGCTGTATTTTGTAGCATCTCTTCCAATGCGGCTAAGGTGCTAGTGGAAAGTGTATTCATAAAGAAAGTGTAAGAGAAAACGATGGGGACAGCCAAAAAAAATATACATGGCGGACAAATATTGGCCAATGCATTGGTTAGACAAGAAGTTGATTTCGCATTTGGCGTTCCGGGAGAGAGTTTTTTGCCCCTGCTTGATGGCTTGGTTGATCACCCTCAGTTTCGCTTTATAACTTGTCGCCAAGAAGGTGGCGCAGCCTATATGGGTGAAGCCTATGCGAAGCTAACTGGTAAACCGGGCGTAGTGATGGTGACTCGTGGTCCTGGGGCTTCAAATGCCATGGTCGGTATTCATACTGCTTATCAAGATTCCACGCCCATGGTGCTTTTAGTGGGGCAGGTAGGCACAGATATGGTCGAGCGTGAAGCCTTTCAAGAGGTCGATTACCGTCGTATGTACTCCGAATGTGCAAAGTGGGTTGGCAGCATTGATCGAGTAGATCGGATTGATGAATTTGTTTCTCATGCTTTTCATATTGCTCAATCGGGCCGCAAAGGGCCAGTTGTCCTTGCATTGCCTGAAGATGTTTTGTATCTGACTGGTGAAGAAAAACCAACTGCTGCGGCGCATATCGTTCAGCCTGGATTAGATAGGATGATCTTTTCTGATGCGATGAAGCAATTTGCAAATGCTAAAAATCCAATGGTATTAGCTGGTGGTGGTAATTGGAATAAGGTAGCTTGTGATCATTTGAGGGCTTGGGCAAATCGCGAAGGTGTTCCCGTAGCCACTAGCT
>JBILYO010000138.1:0-5851 GCA_044377685.1 Polynucleobacter sp. | reverse complement strand
GTAACGGCCATACTTTGTAAACGTAATTCTCCTGTAGCAATTTTTGGGAGATACATTTTTTTCTGCACATCGGACCCATGGCGAAGGAGGGTGCCCATGTTATACATTTGCCCATGACAAGAACCAGAGTTACCACCAGAAAAGTTGATTTCTTCCATAATGACTGAGGCTTCGGCCAGACCTAATCCTGAGCCACCATATTCTTCAGGAATCAGTGCCGCCAACCATCCCGCTTCTGTCATTGCGCTGACAAAGGCCTCAGGATAGCCACGCTCATGGTCAACCTTTTGCCAATACGCAGAGTCATAACGATTGCAAAGGTCGCGTAGGGCTTCGCGCATGTCTTGGAATTGGTCTTCCTTGGGGATTGGATGATTCATGAGGGTCTCAGTTAAGGAATGGATGGGTTATTTAGTGATTTAGACGATAGTTTAAGCAAGATTTGAAAATCCGTGAAAATAGCCAAAAGAAGTGGAAAATATCTCTCAGAAACGTTTAAGGACTTAGCTAGGCGATGGAACAGAACTACCACCAGATTCTCTCGGGAATTAAAGTCTTGGAATTAGGGCAGCTCATTGCTGGACCCTTTGCCTCTAAAACACTGGCTGATTTTGGTGCCGAAGTGATTAAAGTGGAGTCGCCGAAGGAAGGTGATCCTCTGCGTAAATGGCGCATGCTCCACAAAGGGACTTCAGTCTGGTGGCAAGCACAATCTCGCAATAAGCAATCTATCTGTTTAGATCTCCGTGTCAAAGAGGGTCAGGCAATTGCTCGTCAATTAGCCTTAGAAGCGGATGTGGTGATTGAAAACTTTAGACCAGGGACTTTAGAAAAGTGGGGGCTTGGCTGGGAAGAATTGCATCAGATCAATCCTAAAATGATTATGTTGCGCATATCAGGCTATGGACAGGATGGTCCACGACGTGATGAGCCAGGGTTTGCTGCAATCGGCGAAGCAATGGCGGGTCTTCGTCATATCACCGGTCATCCCAATGAGGTACCAGTTAGAGCTGGCGTTTCTCTTGGAGATACGATTGCTGGTTTACATGGTGCTCTAGGAGTGTTGTTGGCTTTATATGAGCGCGATGCCAGAGGCGGTAATGGTCAAATGATTGATGTGGCCTTATATGAGGCAGTATTTAATCTTACGGAAAGTTTGTTACCTGAGTATTCTGCTTTTGGTGCTATTCGACAGCCAGCCGGTGGTGCACTGCCTGGAATTGCCCCCTCGAACGCATACCGCTGTAAAGATGGTCAATATGTCTTAATTGCTGGCAATGGGGACTCTATTTATAAGCGCTTGATGACCTTGATAGGCAGATCAGATTTGGGGGAAGATCCTGATCTTGAGCGAAATGACGGACGAGCTAAACGCGCTGAAGAAATCGATGCTGCAATCAATGCATGGACTGGGACTTTATCGATAGATGAGGTCCTGAAAGCACTCATTGGTGCTCAAGTGCCATCTGGAAAAATCTATACAGCCAAGGATATTGCAGAAGACCCTCACTATCACGCCCGCGGCGTTATAGAAACGGTAGAAGGGGCAGATGGCCTTAAAGTTCAAGTGCCTGGGATTATTCCGAAGCTTTCTCAAAATCCAGGCGCTATACGGTATCGTGCCCCAACCTTGGGGGAGCATACTGACAAAGTACTAGAAGCCGCCGGTCTGACAGAAGAACAAATTACCCTTTTGAAGAAATCCGGAGTGCTCGCTTAATGGAGGAAATATTCGGGCATTTTTTTGCCTGGTTTGGTTTGCCATCAGTAGGTTTACCTGCAGTATTTATCAGCGCTTTTATTTCTGCCACGTTGATTCCGATTGGATCAGAAGCAATACTCTTTGGCTATGTTTCAATCAACCCCCATTTATATTGGATAGCCATCTTCATTGCCACAATTGGTAATACTGGCGGCGGTATGCTTGATTGGTGGCTTGGCTTGATTGCTCGCAATAGTTTTGAGTCACTGAAAGGCCCCACACATGGACGCATGCAAGCTTGGCTAGAGGCTCGTGGCCCCAAAATGCTCCTACTTTCTTGGCTACCAGTTTTTGGTGATCCACTCTGCTTTGCCGCAGGCTGGTTACGTTTAGCATGGGGACCTTGTTTGGTCTACATGTTTTTCGGTAAGTTATTTCGCTACCTCACGATGACCTGGTTGTTGACCTTAGTGCCTGAAAGTTTTTGGCATCAACTGGGACATTGGTTGCATTTAATTTAAACAGCGCAATACTTTTGCTGAATTTCTTCGTTATTAAGTAGATTTTGTGCAGTGTCATGAAACACAATTTCGCCCTGATCCAGAATATAAGCTCTATCTGAAATTTTCAAAGCTTGCTTCACATTCTGCTCAACTAGGAGGATGGTTACGCCTTTACGTTTGAGATTGGCAAACAGCTCAAACATTTCATCTACTAAGACCGGCATGATGCCTTCAGAAGGTTCATCCAATAAGATGGCTTTGGGTTTGCCGATCATGGCTCGGGCAATAGCTAACATCTGTTGTTCGCCCCCTGACATAGAGGAGCCATCTTGATTGAGGCGCTCCTTGAGGCGGGGGAAGGTTTCCGCAATTTCATCGACCATGGCACTCATATCACCGCGATTCTTTTTGGCAATGATGCCTAGCTCGAGATTTTCTTTGACGGTAAGCCCCGGCACAATTCGGCGATCTTCTGGAACATAAGCTAAACCGAGATGAAAGCGGGTGTGAGCAGGCATATCTAAAAATGATGTGCCGTCAATCGATGCAGATCCTTGACGCTTTGATAGTAAGCCCATTAATGAGCGAAGGGTAGTGGTTTTACCAGCACCATTACGCCCCATTAAAGTCACAATCTCACCTTTTTTCACTTCAAGGGAGATGCCTTGAAGTACGTGACTACGGTCATACCAGGCATTTAAATTTTCAACACGTAACATAGATTACCTTCAGCTTAACCTTGACCCAGATACACACGACGTACCTCAGCATTATTTTGAATTTCTTCTGGCGTGCCTTCAGCTAAGAATTCACCATGATGTAAGACAATAATGCGTTTACATAAACCCATAATGAGTTTCATTTTATGTTCCACCAAAATCACAGTACGCTCATTAGCAAGGGTACGAATCAGATCCATCATGACCAGAGTTTCTTCTGGAGACATCCCAGCGGTAGGTTCATCCAATAAAAGCAAACTGGGATTGCAGGCTAAAGCCATTGCAATTTCTAAGGCTCTTTGTTGACCATGCGCTAAATCACCTGTTTTTTTATTACGCAGGTGTTGAAGATTTACGCGCTGAAGCAGTTCATCTGCTAATTCAATCGGCCCAAGGTAGCTTTGAGCATTGCGTAAGAAGTTATAGCGCGCTGTTTGCATTTGTGCAGCAACACGGACATTTTCATGAACACTGAGCTGCTTAAATACATTCGTAATCTGAAAACTTTTCGAGATACCAATGCGTGCAAACTCATGCTGCTGCATTCCCGTAATATCTTTACCGTTAAAAAGAATTTGACCACTTGTGGGAGGGAAGGCGCCACTCAGAGCGTTAAAGAAGGTACTTTTACCTGCGCCATTGGGACCAATGATGGCAGTTAAGGATCCAGGCATAAAGCTAGTAGAAACGTCTTGTAAGGCCTTGAACTTCCCAAAGCTTTTACTGACATGGCGAGCTTCCAGAATAGGGGTGTTGTTAATATGGTTGGAGCTATTCATTATTTTCCATCCTTCTGAATTTGTAGCTTACTCAGAATGGTTCCCCAGATTCCCTTGGGGAAGAACAGTACAAAGAACATAAATACCACCCCGATCACTGCCATCCAATGCTTAGTAAATGTTGTAACAACATCTTCAAGGTATAGCATGACTGCTGCGCCAACAAAGGGGCCAAAGAAAGTACCCATACCACCTAAGATGCTCATCATGATTGCCTGCCCAGACTGCAAGTAATGCAAGGAGTCAATTGGAACAATGGATAGGTGTAGTGCACGTAAGGAACCTGCTAGTCCACAAATGGCTGCTGATAAAACAAAAACGAGCAATTTGGTCCTGGCCACATCAAACCCACAAGCAGCAGCGCGCTTTTCATTTTCGCGAATCGCTTCCATGATGGCGCCAAGAGGAGAATTCAAAATACGTGAAATAAACCACATGGCAATTACTACAAAAAAGAGAATGATGTAGTACTTTACGAGGGGGTTTAAAAAGTCTACTGGGATACCAAAGATGTTAAAGGAGTCTACTCTGACGCCCCGTAAGCCATTTTCACCACCAGTCAAACTTTCGGCCTTATAAAAAATGTAGTAAACAATTTGACCTAGGGCGAGAGTTACCATTGAGAAATAAATTCCACGAGTACGGATTGCCAAAAACCCCATGATGAGTCCGCCGATAGCTGCGCCGATGATCCCGAGAAGAATGGCTGTACCCCATGGAAGACCGTAATGCACGATGCTAATACCAGTGAGATAGCTACCTATACCCAAAAATGCAGCATGCCCGAATGAGAGCAGGCCCATATAGCCAAAAAGGAGATTAAAGCCCATGGCAAATAAACCAAATATCAGAATATTAATTGCCAGTGCCTCATAAGGCATGATGAATGGAAAGATTGCCAAAAAAAGCGTACTCGCTAATACGCGATGGCGTGCAATCAGTTGTAAATATGAATTCATATATATCCGGAGCCTTAGCCCATCGCCCCTGCTTTACCAAATAAACCCTGCGGACGAATTAAGAGCACCACAGCCATTAGTACAAAAATAGATAGCTCAGCAAACTCTGGAAAGAATAGAGAGGTCATGCTGTAAACCACTCCAACCAGTAGACCTGCAATGACTGCGCCAACAGGTGAGCCCATTCCACCTACAACAGTCACTACAAAAGATTCAGCCAAAATAGGAATACCCATTTCTGGATTTACTGAGCGGGTTGGGGCCGCCAATATTCCAGATAGGCCAGCAATCGCGCATCCCAGGCCGAATACCAATAGCCATACCTTGGCAATATCTACACCAAGAACTTTGACAATTTCTTGATCAGCAGCACCTGCCTTGATGATCAGGCCATAGCGAGTTTTTTGGATCAAGAACCAGATACCAAAAATGATGACTGCCGTAGCAGCAATTAAAAAGAGTCTGTATTTGGGGAAGTAACCGAAGCCTACATTGACAGTTCCGGTTAAGCCGCTAGGAGTAACGGATGGCATACCCTCAATACCAAAAGTGACTCGAATAGCTTCAATGAAGACATAGGAGAGACCAAAGGTCAGTAGAAGTGGGTAATCTAGGCCGCGACCATAAAGAGGTCTTACTAAGAAGCGCTCTGTTACTAGACCAAGGCATCCTGTTACTAGTGGTGTTAAGACAAGGCTAAACCAAAAATTACCAGTGACGCCTAAAAAATAGACGCCTAAAAATGCACCGACCATAAAAAAGGCGCCATGGGCAAAGTTCACCACATTGAGCATCCCAAAGATAAGGCACAAACCTAGTGCTAAAAGTGCATAAATACTGCCTAGGGCAATTCCCGTAAGCAGTTGCATGCATAAAAGTTCGAATGTCAGACCGGTCATAAATATACTCAAAAAAACTCCCCATGATTCAATGGAATCAGGGGGAGTAGTTCAGGGCGCTCTGTTGATTACCCTGATATTTGCCCTAGGCTTTATGGCCCAACTCTGCGCAAGTGCGCATATTCTTCTCAGTGGTAGGCTCAATCGTCAGAATATTGAAGACATCATATTTGTCTTTCATATTCTTTGATTTGGATTCCACAATGATGACGGTCTGAACTGCTTGGTGGTCACACTTACGATAGTATTCCGGACCTTTGTACCAGTCATATTTGAGATTTTCCATGGCG
>JBILYO010000026.1:0-17729 GCA_044377685.1 Polynucleobacter sp. | reverse complement strand
TTTATGATTCTGCACTGAACTTGGATCCTCTGGATCCTGCCGTCCACATAAACCGTGGGGCTTCTTTAAATGAACTCAAACAATATGAAGACGCCCTAGCCTCTTTAAATAGGGCTATAGCACTTAATCCCAATATCGCTGAGGCTTGGTCCAACAGAGGTACGGCGCTAAATGAACTCAAACGCTATGAAGAAGCATTGACCGATTACGACACGGCCCTTGCACTCAAGCCTCAACATGTGGAGGCTTGGTCCAACAAGGGGGTTAGCTATGCAGAGCTCAAACGCTATGAAGAGGCCTTAGCGCATTACGACAAGGCTATTGAACTGAACCCCAAATATATCGAGGCTTGGTCAAACAAGGGTACCGCCCTTGGCGAGCTAAAGCATTACGAAGCGGCAGCTAAAAGCTTTCATCAAGCACTCGTTCTGAACCCAGAACTTCCTTTTGGAAAAGGCGTCCTATTGCACACTAAGATGTTGGCATGTGACTGGCAGGGCGTAGATGGCTTGTATCAATCGATTTGTCAGGACATTACTGAAAATAAAAAATCAGCCGATCCCTTTGGGTTTCAGGGAATCTGTAACGATGAACTTCTACTTCAGAAATGCGCAGCGATATTTTCAAATACAAAATTTCCCGCTTCACCAGAGTTTGACTTCAAACACTTAAAAAGAGAGGTTGGGAAGGTTCGGATTGGCTATCTCTGCGGAGAATTTAGAGAACAAGCTACGGCGATTCTGATGACTGAGCTTTGGGAACTTCACGATAAAAGTCAATTTGAAATAATTGCTTTTGATAATGGTTGGGATGATAAAAGTCCCAGACGAAAAAGGATTGAGGCAGCATTTGATGAAGTGATTAATATTTCTAGACTCTCTGACAATCAAGCAGCTAAGCTTATATCTAATAAGAAAATTGATATCTTAGTCAATTTAAATGGTTTCTTTGGTAAACCAAGACAAGGTATCTTTGCAAAAAAGCCCGCTCCAATTCAGGTGAACTATCTTGGCTTTCCTGGGACTATTGGGAGCACTTATATGGATTATCTGATTGCTGACAAAGTAGTCATCCCAAAAGAGAGTCGACAATACTATATGGAGAGCATTGTTTATCTTCCTCATTGCTACCAAGCGAATGATTCAACGCGGCAAATCGATGGAAGAGAATTTAGCAAAAAGGAATTAGGCTTGCCTGAAGAGGGTTTTGTCTTTTGCTGCTTTAACAATAGCTACAAAATTCTTCCTCAAATATTTGATATTTGGATGAGCTTGTTACGCTCCGTACCAGGAAGTGTTCTGTGGCTCATTGAAGACAATCAAGACGCTACACGCCATCTACAAGAAGAAGCTCAGGCAAGAGGGGTTGATGCTGCACGTATCATTTTTACAAAACGGGTGCCGCTTTCAGAGCATTTAGGAAGGCAGCAATGTGCAGACCTATTCTTAGATACCTTACCCTATAACGCCCATACCACTGCGAGTGATGCCTTATGGGCTGGCCTGCCAGTTTTGACTTGCACCGGAACTTCCTTTGCGGGAAGAGTTGCCTCTAGTCTGTTGAGTGCTTTAGATCTTCCAGAGTTGATTACTGCTAATGTTGCTCAATATGAATCCTTAGCTTATGAGCTCGCAAGTCATCCAGAAAAATTGCAGCAGATTAAAACTAAGCTTGCTAAAAATCGTCTTCACTCACCCCTGTTTAATGCAGATTTAATAGCTAGAGAATTAGAAAGCGCCTATTTAGCAATGTACAAGCGATTTCAGGAAGCTCTGCCTCCTACCCACATTAATATGACTTAGTTTCCGCCAATACAAGCAACTGGGAGATCTGCGAATGGCGTGCCTTGAATGCAGTTCACTCCCTTAGTAGAGGTACTGCTCGCTAAACAACCGCTTAAGCTTAGAGTAGCAATAGCCAATAAAGTTATAAGTTTTGTTTTATTCATCTTTTAATCCAATTCATTGTTCAATTCATTATTCAATGATAGCTTGGAATAAAGAAAAAACCCACCGTGTTTCCACGGTGGGTTCGTTTGCAGCTGTTTCTAATTCAGTACTAGCTCATTGTATTAACTGAGGCTAGCCTTAAATTAGAAAGTGTGACGTACGCCAACTGCGAATGAAGATACATTCAAAGCTGGGTTAACAGGCTGAGCAGAGCTCATGTTGTTTGTACCGTAGATACCATAAACGTTAGTACGCTTAGATAAATAGTAGTTCAAACCAGCTTGCCATGCTACAAAGTTCGCTTTTGGCTGACCTGCACCAAAAAGTGTGTGGCTACCGTTACCGATATTAGCCCAACCTTCGATGGTTGGAGTAATGTAAGAACGAACACCGATCTGTTGTGCGCTACGTTTTGAATAGAAGTTGGTGTTAACACCGGATTCAACTTTACGGTTGATGTACTGTAAGTAAGCCTTCAAGATACCGAAGTCATAAGTAGCAGCACCATACATTTGGTTGTCTTGAGATTGCAAACCACCAGAAGCGCCTGTCCAACCAGCAGCATTAATTGCAAGGTTGTTAGCAACTGGGCCTGTGTTGTTAGACTTCAAACGGTTCACTGCAGCAACAACATACAACTTTTGCCATGTGTAGTCAGCTTTTAAGCCCCAACCAGTCCAGTTGTTGGTGACATTTGCTGTGTTGGTGTTGGTCACTGTTGAGCCGTTTTGTGTGTACATAGCGCCCAAAGAGAAACCAGCAAACTTGTCAGACTGAGCTTGGATGGTGTTTGTTGTACGAACGGTGATTGAGTTAGATGTACCAGATGTACCATCAGAACCAGCAAAACCTGCTATGCCTGGGTTACCGTTACCGTTAGGTGATTGTTGTGGATATACAGCAGAACCAACCATATTGTTAGTCTGACCAACGTCAGTTGCTGACAATGCTTGGAAAGCTGGAGTGTACATAGTACCTAATGTGAACTGACCTGTGCCGTTCTTTTTCAAACCAACAAAAGACTGACGGTTGTTCCAAGCAGACGCTGAATTGTTTACTGGTTGTAAGCCTGTTTCAACAGTAAAGATTGCAGACATACCGCCGCCCAAATCTTCAGTACCTCTAAAACCCAAACGGCTAGTCTGCTCAGCAGAAGAACCGATGAAGCTGTTTGATGCATTTGAACGAGCAGATCTTCCTGCGCCGTCAGATTTTTGGTTAACGTAACCAACATCCAATACACCGTAGATGGTTACGCTCGATTGCGCTTGCGCTGCGCCAGCAATAGCTGACAACGCTGCAACTGCTAATAGCGATTTTTTCATTCTGTAAATCTCCATAAATTGAAAGTAATGCCCAAATAAAACCGGGACCTATGAATTTTGCTTGTTTTGCCCAGCCAATCTGGTGGTCAGGGCAATTAGGAGCTCTTTTTGCTTGTCAAAAGGTAGTTTTTTGGTTTTCTTCGTTGTATCACGGCAACAAGGGCACTGTTTTCTGTCTTTTTCAGGCTTTAAATGCCAGAATTGTCATATGGCAAGTCGTGAATTCTTAAAAATCCTGAGTTTGGCCCGAATGGGTGACGTATCCGCGCAACAAAAATTGGCCTCAGCCTACCTCACTGGCGAATTTAAAACCCCTATTCAGCCTTCAAATGCCTTAATTTGGCTAGAAAAATCTTATGTTTCTCTTCAAAATCAAGAGCTTAAAGATAAAACCTCAAATCAAGATCAAATTCTGGAGTTTTGGAATCAAGTTGCCAATATTCCCCTAGTAGAAACTATCCATTCGCCGGCTTTTCATTTTGGCTGGGATGTTTTTTGGAGGCTTTCGACAGGCCAAGAAGGGTTGGGTTCCTCTGGGGCACAGCGAGCTTCTAAGTGGCAACTAATCACTTTACTCATGAATCCTGAGCACTCTGAAAAGCAATCTCAGCTCAATGACTGGATTCACAAACATCCTCACCCTTCCCTTGAGCAGTTATCGCATTTAGATCTTACCGGTTTCCAAAAGCTAACTAAGCAATACTTGGAAGATCTAGCTGAAAGTGAATCGATTTATACCGCGGCTGCAAAAGAACTTCTGATTAAGCTACAACCAAAAAACAAGGTGCTCTCTTCTCTTTGGGCTGCATGGATTGAAACTCAAAATGAAGAGGCGCTTGCTCAAGCTGCTGAACTAGGTCTTACTAGTGCGCGACTCAGTTTAGGTTTACGTCTTGCACAGTTAGATGATCGCAGTGCATCTGCGGAAGATGAAAAACTATCTAAGTCAAATGCATCTCTCAAAAAGGCAGCCTACTGGTTAGAGCTAGCCGCTAAAGATGGTGATCTCAATGCTTGGTATGCATTGGGAGAAATTTATCGACGACCACAATTTTCAGGATATAACGCTGCTGAGAGTGATCGATGCTTTGATCGTGCTGCAGACCTTGGTCACCCACAAGCGCAATTTCGTAAAGCGGCCAATCTTTGGCGCAAGCGTGAAAAATTAAATGAGAAAGTTCGTGGCCTACAGGCCTCCTACTGGGTATGGCAAGCACACCAGCAAGGCGTGGCAGAGGCAAAGGAATTACTCTCCAAAATTTTAGAGAGTTGCCCAGCACCACAGCAAAATGATTGGCATGAATTAGCATTTTGTGCTGAGCAGGCCTTGAGCCATCATGTAGAACACAAGCTTGATTTAGATTGGATCTTGATGTGTCATCGCTTGATCATTGCCAATCAATTTAATTTCAGTAAAGCAGAGTTGCTTCTTTGTGATGTTGGACAACTCCAACATGAACACTGTGTTGTAGTAGATATTCGTTGGGAATTGCCGAAGATTTTGCCTAGACTGATTCAAATTGAAACCATTCAACAACGACGCGCCCTGCTGGCAGCAGGCAAAATATTTGCTGGTTCTGAATTAGATGTTGAAGGTAATTTACGCCAAAGACGCTATCGCTTTGATCGCGTCACCCAATGGCTCACAAGCACTCTCTCAAAAACCTTGAAGCATCAAGCAGATGCTGAGCTCGCTTGATTCTCTGAGTCCTCATCCTCTGGTGAGGGTTTAGGCACATAGAACCGGGCAATTAATAATCCGAGCTCGTAGAGCAAAGTCATTGGTATCGCTAAGAGTAGTTGAGAAAGTACATCTGGCGGCGTCACAATTGCTGAGATCACAAATGCCCCAACGATGACGTAAGGTCTAATCTCTCTGAGCTTGGCTAAAGGCACGATTTTCATATGGACCAAAACGACGACGACTACTGGCACCTCAAAGGTGATCCCGAAAGCTAAAAAAGTCGTCATTGCAAAACTCAGGTACTTATCAATATCGGTAGACATCTCCGCACCCAATGGTGCGTTATAGCTCGCCATAAAATTAAAGACTGTGGGGAAGACTAGGAGATAAGCAAATGCCATACCGATGATGAATAAAGAATAGCTGCTGACTACTAAAGGCAAAATCAGTTTTCGCTCATGCGTATAGAGTCCCGGCGCAATAAATGCCCAGAGCTGATACATCACTACTGGCAGTGCGATCAAAAAAGCAACTAGCATCGTGACCTTCATGGGGACAAAGAATGATCCTGTCACATCCGTCACAATCATCTTGCCGCCAGCAGGCAGTGCTTTTAGTAGGGGCTGCGCAAATAAATGAAAAATATCTGGTGCCCAATAGACCAAGCAGACAAAGACAACAATAATCGCTAATGCCGCTTTAATGACGCGATCGCGTAGCTCGAATAGATGCGAAAGGAAGGATTCTTGTAATCCAGAATCTTGATTTGAAGTATCTTGTGTCATGAATGAATTATTTGCCTGCGCTGTGATGAAAGCGCTTCATTCTGGCCGCGCCTGATTGCACACGCGTCCGGATTCCGGCTGAGCGCTTAAACCAAACTGGTCTAGCTGCCCGTCGTACGCCCCAACTACTGCGACCTTGACGCTTCGTTTTGCGCAAAACTTCTTGCTCATCTGGGGGGAGCTTTTCAAGATTGGTTTCAAAAATATCGGCTTGGTCGCTCAAATTAGCGCTCGCCTCTTGAACAGTTGAGTTGATGCTGTCTTCAACATCTTTGAAGGCGGATGTAGTCTCTTCTCGAAGTTTTTTAAATTCTTCAATCTCCATCTGGCGATTGACTTCCGATTTGACATCGGCCATATAGCGCTGAGCTCGCCCAAATAGATTGCCGACCATACGAGCAACTTTAGGCAAGCGCTCTGGGCCAATCACTACTAATGCCACTACTGCAATGAGCGCAAGTTTTGAAACTCCAAGATCAATCATTTATTAACCGCATGAATTTCTATCTGCGCTATAGCGATTATTTATTTACATCTTTAGCATGAACATCAACTGTTTTGTCTGCAGTTGCAGCCGTCTGCTGCAGTTGCTCTCCAGTTTGCTCTTTGGACTCTTCAGATGTCTTCATGCCATCTTTGAAGCCTTTCACAGCGCCACCCAAGTCTTGGCCCATATTCCGTAATTTTTTGGTGCCAAACACCAACATCACGATGACCAACACAATTAACCAATGCCAAATGCTAAATGAACCCATTTTTAATCTCCTTGGATTATTTTTTCCAGGGGCGGGGTCCGCCCATCACATGTAAATGCAAGTGATAAACCTCCTGCCCACCATCCGCACCATTATTTACCATCAATCTAAAGCCACCATCTCTTCCGGGACGACAGCCTTGCTCTTTGGCAAGACGGGGTGCTAATTCCATCATTCTACCTAGCAAAGGGCTATCTATGCTTTCTGCGGACTCCAACATAGGGATATGTTTTTTAGGAATTATCAAAAAATGCACTGGTGCCGCTGGATTAATGTCCTTAAAAGCATAGATTTCCTCGTCCTCATAGACCTTTTGAGATGGAATCAAGCCTTGAGAAATCTTGCAAAACAGACAATTGGGGTCGTTTGACATGGCTTATTCCTTGCCAGAGGCTTTTCTAGCGGCCTTTTCCTCGATTCCCGAGGTGCCTAAACGACGGTCCAGCTCCTCAATCACATCCTCAGGGCGCAAATTAAATTGGGACAGGGCAATCAGGCAATGAAACCAAAGATCGGCCATCTCGCCCACCAATAGCTTTTTCTGCTCTGGGGCCAGGTTAGAACTACGCACATCTTTAGCTGCCATGACAGCCTCAGTCGCTTCTTCCCCAATCTTTTTCAAAATGCCGTCATCACCCTTTGAAAAGAGCAAAGCGGTATAAGAGGTTTTAGGATCCGACTGGCCAGCCTTAAATGCATCCCGACGCTGATCTACTACATCGGCCAAGTGGGCAAATGCTGAATCTAAATTAGAAGGTTTATTGATCTTTTCTGTCATGACTTTTTTAAGTTGCTAGGTCCAATCTACAACTTTTAGCTTCTTCACCCTTTTAAAAGTTTGATCATTTGTTACCAAAGTTGCGCCGATCGAAAATGCATGAGCAGCTATTTGCATATCAAGGGGCCCTAGGCTATCACCCTTAGATTCTAGCTCTGCCCTCAAGTTACCATAATGATCAGCAACATCGCTACCCCAAGCTAAGACCTCAACTCTTCTTAAAAATTCATTGACTACTTTTTGAAGATTGATGGCATCCGGCTTACGGGCCAGGCCATAACGTAGCTCAGCCTCAGAAATCACAGACAAGCATAGACTATCCATTGGAAGACTGGTAATTCTTTTACTGACGCTTGGGTGCCGCCTAAGAAAATGACTTACCGTATTGGTATCAAGCATGTATCTCATTCATTAACCCCGTCCAAAGGATCTCGGATTTGATTTCCTTGCTTGCGATCTTTAGGACTTAAGAAGTCTTTTGGAATCTCAGTATCTTTCAGCGCAAGGAAAAAATCATCCCAACTATCTGGTTTACGAGAGAGAATCAAATCGCCAGTCGATGGGTCACGTCTAATAAAGACCTCCCTTTCCTCAAAGCGAAATTCGGCAGGCAAGCGCACTGCCTGACTTCGACCATTCATGAAAATTTTTGCTGTTTGACCCATGATGAGCACCTTTTGGTATATATCAAAGTATATATCATATTACCTAAGGGTTGAAGCTATTTCAAAGCCTTTTTTCTTTGAGGGTATCAGCCCTTAGAAATTTTGACCCAATTAGCTTGCTTGCTATCCCACTGCATGAAGAAACAACTGTGCTCTCCGGTATGACAAGCAATGCCATCTTTTTGCTCGACCATTAGCATTAGCGTATCGCCGTCACAATCTAAACGAATTTCTTTGACCTTTTGAGTATGTCCGGACTCTTCACCCTTGTGCCACAGTTTTTGTCTTGAGCGAGTCCAATACACTGCTTCACCCAAACGTATCGTTGCCAGTAAGGCATCGCGATTCATCCAAGCCATCATCAAAATATCATTGCTTCCAACTTCTTGAGCAATGACAGGCACCAGACCCTGCTCATTCCAAGCAATCGCATCTAGCCATGGACCTGGCTGCAGTGTTTCAATAGGAGTAAATGAGCTCATAGATCAACTGTACAGTGAATCTTAAATGCGAACCGGAATTCCTTGGGCAGCCATATATTCCTTTGCCTCTTGTACTGTGTATTCACCATAATGAAAGATGCTAGCTGCTAAAACCGCATCGGCATGACCTTTAGTAATGCCATCAACTAAATGCTGTAAATTTCCAACACCGCCTGAGGCAATTACAGGAATGCTGACAGCATCACTCACGGCCGCAGTCAAAGCCAAATCAAAACCATCTTTGCTGCCATCCCGATTCATGCTGGTTAATAAAATCTCACCGGCACCACGCTGAGTTACCTCTTTGGCCCATTCAACGACATCTCTACCGGTAGCAGTACGCCCGCCATGAGTAAATACTTCCCAATGACCAGCATCAGTTTGTTTTGCATCAATCGCCACCACAATACATTGCGATCCATAATAAGCTGCCGCATCTGTCACTAAATCGGGGCTTGCTACTGCAGAAGAATTCATACTCACTTTATCTGCACCTGCATTGAGCAAACGACGCACATCAGCCACTGTGCGAACACCGCCACCTACAGTCAGCGGGATAAATACTTGAGAAGCCACATCTTCAATGATGTGCAAAATTAAATCTCGCCCATCAGAAGTAGCCGTGATATCTAAAAAGGTGAGTTCGTCCGCACCTTGTGTGTCATAACGTTTGGCAATTTCAACAGGGTCGCCAGCATCTCGAAGGCCAACAAAGTTGACGCCCTTAACCACACGCCCTGCAGTGACATCAAGGCAAGGAATAATTCTTTTGCTTAGCACTAGAGAATTTTCTTTGCGTATTTGAGAGTTAACTCATCAGCATATTTTTGAGCAACAGCAAGATCTAAATCACCAGAATAAATTGAGCGGCCTGCAATAACGCCCATCACACCTTCTTCTTCAGCCTTGCACAACGCTTCGATGTCTTCTTTATTTGAGAGGCCCCCGCTAGCAATCACTGGAATACGAATTGCCTGAGCCAACTTCAGTGTGGCATCAATGTTGACTCCCTTAAGCATGCCATCTCGCCCAATATCTGTGTAAATAATGGCCTCCACGCCCCAGTCTTCAAACTTTTTAGCTAGGTCGATCACTTCATGTCCGGTAATCTTGCTCCAGCCATCCGTTGCGACCTTACCATCACGAGCATCCAAGCCAACCATCACATGGCCTGGGAATGCAGTACAAGCATCCTGAACAAAACCCGGATTTTTCACTGCAGCGGTGCCAATGATGACGGTGCTAATACCATCATCTAATAAACGTTCAATCGTTTCTAAATCACGAATACCGCCACCAAGTTGCACAGGGATTTCATCACCCACTGCTCTTAAGATTGCTTTGATAGCAGACTCATTTTTGAGCTTACCTGCAAAGGCGCCATTGAGATCAACTAGATGCAAGCGGCGCGCCCCTTTACTAATCCAATGCGCCGCCATAGCAGCAGGGTCTTCAGAAAATACCGTAGCTTTGTCCATATCACCTTGTTCTAGTCGAACGCAGTGGCCGTCTTTAAGATCAATTGCAGGGATGAGCAGCATAGTGAGATGTTAGAAAATAATTAAGGTTGCCAAGAAACAAAATTTTGATAAAGCTTTAATCCGTATTCTGCACTTTTTTCTGGATGAAATTGTGTAGCAAAAATATTATCGCGTGCGACTGCAGATGTAAACCAATTCCCATATTCAGTAGAACCGGCAGAATCTTCTTTGCGCTGCGGCACAACATAGTAGCTATGGACAAAGTAAAAGCTGCAAAAGTCTGGAATGCCAGCCCAAAGCGGGTGCTGACAATCCTGGCGAACCTGGTTCCAACCCATATGAGGAACCTTATAGGCTGAGCCATCGGCTTGTTTTTGACCCGCTAGGTCAAAGCGACGCACCTCACCCGGAATGAGTCCCAAACATGAAGTCCAATGCCCTTGATTGGGGCGTACTTCAGCACTTTTATCAAAAAGCATTTGTTCGCCAACGCAAACTCCCAGCAATGGCTTACTTTTAGATGCCTCTAATAATGCCTCTAATAGACCAGACTCCTCGAGATGTTTTATGCAATCGGGCATAGCGCCTTGACCAGGCAGGACCACGCGAGTTGCTGATCGAATTTCTTCAGGCGTATGTGCTATCAGGACATTGTCATCAGGAGCTACATGATGAAAGGCCTGATAAACAGAACGTAGATTGCCCATTCCGTAATCGACGATCGCAATGGTTTGCGCCAACTTTTAGCCTATTGTCTGCTGTTGTCTACTGGGCAACTAAGGAGTATCTAGATTAGAGACTACCTTTTGTTGATGGAACAGCACCAGATGCTCGTGGATCAATCGCAAGAGCCATACGTAAAGCGCGGCCAAATGCCTTGAACACAGTTTCAATCTGATGGTGCGCGTTGATACCACGCAAATTATCGATATGCAAAGTTACGCCCGCATGATTTACGAAACCACGGAAGAACTCAATGCTAAGGTCTACGTCAAAATCACCCACGCGAGAGCGGGTAAAAGGTACATTAAACTCCAAACCAGGGCGGCCTGAAAAATCAATCACCACACGAGATAGCGTTTCATCCAAAGGAACATAAGAATGTCCATAGCGAGTAATGCCAGCCTTATCACCTACCGCCTGCGCAAAAGCTTGGCCTAGGGTAATGCCAACATCCTCAACGGTGTGGTGGTCATCAATATGGGTATCGCCCTTAGCTACAACCTTAATGTCAATCATGCCATGACGGGCAATCTGATCTAGCATATGGTCTAGAAAAGGAACTCCGGAGGCCAATTCAGCCTTACCAGTGCCATCTAAGTTAATGGCAATTTGAATTTTGGTTTCCGAAGTATTTCGGGTAACGTCGGCTTGCCGCATGCTTCATTGCGCCGCGAGGCGAAGTGTTGATTGAAGCCTCATAATATCATTCCTAGCAGACTTATAAATGTAGAAATTGCCTTACTTTCATTCTGATTACTGACCTGAGTACCCCCATGAGCCGTTTTTGGAGCCCCATCGTTCAAACTTTAACCCCTTATGTTCCAGGGGAGCAGCCGCAAATGCAGCGGCTAGTGAAGCTCAATACGAATGAAAGCCCTTATGGACCCTCCCCCAAGGCTCTTGCAGCTATCAGCAATCAGAATAATGACGATTTGCGTCTATACCCAGATCCCGAAGGAGTTGCACTTAAAAAGGCAATTGCTAAGTTACATGGCTTAAATCCAAACCAAGTATTTTTAGGCAATGGCTCTGATGAAGTATTAGCTCATGTGTTTGCTGGCCTTCTCAAGCAAAGTAGCCCTGTGTATTTTCCAGACATCACTTATAGCTTTTATCCGGTCTACTGCAAACTCTTTGGTATTGATTACCAAACCATTTTATTAGGACCGGATTTTGAAATCGACCTCACTGATTACAAAACCCCCAACGGCGGAATTATTTTTCCCAATCCAAATGCACCAACAGGTAGATCAATTACCCGTGCAGAAATTCAAAAGCTACTTGCTCGCAATTCTGACTCTGTCCTCGTAGTTGATGAGGCCTATGTAGACTATGGAACCGAATCTTGCATTCCTCTATTGCAAGGTGTCAAATGCCCAGAAAATTTATTGGTAGTGCACACACTATCTAAATCACGAGCACTTGCAGGACTGCGAGTTGGATTTGCAGTGGGGCACCCTGCGCTCATAGAAGGCTTAGAGCGCATTAAAAATAGCTTTAACTCTTATCCCTTGGGTCGCTTAGCACAAGCAGGGGCTGTCGCTGCAATCGAAGATCAAGCGCATTTAGAAGCAATGTCTGCCAAAGTCATCCAAACGCGAGAAAAACTAGTCTCTCAATTGAGCGCATTGGGTTTTGAGACGCTGCCATCTACTGCGAACTTTATATTCACTCGCCATCCTAAACACGCTGGAGCTAAGCTATATCAGGCATTGCGCGATCGCGGCATTATCGTGCGCCACTTCAAATCACCACGCATTGAAGAGTTTTTGCGCATCACGATTGGTACCGATGAGCAAAGCGCTGAACTAGTGAGTACTTTACAAGAAATTCTGTCGTAGGTTTATTTACGAGATGTTGAATTTATTTATTTTTTGAGTCGCATCTCAGCTGCACGAGCATGAGCCTGTAAACCCTCACCATGAGCGAGAGTACTAGCAACTGCACCTAAAGTTTGCGCGCCAGCTTCACTTACCTCAATCATGCTCGAGCGCTTAATAAAATCATAAACACCTAAAGGTGATGAGAATCGTGCTGTGCGAGCCGTTGGTAATACGTGATTAGGCCCAGCACAATAATCGCCAAGTGATTCACTGGTGTAGTTGCCCATAAAAATAGCCCCTGCATGACGTATCTGCTCTGCCCATTTACGCGGTTCAGCTGCGCAAATTTCTAAATGCTCAGCAGCGATGGCATTTGCGATTTCGCAAGCTTCAGGCATATCTTTAACTTGTATCAATAAAGCGCGATTCGATAAAGAAGCTTCAATGACATTAGCTCTTGGCATTTCAGGGAGTAGCCTATCAATACTAGCTTGCACTTTTTCAATAAATGCAGCATCCGGACATAGCAAAATCGATTGGGCTTGCTCATCATGCTCTGCCTGGGAGAACAGGTCCATTGCAACCCAATCTGGATTACTAGAGCCGTCACACAGAACCAAAATTTCTGATGGGCCAGCAATCATATCGATACCAACAATTCCAAATACTCTGCGTTTAGCTGCAGCCACATAGGCATTTCCAGGGCCAACAATCTTATCTACTGAAGGAATGGTCTGAGTTCCATAGGCTAAAGCAGCAACAGCTTGAGCCCCGCCAATCGTAAAGACTCGATCAACACCTGCTAAATAAGCGGCAGCGAGTACTAATGGGTTACGCGCACCATCTGGCGTAGGAACCACCATGATGATTTCAGCAACTCCAGCCACTTTCGCGGGAATTGCATTCATCAAGACTGATGATGGATATGCAGCCTTGCCGCCAGGCACATAAATACCAACACGATCTAAGGCTGTTACTTTTTGACCAAGGCGGGTGCCATCAGACTCTTCATACTCCCAAGAGTGACAGCCCGCCTCAATCTTTTGTCTCTCGTGATAAGCACGCACTCTTTGTGCTGCAGTATCTAAGGCATTTTTTTGTTCTGCGGGTAAAGCTTGATAAGCCTGCTCTAAGTCTTTACGAGAAATTTCTAGTTTGGAAACGCTGGCAACATTCAAACGATCAAACTGTTTAGTAAAACCTAGAACTGCTTCATCCCCCTTGGACTTCACTGCCGCTAGAATCTTCAGCACTGAAGTATCAATCGCCTCATCATCGGCTATGGGTAAGGAAAGACTCGACAATAAAGCATCTTTAAAGCCTATCTCCAGGCTATTTAGACGCTTGACTTTAATAGGAGTGGAAGACATGTCAATCGAGCTTACTTGAGCAAGTCAAAAATAGGCTGAAGTTGGGCGCGCTTGCGTTTATAGGAAGCTTGATTAACCACCAAACGAGCACTAATGTCAGCAATTGGTTCTACTTCTACCAAACCATTTGCACGTAAGGTATTACCTGTGGACACTAAATCCACAATCGCATCAGCCAAGCCAACCAATGGCGCCAATTCCATCGAGCCATATAGTTGAATCGTATCGATATGGACGCCCTTGTTAGCAAAATGCTCTCTTGCACAGTTGACATACTTTGTTGCCACCTTCAAACGAGAGCCTTGCTTAACGGCAGCAGCATAATCAAATCCCTCTCGCACTGCAACTGACATACGG
This sequence comes from Polynucleobacter sp., assembly GCA_044377685.1. Classification (GTDB taxonomy): domain Bacteria; phylum Pseudomonadota; class Gammaproteobacteria; order Burkholderiales; family Burkholderiaceae; genus Polynucleobacter. Next base: position 3,552 of record JBILYO010000026.1, on the reverse strand, counting down.
CATTTAGCGATGTTTAAATCAAAAGGTACATATAGTCCAGCCGTACCTTTTTCCATCAGCACATCTAAACCTGCGACCCCAAAGTCTGCGCCGCCAAATTGCACATAGGTTGGTACATCAGATGCGCGCACAATAATTAAACGAATACCAGAATTGGAAGTTTCAATAATAAGTTTGCGTGACTTTTCAGGATCCTCAAGCGGCACAATTCCGACCTTAGATAGGATCTGTGCGGTTTCTTCAAAGATGCGCCCTTTGGATAGGGCTAGAGTCAATTTCATGGACTAATTATCCACTAGGCTCACTTAATGCGCTGAATATTGGCTCCCAAGCGGGTCAACTTTTGCTCCATACGGTCATAACCACGGTCTAAGTGATAAATCCGATCTACCTGAGTTTCGCCTTGGGCAGCTAAACCAGCAATCACTAAGCTCGCAGAAGCTCGCAAATCAGTGGCCATCACAATTGCCCCGGAGAGTCTTTCTTCGCCTTGGACAATTGCAGTATTTCCCTCAATCGCAATATCGGCACCCAAGCGATTAAGTTCTTGAACGTGCATAAAGCGATTCTCAAAAATAGTTTCAGTAATGGTAGAGCTACCACTGGCAATCGCATTTACAGCCATTAACTGAGCCTGCATATCTGTCGGAAAGGCAGGGTATTCAGAGGTCCGAAAGCTTACTGCTTTAGGTCTACCCTTCATCGAAGCCTTAATCCAGTCTGGGCCTACTTCCATTATTAAGCCAGCATCCTTTAGCTTCACAAGCACCGCATCTAAAGTATTTGGTCGGCAGTTTTTTACTAACACTTCTCCGCCTGCAGCTGTAACAGCACATAAAAAGGTTCCTGCCTCAATGCGATCAGGAATCACTGCATGCTCGGCGCCATGCAGTTTTTCTACGCCCTCAATGATTAGTTTGTCGCTACCAATTCCAGAAATCTTTGCGCCCATCTTCACCAATAACTCAGCTAAGTCGCCCACTTCTGGTTCGCGGGCAGCATTCTCCAAAACAGTCTTTCCCGTTGCCAGAGTTGCCGCCATCAATAAGTTTTCTGTCCCAGTCACCGTAATCATGTCAGTCAAAATGGATGCGCCCTTTAAGCGCTCAAGTGGTGGCTTAATCTCTGCTTGTATATATCCGCTCTTGATCTTGATCACAGCCCCCATCGCTTTTAAGCCCTTAATGTGCTGATCAACTGGACGTGCACCAATCGCGCAGCCACCAGGCAAAGACACTTTCGCACTATGCATTCTGGCTAAAAGTGGGCCCAATACCAGGATAGAAGCACGCATGGTTTTGACCATCTCATAGGTTGCCTCTGAGCTCTTGATAGTGGAGGCATTTAAGACCAGATGACTACGGTCACCTGCATCAGGAAAGCTCGCAGTAACTCCAATTTCTTGCAGAAGCTTTAGCATGGTGCGCACATCTTGTAAGTCAGGTACATTGCGCAAAATGATCGGCTGATCCGTTAAAAGACAAGCGCAAAGAATCGGGAGTGCAGCATTTTTAGCGCCAGCAATTGTCACCTCACCCTTGAGCGGTGTGCCGCCAACCATTCTTAATTTATCCATGAAACGATTCCAGTAAAAACTGTTTAGTTTGTTTAAGTACTACAGCAATGTTATACGGCTGAGTTCTGCGCAAACTCTTGCGGAGTAAAGGCCTTAATCGACAAAGCATGAACTTCAGCTTTCATCCGATCCCCCATTGCTGCATATACCAATTGATGCCGCTGAATCAAACGTTTACCTTCAAACTGCGGACTCACAATGGTTGCAAAAAAATGCTGGCCGTCACCCTCTACTTGTATGTGGGTACAGTCAATTCCTTGTTTGATATAGCCCTCAATTTGCTCGGGGGTTGGAAACATCTGATTCTCCTTTAATGTCTGAGCTTATAGCCCTTTTGAAGCATACGTAAAGCAATTACTGAAACTACCACAAAGAAAGAGCTCACAATCGCGAAACTGGTCCAAGGGGAAACGTCTGAAACCCCAAAAAAGCCATACCGAAATCCATCAATCATGTAGAAAAATGGATTGAAATGCGACACCACTTGCCAGGCTAGTGGGAGCGAGTGAATGGAATAAAAAACGCCTGAGAGCATGGTGGCAGGCATGATAAAGAAATTCTGAAAAGCGGCTAACTGATCATATTTATCTGACCAAATACCAGCAATTAAACCCAAGCTTCCTAAAATTGCAGCGCCCAAAAATGCAAAAATCAAAATCCATAGTGGGTATTCAAGGCTTGGTAAACCATACCAAGCAGTAATGAATAAAACGCCGAGACCCACCACAATGCCACGAAATACAGCAGCCAAAATATATGCTGCATAAAACTCAAAGTGGCTTAATGGGGCAAGCAATACAAATACTAAATTACCAGTTACCTTCGATTGAATCAAAGATGAGGAGGTATTTGAAAATGCATTTTGTAGTACCGTCATCATCACCAGACCCGGAATTAAAAATGCGGTATAACTTAAGCGCCCATAAATTTCTTTACCTTCGAGTACATGACCAAAAATCATGAGGTATAGGATTGCGGTGAGCACGGGTGCCGCTACCGTCTGAAAGGCCACCTTATAAAAACGCATGATCTCTTTGCGTAATAAAGTTGGAAAGCCACTACCGTATTCCAATACAGGCTTATTGAGGGCAGTTTTCATAGAACACCCCCAGACATAATATTGACAAAGACATCCTCTAAATCTGTCTTGCCCTCACCGTCTTTTTTAACTGAGCCATAGCGAGTTAACAAATTGGCAGTGGTATCAAGAGCAACGATCTCTCCTTGCTTGAGCATGGCGATTCGTTGACATAGGGCCTCAGCCTCTTCTAAATAATGTGTGGTTAAAACAATCGTGTGACCATCTTGATTTAGCCTACTAATAAACTGCCATAGAGATTGACGCAACTCAACATCAACACCAGCCGTTGGCTCATCTAAAATAATTACTGGCGGTCTATGAACCAATGCTTGAGCCACCAATACTCGACGCTTCATGCCACCCGATAAGGCGCGCATATTACTATCGGCCTTATTGGTGAGATCAAGATTGGCGATGATTTCATCAATCCAAGCGTCGTTATTGCGAATCCCAAAATATCCCGACTGAAAGCGTAAGGTCTCGCGCACTGTAAAGAAAGGGTCAAAGACTAATTCTTGGGGAACAACTCCCAGCATTCGCCTTGCATCACGAAAATTCCTTTGCACATCTGCACCCATAATGGCAGCATGGCCCTGGTCAGACCTGACCAGGCCAGCCAAAATAGAAATCAAGGTGGTCTTACCTGCGCCATTAGGGCCAAGCAAACCAAAAAACTCGCCCGGCTCAATCACTAAAGAAACATCATCTAGCGCTTTAAGTGCCCCATAGTTTTTAGTAATATTTTTAATCGATATGGCTGAATGCATGCCGTTACAAGCCTAGCAAGGCAGATACACCATATACGTTAGCCAATACTTTTAATTTTTCAGGGGGGTGCTCCACAACGAGAGATTGGCCATTGGCTTGCAAAGTTTTTTGCCAAGACAATAAAACG
>JBILYO010000137.1:0-5933 GCA_044377685.1 Polynucleobacter sp. | reverse complement strand
AATACGGCTAAGTATGTTGCCAAGAAAATTGGGATGACTAATTACACTAATGACAAATTAAGCGATACCAATACGAATTTAACTTTAGGCAGTAACTATTTAAATATGGTGTTGATAGATTTGGATGGATCATGGGTTTTGGCATCTGCGGCATATAACGCAGGCCCATCCCGTGCAAAGCTATGGCGAGAAAGATTAACTAGTCCAACTGAAGGCGCCATCTTTGCTGAAACTATTCCCTTCACCGAGACGCGTGTCTATGTAAAAAACGTACTCTCAAATGCAAATTACTATTCATCGGTAATGCATGGAAAAGAACAATCATTGAAGCAGCGACTTGGCACCATTGCCCCCAAGACCGCCACCCAAACTGAATTACCATAAAGATGCCCCATTAATAAAAAGGTTTCAAATGAAATACGACATTCTTCTCATTGGCGGCAACGGTTTTGTTGGCCGTGTTCTAGCGGCTAAATTACAAGCTATAGGCCACTCTGTTTTAATTCCCACTAGTCATTTAGCCGCAGGACGAGAGTTACGCATGCTGCCAAAAGTACATTTAGAAGATGCAGATGTTCATGAATTTGATGTGTTACAAGATCTGTGCTCGCGCGTTAAGGCAAATGGTGCAGTAATCAATTTAGTCGGCGTATTACATGACAAGCCTGCACAACCTTATGGCATAGTGTTTAAAGCTGCGCATGTAGATTTACCAAAAAATATTATTACTGCAATGCAGATGCATGGTTTAAAGCGATATTTGCATATGAGTGCTTTAGGCGCGGATTCTCATGGACCTTCAATGTATCAGCGGAGTAAGGGTGATGGGGAGGCCGCTGTTAAAGCAAGTCATTTAGATTGGACCATCTTTAGACCCTCGGTCATTTTTGGTTCACAAGATCAATTCATTAATTTATTTGCTAAGTTAACCAAGTTATTTCCGGTGATGCCATTGGCTAACCATACCGCCCGATTTCAGCCAGTTAGTGTCGATGATGTAGCTAGTGCTTTTCTAAATTCGCTAACGATGCCAGAAACGATTCATCAGTCATACGATTTAGTAGGCCCTACGGTTTACACCATGAAAGAGATCGTGGAGTTAGCTAAACGTAAGGTGGGCGCCTCTTGCCTCATCATTCCAGTGCCTTCATTTGTTGGATATGTTCAGGCCTTAGCTTTTGAGTTTTTACCTGGCCCAACTTTAATGTCGCGGGACAATATTGCATCGATGCAGCAACCCAATATTCTTCCTCTTGGTGGAAGAGATGCATTGAAAGAGGTCTTTAAAGTTAGTCGTCGTACCTTGGAAGGCATGCAGTAATGAAGGTGTATGCCGTAGGTGGCGCCATTCGGGATACCTTGATGAGCCTGCCTGTGCATGATGTTGACTACGTAGTAGTAGGCTCCACTGTAGAAGAGATGATCGCACGTGGCTATCGTCCTGTTGGTAAAGATTTTCCAGTATTTCTGCATCCGCAGACTCAGGCTGAATATGCCCTTGCTAGGACCGAGCGTAAGTCAGGCATCGGATATAAGGGTTTTCATTTTTATGCCGATCCAACGGTCAGTCTTGAACAAGATTTAGAGCGTCGGGATTTAACCATTAATGCAATGGCTCAGGAGGTGGGGGCAGATGGTCAGTGGATTGGCCCGATTATTGATCCTTTTAATGGGCAAGCAGATTTAGCTGCGAAGATATTTCGTCATGTATCAGATGCTTTTGCTGAGGATCCATTACGCTTACTGCGCATAGCACGTTTTTCGGCGCGCTTTCCGGAGTTTTCAATTGCTCAGGAAACCTTGCTAGCACTTAAGGCGATTGTGAATTCAGATGAATTAAGTGCATTATCTGCGGAACGTATCTGGCAAGAGCTTGCCCGCGGTTTAGTTGCAAGCAAACCAATGCATATGTTTCAAGTCTTGCTCAATACGAGTGCAGCTAAAACTATATTACCGCCTAACTTAACTGCTCTTTTAGCAAAAGAGGCATTTCGCGAGGATTTAATAGAGCATTATGACAAGGCAAGCAATCATTTAGAAGAGCGTTGCGCAATCACTTTAATGGGTTTACCGGCGAGTGAAATTCGTTTATGGGCTGATGCCATTCGTATGCCAATTGAAGTGCGTGATTTTAGTGAAATCTTTAGTGATCTTGGGCGGCTAGTCAACCAATATTCTGATGGCCAATATCCTGCAGTCGATGTCTTGGCTTGGTTTAATCGTGCTGATATTTGGCGCAAGCCAGATCGTGGACAGCTGCTATTAGATCTTGCCAAGAGGCTTGGATTTAAGGTATCTGTTTTAATCGCAGCGATGCGTCATGCACAGGCATTAAGTACTGCCGATATTATTTCTGGCGTTGCGGCAGAGGATCGATCAAATGGTGAGCGCATAGGTAGCGCTTTTGAGTCTGCAAGATTGGCTGCAATCACTAGCGCCCTTCAGTCTTCTGCAACTTAGAGCCTATTTCTGCTGCCCAAGCCAGGTAGGTCTTCTAAGGAATGTCTAGGAAGAAAATAATCAATATTTTTAGAGAATGCAAAGACCTTAAATAATTCACCCATCTCGGCTTCAGATAATAACTTTTGTAATGCATTTGAAATAGGCAAAAAGATTTTAGGGTTTTCAGGATTGCCTATCTCTAGTGCAATATCTCCAATCCCTGCATTCAGTAAATAGCCCGCTTGGTTTGATAGATAAACATCATCTGCATTTTCAGCAAGGGCGCAGCGAGCAATTTGTGACCACTCTACATGAGTAGTGATGTCACATAAGCCAGGTAAATAAAAGGGATCCTGAATGGCGTGGTGGCGATGGTGTGCCATCAAGGTGCCTTGAAGTCTTTGGGGGTGGTAGTACTCATTCTCCGTAAAGCCATAGTCAAAAGTTAAAAATAAACCTGTATGCAAATGCTGAGTCACTTGATGCATCCAGGCATTAGCAGGAGCATGTAATTCAGTGACATAAGCCTCTGAGAAATTTCCACCCAACAAACTCTCTGGGAGTAAGTCTTGCTCGACAGGCTTTCCTACCTTCCAGACAAATTTTTCATTTTCGTAGGCAACTCCATACCAATACCAAAAACCATCTTGAAAAATAATCACATCACAGGGAATCGCATCAATGACTTCATTTGCCAAAATAATGCCCTTGTAATTTTCAGGTAAGGTGCTTAACCAATTGCATTGAGTGGTGGATTTCAAATGAGAAAGACTCGCTCTTAAAAGTTCTTTTTGGCGTTCAGCTAAGTCTGGAGAAATTTCAATAATGTCGTAACGATCCAATGAAAAGCCGAGGACATCTAAGCGCATCAGAATAGATTGGGCGAGCTTGCCAGTTCCTGCCCCAAACTCCAAAATCTGAGTAGGTAAACCTTGTGCTTTTAAGCCCTCAAGCACGGGTAAAAGCGTTGAGCAGATGGTGGCGCCAAAGAGTGGGCTCAGTTCAGGCGCAGTCGTGAAATCACCACCAGCCCCCAATTTATGTGCCCCAGCACTATAGTAGCCCATACCTGGCTCATAGAGGGCCATCTCCATAAAGCGAGAAAAGCCTATCCAACCGCCTTCTAGAGCGATTTGGGTAGCTATTTTGTTGCTTAGAAGCTGGCTATGCTCCGTTTCAAGGCTGGTCAAGGTAATATCCATAGCTCGCTAGTCTAAGAGAATTTAATTGAACCCAAGTTCAACATCACCATCCCAGCAAAATAAGGCCGTTTTAGTGACTGGCGCCGCCAAGCGTCTTGGTCGAGAAATTGCCTTAGAGTTCGCACGTCAGGGCTGGGATGTTGCTGTTCATTATGGGCGATCTGAAGCAGATGCCCAAGAAACCGTGAGTCAAATTCAGGGGCTTGGGCGTAAGGCTCAGGCTTTTTCAGCAGATCTTAGCAATGAGGCAGCTACTACAGGTTTATTTAAGGCAGTGACTGAGCAATTCCAAGGCTTACATTGCTTAGTCAATAGCGCATCTATTTTTGAATATGATCGCGCAAACTCTGCAAGTCCATTGAGTCAAAAAAGCTTGCAAGAGCATATGCAGGTCAATTTAGTTGCCCCAATTTTGCTCTCGCAACTGATGTTTGGGTATCAAAAAAGTCATCAGAAAAATAAGCTAGAAAAAATAGCCGAAGACTCGCTGCCATCCGTTATTCAATTGCTAGATCAAAAACTCATTAATCTCAATCCGGATTATTTATCTTACACACTATCTAAGGCAGCACTTTTAAGCTCGGTCGAAATGTTGGCCTTAGACTTCGCCCCACTTCTTCGAGTTGTAGGTTTAGCGCCGGGAATTTCTTTGCCTTCTGGCGATCAAACTGAAGAAGGTTTTGCAAAAGCACATCAAATGACGCCACTCCAAAGATCATCTAAACCCATTGATGTTGCTAAAGCCGCAGTATTTTTAGCACAATCCAATGCTATTACAGGAACGACTTTGTATGTAGATGGTGGCCAGCATCTTCTGCCGTCTACCCGCGATGTGATGTTTAAAACCAATTCATAAAAACAATAAAGCTAATAAATCATGCATGCCATCCTTTTACATCCTGCCCTAAATGACTGCCGTCGTTTATTTTTACGAGACTATGAAATTTATATCAATATCGGCGTACATGATTTTGAGAAGAAGGCTGAACAACGCGTGATCTTGAATGTTGATTTATATGTACCACTATCAATGAATACGCCAACCAATGATCAACTAGATGAGGTAGTAGATTACGATTTTATGCGGGAAACTATCAAGGAACGGGCTTCTCATGGGCACATTCATTTACAAGAAACCTTTTGTGATGATATTGTTACGGCAATGTTGATGCATCCAAAAGTATTAGCTGCGCGTGTCACTACTGCTAAACCAGATGTTTATCCAGACTGCCATTCAGTGGGAGTTGAGGTATTTCGAATCAAGCCGACTTAATTCAGAAAAAAGAAAAGAATTCAAAAATCATGGGCGATATTCGTAAAGTTATCTTCGAAGAAAACAAGCTTGAAAAGAAGCTCTGTCGTCTAGTGGGTCAAGCCATTGGAGACTTTGGCATGATTGAAGACGGCGATAAAGTGATGGTTTGCGTTTCAGGTGGAAAAGATAGTTATGCCATGCTCGACATCCTGCTCAAGTTACGTGAGCGTGCGCCAATCAACTTTGAGATTGTGGCAGTCAACCTAGATCAGAAGCAGCCTAACTTTCCTGCTGAAATCCTTCCAAACTACTTAAAGAGCTTGGGCGTCTCATTTCATATTGAAGAACAAGATACGTACAGCATTGTGAAACGCGTTATTCCAGAAGGAAAAACAACTTGTGGGCTGTGTTCACGTTTGCGTCGTGGAATTTTGTATCGCGTTGCTGATGAACTGGGCGCAACAAAAATTGCATTGGGTCATCACCGCGATGACATTCTTGAAACGCTAATGCTCAATATGTTTTATGCAGGCAAACTCAAGGGTATGCCGCCTAAGCTGCGCTCTGATGACGGTAAGCACATCGTAATTCGCCCATTGGCATATGTGCCGGAAAAGCTATTAGAGCGTTACGCAGCTGACATGAATTTCCCCATCATTCCTTGTGATCTTTGCGGTAGTCAGCCCAATTTACAGCGTCAAGCTATGAAGCAAATGCTACGGGAATGGGAGAAGCAATATCCAGGTCGTGTTGAGAATCTCTTTAGATCAATGCATCACATCGTGCCATCCCATCTGATGGATGGTGAGGCCTTTGATTTCCAAAACTTGGAGGTTTCCACGCAGCTGTCAGGGATTGCCGCTAGATCTAGTGGTGATAAGGCAATTGATGAGGCCGAATTAGATGAGTTAGCCTGCGGAACCCTCATCCCGGGGATTTATAATCCCCCTTTATGAATATCGTCATTTTGGCTGCGGGGCAAGGAAAGCGGATGAAATCCGCATTGCCAAAGGTTCTACAAACTTTAGCAGGGA
>JBILYO010000136.1:0-6081 GCA_044377685.1 Polynucleobacter sp. | reverse complement strand
CTTGGTAAGCCTGCATCCATCAAGAAACCAAAGATAAATGGTCCTAGTGCTGCCCCAAGATCGATCCCGGAATACACAACTCCATATACCCTACCCGAAACACCCTGAGGAGTTGCTGACTTAATTAAAAGATCGCGCGAGGGCCCAACAAGACCATAGCCCAGTCCAATGACAATAAATAAAACGGGGATCACGCTGGGAGAAATCCAACCGGTTGCAATCAGTAAACTCATCAGAACGCTGACTGATAAGCAGGTGGTGACGATGCGTTCGGGTGTCTGTAACTTTGCAGCCAAATATCCACCTAATAAAACTCCTACAGCACTTCCTAAAGCTAATAAAGTAATAAAGTAACTGCTAACACTAATTGCGATGTCATAAATTGCGTTTAATGCACTCGGTGCGAAAGACTGCAAGCTAGAAGTTGCAGCCATACTAAAGAAAAAGAAAAGCCAACAAAACCAAACGGCTGGTAATTTTAAGAAGCCAAAGGTGCTAGCAGGCATGCCCCCAGGGTTAGCAGTCTGAGCACTTGCATGACTTTCTGCACGTCGCGCCTGAACATCATCAATGAGATTATTGCGATTCCAATACAAAATTAACAGAACAATCACTTGCAATAAAGCAGCAGATAAAAAAGCAATACGCCAATCGGAAAGTTGTGCAATACCTACCATAAATGCTGGGGCAGCTGCCCATCCGAGATAACCTGTCACGCCATGCATTGAATAGGCGTAGGGTAAATTAGGTGGGGAAATTTTGTGATTAATTAAGGTGAAGTCTACTGGATGAAATATTCCATTTCCACAACCAGCAATCACAGCGCCTAATATGAGCATCCAATAGCCATTACTTTGAGAATAAGTAAGCGCCGCCAGTGCAAGCAAACCAACACCCATAAATAGAACTGGTCTAGCCCCGATCCGATCAACCAGAAAGCCTGAGGCTGCCTGCACACCACAGGAGACTATAAAGAATACCGACATCAGCAAGCCTAGTTCGGCATAACTTAATGCAAATGCATCCTTGAGCCATGGGAACATAGGCGGAAGGATTAAATGAAAGAAGTGGGAGCTACCGTGAGCCAGGCTAATGAGAGCAATCACCCGGACATCACTGTAGCGCCTAATTTGCGCAACAGTCATGAACCGAGTTTACTGGCGCAGGAAAAATCCTGCTTATTTGCTGCAGTGCTTCTAAAGCTTAGTGCACTTGGCGAGTAAAACTAAAGTCACCTTTTTTATCCACATCCACTGGGACTACATCCTTAGGTCCGAATGTACCTTCTAAGATCATCTTAGAAACGGGGTTCTCAATATGCTGCTGAATGGCACGCTTGAGCGGTCTTGCTCCATAGATGGGATCAAAACCAACCTCTGCAATCTTATTCAAAGCTGCATCGCTGACCTCAAGTTGCATATCAACTTTTGCTAAACGATCAGATAGATTCTTGAGCAGGATCTTAGCGATATTGGCAATATTAGCTTTATCCAGACCATGGAACACGACAATCTCATCAATTCGGTTTAAGAACTCTGGACGGAAATGACTCTTCAACTCTTCAAATACGGCTTCTTTGATCTCTGATTGCTTCTTGTCAGTCATTGACTGAATTAAGTGTGAGCCAATGTTACTAGTCATCACAATCACAGTATTTTTAAAGTCAACTGTGCGCCCTTGACCATCAGTCAAGCGGCCGTCATCCAATACTTGTAACAACACATTAAATACATCTGGATGGGCTTTCTCAATTTCATCAAACAAGATCACACTATAAGGATGACGACGTACTTTTTCAGTGAGATATCCGCCTTCTTCATACCCAACATAACCAGGAGGCGCCCCAAGTAAACGAGCCACACTATGTTTTTCCATGAATTCACTCATATCAATTCGAACAAGATGATCCTCGCTATCAAATAAGAAGCCTGCTAATGCTTTACAGAGTTCAGTTTTACCTACACCAGTAGGGCCCAAGAATAAGAAGGAGCCATAGGGGCGATTCTCTTCAGACAGACCAGCGCGTGAGCGACGAATAGCATCAGATACCGCACGAATTGCTTCCTCTTGACCAACCACGCGCTTATGCAGCAACTCTTCCATCTTCAGAAGTTTATCGCGCTCGCCTTGTAACATCTTCGATACGGGAATACCTGTCGCACGAGAAACAACTTCTGCGATTTCTTCTGCGCCAACTTGTGTACGCAAAAGTTTATTTTTAACTACTCCTTCTTTATCGCCTTTAGCTTCAGCTGCTGCTGCAGACTTTAGCTTAGCCTCTAACTCTGGTAATTTACCGTACTGTAGCTCAGCAACTTGCTCTAACTTGCCTTCACGTTGCAGTTTAGTGATATCAGCACGAACTTTCTCAATCTCTTCCTTAAGATGCGCAGCCCCTAATACGGCGCCCTTCTCTGCCTTCCAGATCTCCTCTAAATCAGCATACTCGGCACCAAGGCGCTGAATTTCTTCCTCGATTAAGGCAAGGCGCTTTTGAGAAGCCTCGTCTTTTTCTTTCTTGACCGCTTCACGCTCAATCTTTAGCTGAATTAAACGACGGTCTAATTTATCCATCACTTCAGGCTTAGAATCGATCTCCATCCGAATACGTGAGCCTGCCTCATCAATTAGATCAATCGCTTTATCTGGCAAGAAACGATCTGTGATGTAGCGATGCGATAACTCAGCAGCAGCCACAATAGCTGGATCGGTGATCTCAATTCCATGATGTAACTCATAACGCTCTTGCAAACCACGTAAGATCGCAATGGTTGCTTCAACAGTAGGCTCCTCAACCATCACTTTTTGGAAGCGTCGCTCTAAAGCGGCATCTTTCTCTATGTACTTACGATACTCATCAAGTGTGGTTGCTCCAATGCAATGCAATTCACCGCGAGCTAAGGCTGGCTTGAGCATATTGCCAGCATCCATAGCGCCATCACCTTTACCAGCACCCACCATGGTATGAATCTCATCAATAAAGATAATGGTCTGGCCTTCGTCCTTAGCTACGTCACTGAGCACTGCTTTTAATCGCTCTTCAAACTCGCCACGATATTTGGCGCCCGCTAAGAGCAAAGCCATATCTAAGACCAGAACCCGTTTATCTTTTAATGTCTCTGGAACTTCGCCATTAACGATTCGTTGTGCTAAACCTTCAACAATCGCAGTCTTACCTACGCCAGGCTCACCAATCAACACCGGATTATTCTTGCCGCGACGTTGCAAAATTTGAATAGTGCGACGAATCTCATCGTCACGTCCAATCACTGGATCTAACTTCCCAGCGCGAGCACGTTCTGTCAAATCGATGGTATATTTTTTTAAGGCCTCGCGTTGACCTTCAGCATCTGCACTATTCACTGATTCTCCTCCGCGTACTAAATCAATAGCAGCTTCTAACGATTTGCGATTTAAACCATTCTCCCGAGCTACTTTTCCTAGCTCACCTTTATCATCTGCTACTACCAACAAAAATAGTTCACCGGCAATAAATTGATCATTGCGCTTATTGGCCTCTTTTTCGCAGAGATTGAGCCAGTTACTTAAATCTCGACCAACTTGGACTTCACCACTCGTTCCCTGCACTTCGGGTAAATTGCTAATGATTTTTTCCACGCCCTTTTCAAGACCGGACACATTAACGCCCGCCCTAGTAAGCAAACTCTTTGCACCCCCATCGGAATCACGTAGCATCGCTAGTAGCAGATGGGCTGGCTCAATATATTGATTATCTTTAGCTAAAGCGATGCTCTGGGCCTCGCTTAGAGCCTCTTGAAATTTGGTAGTTAATTTATCTATTCTCATTTTTGCTTCCCCATCTACTCCATGAATATCTATCTATAGAATATAAGGGCAATATTGCCAATTTCAAGCTTTTCTAAGGCCTTTTTAACGCTCATTTTACTATTTTGACCTGGCTCGTTTACCTACTCAAATGCTCGGATGGCAGCTTCTATGCGGGTATCACCAACCGACTTGAACATCGGCTGGAGGCCCATAACTCAGGGCAAGGTGCACGTTATACGAGGTCGCGCAGACCTGTCATCCTTTTAGCCACCCAAGCCCATCCCGATAGATCTGAGGCATCTAAAGCGGAGGCTAAATTAAAGCAATTACCTCGATCTGAAAAATTAGCTTTTTTTAAGCTTTAAAGAAGTTACTTCTTTTCCCAACGTGACATAGCAGTCTCGTCAGTCACTCTGGCATCCACCCAACGACCACCCTCAGGAGTATCTTCTTTTTTCCAGAATGGAGCTGCCGTTTTGAGGTAATCCATGATGAATTCACAAGCAGCAAAAGCTTCGCCTCTATGAGCGCAAGTGACTGCGACCATGACAATTTGATCTTCTGGCAGTAATAGGCCAACTCGATGAATCACAAGAGTCTGATAAAGATCCCAGCGGGACTTAGCCTGATCCAAAATTTCTTGTAGCGCTTTTTCGGTCATACCTGGGTAATGCTCCAAGGTCATTCCTTTAACTGAGCTACCGTCATTCATATCGCGCACAGTACCTAAAAAAGTCACTACTGCGCCAACTCTAGGATCACCTTTGCGTAGCGCTGCTATTTCAGCACTGACATCAAAATCTTTTTCTTGAATACGAATTGAGCTCGACATATCAGCCCCCGGTCACCGGCGGAAAGAATGCTACTTCAGCGCCCTCTTGCAAAGGCGTACTAGGATCCACCATTTGATGGTTCAATGCACAGCGAAGGGATTTGCCATTTGCTAAAACTTCCGCCCAGACGCCACCTCTTTCGAATAAATGGATTCGTAAATCAGCAATCGTTTTGACAGAAGATGGAATAGTGATTTTTTCTTCTGATACTTTAAGTGACTCACGTAAGGAAGCGAAAAATTTCAGTTCGAGTTTCATGGGGTAATCGTAAACCGATTAAGTCAACAAAGCATCAAAAGGAATGTATTTGACAAGGTCGCCAGCATGGATAGCTTGTCCTGGTGGGCAGTCCACTAAACCGTCCCCCCAAGATGCACTGGTCAGAACACCTGAGCTCTGATTGGGAAATAAGTCTAATCCGCCTTGTTGATTAATTTTGACCCGCAAAAACTCATTACGTCGATCTGCTTTTAGCCAATCGAAGTCTGCCCGCATCATATAAGGTGGAATCAACTTCGTTTCTCGCCCTTGTAGCTTCAAAATAAAGGGGCGCACAAATAATAAGAAAGTAACGAAGCTTGAAACAGGATTGCCAGGTAGGCCAATAAACCAAGCCTCTCCATCTTTTGGACTCTCGGATTTACGCACTGCTCCAAATGCCAAAGGCTTTCCAGGTTTAATCGCAATTTGCCAAAGATCAAGTCGCCCCTCAGCTGTCACTGCAGGCTTGATATGGTCCTCTTCACCTACAGAAACACCACCCGAAGTCAGAATGAGATCGTGATCTTTACTTGCTTTACGTAAAGCATCACGCGTAGCATCCAATCGATCAGGCACGATTCCTAAATCCGTTGCATCACATCCTAAGGATCTTAAGCAAGCTAATAAAGTATCGCGGTTAGAGTTATAGATACCACCGGGCTTTAATGGTTGACCAGGCAAAGCCAATTCATCGCCAGTGAAGAAAGCAGCCACCTTCACTCGACGTTTTACATTCAAATGAGTTAAACCAGCAGAAGCGGCCACACCAAGCTCCTGAGGGCGCAAAAATGTGCCGGCACTTAAGGCGAGCTTCCCTGCACTTAAATCTTCACCCTTGCGACGAATCCATTGGCCCGCTTGAGGAACGACATTTACCTGAACATGATCAGGCGATCCTTCGCTCATCGCACAATCTTCTTGCATAACCACTGCATCAGCACCTAGAGGGACTGGGGCTCCAGTGAAGATTCGGGCAGCGGTTCTTACTTGGAGCTCTGTTCCAACTGATCCCGCCGGAATGCGTTGTGCAATCTTCAGCGTTTGCCCTGGGGTGCTAGTGTCAGCACAACGGACTGCATAGCCATCCATAGAAGTGTTATCCAATGGTGGAACATCTACAAGACTATTGACGCTTTCTGCGAGCACTCGCCCAAGCGCAGCTTGCATGGCTACCACTTCACTCTCGCCTACTGATTGG